>NZ_MUKA01000423.1 GCF_002150735.1 Streptomyces africanus
AGCCGGTCGCCGTCGGGCGCGGAGAGCACGGGGTTGGCGGCGACGGCGAGGAGCGCGCGGACCGGCTCGCCCTCCTCGGTGGCGGTGTCGATCTCCTCCGCGAGGGCGGAGAGGGGCAGCTCGCCCTTGGCTTCCGGGTGCCGGCTCACGCGGGAGTGCCAGCGTCCGAGGGCGAAGCCGCGGCCGGGTCCGGCGGGGCGCGGGGTCTTGTCGGTGGCTGCCTGCGGGAAGAGCGCGCCGCCGGGCCGGTCGAGGTTGCCGGTGAGGATGTTCAGCACGTCGACGAGCCAGCTGGCCAGGGTGCCGTGGGGGACGGTGCAGCTGCCGATGCGGCCGTAGACGGCGGCGGTGGGGGCGGCGGCGAGCTCGCGGGCGAGGGTGCGGATGACATCGGCCTCGACGTCGCAGGCGGCGGCGACGGCTTCGGGGGTGAACTCCCGCAGGGCGTCGGCCACGTCCTCGGCACCCTGCACGTGCGGAGTCGGCTCGGTGAGGTCCTCGTCGAAGAGCACCTGGGCCATCGCCGCCAGCAGCAGCGCGTCGGTGCCGGGCCGCACGGCGATGTGCCGGTCGGCGAGCTTGGCGGTGCGGGTGCGCCGCGGGTCGATCACGACGAGCGTGCCGCCCCGGGCCTTGAGGGCCTTGAGTTTGCCGGGGAAGTCGGGGGCCGTGCACAGACTGCCGTTGGACTCCAGCGGGTTGGCGCCGATCAGGAGCAGATGGTCGGTGTGGTCCAGGTCGGGCACGGGGATGGCGTTCGCGTCGCCGTAGAGCAGTCCGCTGGAGACGTGCTTGGGCATCTGGTCGACCGTGGAGGCGGTGAAGACGCTGCGCGTGCCGAGCCCGGCGAGCAGCACCGCCGGGTAGAGGGCGCCGGCCATGGTGTGCACGTTGGGGTTGCCGAGGACGACGCCGACGGAGTTCGGGCCGTGACGCTCCACGACGGGCCGGATGCCGGCGGCGACCGCGTCGAAGGCCTCCTCCCAGGTGGCCTCGCGCAGCTCGCCGTCCCTGCGCACGAGCGGGGTGCGCAGCCGGTCGGGGTCGACGTCGACGGCCCCGAAGGAGGCGCCCTTGGGGCAGATGAACCCCTTGCTGAAGACGTCGTCGCGGTCACCTCGGGCATGGGTGACGCGCGTCCCCTCGATGGTGAGGGTCAGGCCGCAGGTGGCCTCGCACAGGGGACAGATACGCAGGGCGGTGCGGGACACGGGTCCTCCAGGGGCGGCGGCTACGGTGACGCACGGACGCGCCCGAGCATACCGACCGGTATGCATGGAGGGGAGGCCCTGGCCGGGACGAGGTCAGTCGAGCACCCGGGCCAGATAGGCCCGCAGCATCTGGCGCATCTCCTCGATGATCTTCGGGTCCCCCTCCGACGCGACCCGGAAGGCCAGGTGGACGAGGGTGTCGGCGGTCTCGACGGCGACGAGGAAGACCCGGCGCAACTCCTCGTCGGGCTCGCGGTCGAGATAGCCGGAGAGGAGGGCGGTGAGGCGGTCGGCGACGCGGTGGTTGGGTTCGGTGTCGCGGGCGCCGACCGGGATCTGGTTGCCGAAGTCGACGAGGGAGAAGCCGGGCGCGGTGCGCTTCATCTCCAGGTACTCGTCGAGCACGGCGTCCATGGCCTCGCGCCAGCCCCCGTCGCCCGCCGTCCGCAGACGCTGGGTGACCCGCTCCGAGTAGCGCTCCAAATTGCGCTGGGCCAGCGCGTCGACCATCTGGCGCTTGTTGCCGAAGAAGCGGTAGACCGAGCCGATG
This sequence comes from Streptomyces africanus, assembly GCF_002150735.1. Classification (GTDB taxonomy): domain Bacteria; phylum Actinomycetota; class Actinomycetes; order Streptomycetales; family Streptomycetaceae; genus Streptomyces; species Streptomyces africanus. Next base: position 1,762 of record NZ_MUKA01000423.1, read on the forward strand.
GGGACTCCGGCCCGCTGGGCGACGGCCCGGGTGCTCAGGTCGTCGTAGCCGACCTCGTCGAGGAGATCGGCGCAGGCGTCGAGGATCCTGGCCAGGCGTTCGGCACTGCGCCGCTGGACGGGCGCACGACGGAGCGAGGTCGCATGAGGCACGGGCTTCATGATGCCGTTCCGGCACGCTCCGGTGAACCTCGCCCCCCGATCCGCTTCCGCGGGTCCGACGCGTGCGTCACACCGCCCACCGGTCGCCCGCACCCGACGTCGGGCCGGGGGGCTCCGACGCGGCGCCAAGGCCGGGGCCGGGCTCCGACGCGGCACCAATGTCGGGGCCGCTCCGACGCGGCACCAATGTCGGGGCCCAGCTCCGACGCGGCGCGAGGGGCGGGGCCGGGCTCCGACGCGGCGCGAGGGGCAGGACCGGGCTCCCACGCAGCGCGAGGGGCAGGACCGGGCTCCCACGCAGCGCGAGGGGCAGGACCCGACGCGAGGCCGGGGCCGGGACCGGGTTCCGACGCAGCGCCAGCGCCGTGGCCAGACTCTGACACAGCGCCAGCACTGGGGCCCGGCTTGGACGCGGCGCCGGGGTCGGGGCCGGACTCCGACGCAGCGCCAAGGCCAGGGCCGGACTCCGACGCAGCGCGAGGGGCGGGGCCGGACTCCGACGCGGCGCCAGGGCCAGGACCGGACTACGACACAGCGCCCATGCCGGGACCGGACTCCGACGCGGCGCCAGCACCGGAGCCGGGCTCCGACGCAGCGCCAACACCGGACCCCGACACAGCGCCAGCGCCAGGACCCGGCTCCGACGCGGTGATGTCGGCCGTGCTCTCCACCGGTCTGCCGTCCACCGCCCACACCGTGCCGTCGTCGGCGTAGAGGCGGGCCGTGACGTGGTGCGTGCCGCGTGGCACGAGGCGGTCGGCGAGACGGTACCCGGGCGCCCGGAGCCGGGCGACGAGGCGGCCGTCCACGTAGAGCCGCGCGAGTCCGCGCCCGGCCACCGCCCGGGCCGCCGTGCCCGCCGGGGAGAAGCGGAAGTTCCGCACGGTCAGACGGACGTCCCAGCCGCCGGCCGCGCCGGGCTGCACCTCGATGCCGATGCCGGGAGCGCCCTGCCGCGCCACCTCGCGGTAGGGGCGCCCGTCCTGGTCCCGGTCCCCCAGGAGGCTGCCCACCGGCGTGGGAGAGGCCCCGCTCCCCCGTGCCTCATCGAAGCCGCAGCCCGCGGATCCGGTCAGCAGCAGGACACAGACCACGAGCACGGCGCGAGATCCCCGTGTCCACGACATGCCGGGGAGCGTAGAACAGGCGTCCGGGCCGGCGGATCGTCCTGGAGTCGGGTTCACCCTCCTCCCCCGAGAGGAGTCCCGCAGTGCCGCGCGTCCCTCTTGCGCCGGGGAAATCGCAATCCTACGGTGTCCCATAGGAATCGGGTGGGACGCAGGAATCGGACCGCAAGGGAGCAGCGATCATGGGCGCGGACGCGCGGAAGACCGCCGAAGGGCTGACCTACCTCTCCGGCTTCGGCAACGAGCACAGCTCCGAGGCCGTCCCGGGCGCACTGCCGGAGGGCCGCAACTCCCCCCAGCGGGCCCCGCTCGGGCTGTACGCGGAACAGCTGAGCGGTACGGCCTTCACCGAGCCCCGGGCGCACAACCGCCGCTCGTGGCTGTACCGGATCCGCCCGTCGGCCGCGCACCCGGCGTTCACCCGCACGCACAACGGCTCGATCCGCACCGCCCCCTTCACCCAGACCGTGCCCGACCCCAACCGCCTGCGCTGGAACCCGCTGCCCGACCCGGCGCCGGAGACCGACTTCCTGGCCGGCCTGTGGACCCTGGGCGGCAACGGCGACGCCACCCAGCGCACCGGCATCGCCGTCCACCTCTACACCGCCAACACCTCGATGGAACGGGTGTTCAGCGACGCCGACGGCGAGCTGCTGATCGTCCCGGAGCGCGGTGGGCTGCTGCTGCGCACGGAGTTCGGTCTGCTTCATGTGGAGCCGGGACATGTGGCGCTCATCCCTCGTGGGGTCCGCTTCCGTGTGGAACTGCTCGACGAGTCCGCCCGGGGGTATGTGTGCGAGAACTACGGCGCGCCCTTCCGCCTCCCCGACCTGGGCCCGATCGGCGCGAACGGCCTCGCCAATCCCCGGGACTTCCGCGCCCCGGTCGCCGCGTACGAGGACGTCGAGGGCCCGGTGGAGGTGGTGAACAAGTTCTGCGGCAACCTCTGGACGGCCACCTACGACCACTCCCCGCTCGATGTCGTCGCCTGGCACGGCAACCATGTGCCGTACAGCTACGACCTGCGCCGTTTCAATGTGCTCGGCACCATCACGTACGACCACCCGGACCCGTCGATCTTCACGGTGCTGACGTCCCCGTCGGACACCCCTGGCCTGGCCGGGGTCGACTTCGTGGTGTTCGCCCCGCGCTGGCTGGTGGGCGAGGACACGTTCCGGCCGCCGTACTTCCACCGGAACGTGATGACCGAGTACATGGGTCTGATCGAGGGCGCGTACGACGCGAAAGCGGAAGGCTTCGTGCCGGGCGGCGGCTCGCTGCACACCATGATGTCGGCGCACGGCCCGGACCGGGAGACCTTCGACCGGGCGAGCGCCGCCGAGCTGAGGCCGCAGAAGATCGACGACGGCCTGGCGTTCATGTTCGAGACCCGCTGGCCGATCACCCTCACCCCGCAGGCGGCCCGCGCCGAACACCTCCAGCAGCGCTACGACGACGTCTGGCAGGGCCTGGAGCGGCACTTCCGTCCCTTGCACTGAACACCCCCGACCGGTACGGATGGCCCGTGACCTCCTTCGCTCCGGACTCGATCGTCCTGAACCGCAAGCTGCCGCTCTGGTACCAGGTGTCGCAGTCGCTGCGCGCCTCGATCCTCGGCCGCTCGCCCCAGGACCCGCTGCGCCTGCCCACCGAGGAGCAGCTGGCCGGGCACTACGGCGTGAGCGTGCTGACCATGCGGCAGGCGCTGAAGGAGCTGGAGGACGAGGGGCTCATCACGCGCCACCGCCGGCGCGGCACGTTCATCGAGCCGCACGCGCGCCGGGGCACCCCGGTCCGCCTGCTGGGCTCGGTGGACGCGATCGTGGCCCAGCAGTCCGGCATGACGACCGAGCTGCTGGACCACGGCACGGCCCCGGTGCCGGCCGAACTCGCCGAGTTCTTCCCGGATGTGCCGGAGGTGGCGACGTACCACCGGCTGCGCAGCGACGAGAAGACCGGTGAGCCGACCAACCACGCCCGCAACTACGTGCGTCCCGAACTGGCCGCGCGCATGGACCTGGACGACCTGGTCCGCTGGCCCATGACCAAGGTGCTGCGGGACGTCGTCGGGGCGGACATCAGCCGCATCACGGACACGGTGGAGGCCCGGCTGGCCGACCCGGAGACGGCGAAACTGCTCCATGTCCCGTTGCTCAGCCCGATCCTGCACTACACGGGCATCACGTACGACGCCGGCGGGCGGCCTCTGGACGTGGCCGTCATCCAGTACCGGGGGGACCGCTTCTCCTTCACGGTGACCCTGGAGGCGACCTGACCCGGGTGTCGGAGCCACACCGTACGATGCCGTGCGTGACGCACGACGACGCTCCGCTGCTGGCGGACCTCATGCCGTGGTCCGTCGCACCGCCGCGGCTCGGCCGGGGGTGGCCGGCAGGACCCGACGCGGCGTCCCTGAAGGCCCGCTGGGACGCCCTGATGAAGGCCGAGGGACCCGACCGCGAGACCCTGTTCGAGCCGACCCGGTCGCGCACGCCGCACACGGCGGTCGGCCAGTTGCCCGGCCAGGCCGGCAGCGGCACGCAGAAGCTGGCGCGCGCCTCGGGGCCGTGCCCGGAGCCGGTGCGCGTGCTGTACGCCCCCTTCGACGAGCAGTGGCTGATCCCCGACCAGCGGCTGATCGACGCGGCCCGCCCGGAGCTGTGGCGGGTGGCGGGCGAACGGCAGGCCTTCGTGCTGGAGACGCCCGAAGCCCCAGGCAGTGCCCGCGAAGTCCCGCGCCTGCTCGTCACCTCACTGCTCCCGCTGCTGCGCCCCGGCCGGATCCGCCCGCTGTTCCGGCGGCCGGGGCGCAGCAGCGGG
>NZ_MUKA01000424.1 GCF_002150735.1 Streptomyces africanus
CGTCCGCGGGGGCCGGTGCGTCCGCCGACGCTGTGCCGTCCGGCAGAGCCGTGCCGTCCGGCGGGGCCGGTGCGTCCTCCGACACTGTGCCGTCCGGCAGAGCCATGTCGTCCGCGGGGGCCGGTGCGTCCGCCGACGCTGTGCCGTCCGGCAGAGCCATACCGTCCGCGGGGGCCGGTGCGTCCGGCGGGGCCGGTGCGTCCGCCGGCGCTGTGCCGTCCGGAGGGGCCGGTGCGTCCGCCGGCGCTGTGCCGTCCGGAGGGGCCATGCCGTCCGGAGGGGCCATGTCGTCCCCGGGGGCCGGTGCGTCCGCCGACGTTGTGCCGTCCGGCAGGGTCGGGATGACCGACGCGGCCGGGACAGCCGACGGGGCAGCGCCGTCCGCCGGGGCCGCGCCTGCCTCCGAAGCCGGCCCGTCCACCCCACCACGTCGGTCCGGTGCGGCCGATCCCTCCGCCACCATCCCCCGGCCCCGTCGCCCCCACCGCGTCGGGTATCGGCTGCACACTCGGCGGATCGTCGGGGCTGTGGACGTCGAGGCGGCCTTCGGGCGGATGTACGCGGGGGCCTCGCGGGCGTTCTGGCTGGACAGTTCGTTCGTGGAGCCGGGGCGGTCGCGGTTCTCGTTCTTCGGGGACGGCAGCGGACCGCTCGCCGAGTTCGTGCGGTACGACGTCGAAAGCGGGCGCTGTGCGATCGAGCGGGCCGGGCGGCCGGTGAGGAAGGTCGCGGCCAGTGTCTTCGACTATCTCAAGCGGCAGCTGAGCAACCGCCGTGTGGACGCGACCGGGCTGCCGTTCGACTTCACCGGAGGGTACGTCGGCTACTTCGGCTACGAGGTGAAGGCGGACTGCGGGTCGCCCAACCGGCACCGCTCCCCCGTCCCGGACGCCGCCTGGCTGTTCGCCGACCGGGTGATCGCGGTGGACCACCAGGAGGGCTTCACGTACGCCGTCTGCCTCGCGGAGGACACCCCGCAGGCCGCTCGGGAGGCCGCCGACTGGCTGGAGAGCGCCCTGGCCGACCTCACCTGCGTGGCGACGCAGCGGCCGCCCCTGCCCGTGCCGCCGGCCCCGGCGGACCCCGGCGCCGCAGAGCCGTGGCTGGTGCGCGACCGGGCGACGTACCTCGCGGACATCGAGGCGTGCAAGCGGGAGTTGCGCGCGGGCACCAGTTACGAGATCTGCCTGACCAACGCCGCCCGGTTGCCCGCACCCCCCGACGCGCTGGAGTTCTACCGGACGCTGCGCCGCGACAACCCGGCCCCGTACGCGGCGTTCCTGAGGTTCGGCGAACTGGAGGTGGCAGGGTCCTCGCCCGAGCGGTTCCTGCGGATCGGACGGGACGGCACCGCCGAGGCCAGGCCCATCAAGGGGACCGCGCCGAGGGGCGACGGGCCTCAGGAGGACGCCCGGCTGCGGGACGCGCTGGCGTCGGACGCCAAGACCAGGGCCGAGAACCTGATGATCGTCGACCTGCTCCGCAACGATCTGGGCCGGGTCTGCCGGACGGGCTCGGTGCGGGTCTCCAAGCTCATGGCCACGGAGACGTACGCCACCGTGCACCAGCTCGTCTCGACCGTGCAGGGCAGGCTCCGGGCGGACACGGACGCGGTGGACTGTGTGCGGGCCTGTTTCCCCGGCGGCTCAATGACCGGCGCGCCGAAGCTGCGCACGCTGGAGATCATCGACTCGCTGGAGTCCGAGGCGCGGGGCGTCTACTCGGGCGCCCTCGGTTACTTCGGGTGCGGCGGCGGCGCGGATCTCAGCATCGTCATCCGTACCGCCGTGTTCGCCGACGGCCAGATGCATCTGGGCGCGGGCGGGGCGATCGTCCTCGGCTCCGATCCGGACGCGGAGTACGAGGAGATGCTGCTGAAGACCGCGGCCCCGATGCGGGCCCTGCACCACCACACGGCCGACCGGATCCGGCGGCAGGCCCCGCCGGGTGACCGGGCCGGGGCGGCCGGGGAGGCCCGGCGATGACCAGTCCGCAGGTCGCACCGCACCCCGTCGGGACCGAGGCGCCCGGGAACCTCGCGGCCCAGCTCGCGGAGCTCGCCGAGCGGCGCGGGTGGGGCGGGCGGACCGCCTTCCGCCAGGGACACCGCGCCTGGACCCACGGCGAGGTGCACGACCTGGCGGCCCGGGCCGCCACCGTGCTCGCCGGACACGGGGTACGCCCCGGGGACCGGGTGCTGCTGGCGCTGCCCGACTCCCTCGCCTGGGTGACGGCCTTCCTCGCCACCGCCCGTCTCGGCGCCGTCGCGGTCCTGGTCAACCCCGAACTCCCCGCGGCCGACCACGCGTTCCTGGCCGAGGACGCCGGGGCCGTGCTCTGCGTGACGGGGCCGGGCCTGGAGGAGCGGTTCGCGGGACGGGCCCGTCTGGGCGCCGACCAGCTCATGGCGCTCGCCCCCGCCGCCGAGCCCGCGCCCGCTCACCAGGCCGACGCGCACACCCCGCTCTACGTCCAGTACACCTCCGGCACCACGGGCCGCCCCAAGGGCGTCGTGCACACGCACGGCGATCCCCGGACGTACCACGACCTCGTCGGCCGGCGGGTGCTGCGGATCACCGCGGAGGACGTCACCCTGTCGGTGTCGAAGCTGTTCTTCGCCTACGGCTTCGGCAACGCCTTCGTCTTCCCGCTGTTCTCGGGCTCGTCCGCGGTGCTGGTGGACCGGCGCCCCACCCCGGCGATCATCGACGAGCTCGTCGCCCGCCACCGGGTGACGCTGCTGTACTCCGTGCCGTCCGCGTACGCCGCGCTGGTGGCCGAGCGGGGCCACGGGCACGAGGGCTGCTTCGCCTCGGTGCGGGCTGCGGTGTCGGCCGGCGAGGGGCTGCCCGAGGGGCTCGGCCGGCAGGTGACCGCGCTGCTCGGCGCGCCCGTGCTGGAGCAGATCGGCTCCACGGAGGCCGGTCACGCGTTCTGCGCCAACGGCTTCGCCCACAACCACCCGGGCACCGTCGGCCGTCCCGTGCCCGGCTTCGAGGTGGAGCTGCGGGACCGGGACGGCCACCCGGTGCCCGACGGCGAGGAGGGCGAGATGTGGGTGCGCGGGCCGACGGTGACGCCCGGCTATCTGAACCGGCCGGAGGAGACCGCCCGGACGCTGGTCGGCGGCTGGCTGGCCACCCGCGACCGGGCGTGCCGCGAACCGGACGGCTCCTTCCGGCATCTGGGCCGGACCGACGACATGGAGATGGTCGGCGGCATCACCGTCGCTCCGGTCGAGGTGGAGGCCGTGCTGCGCGGCCATCCGGCGGTGCGGGAGGTCGTGGTCGCGGCCGTGCCCGACGGGCGGGGCGCGAGCCGGCTGCGGGCCTTCGTGGTCCCCGCCGCGCCGGTGCGGGACGGCCTGGCCGACGAGCTCATCGGCCTGGCGCGGGAGAGCCTCGCCGCCTTCAAGGTCCCCCGCAGCGTCAGCTTCGTCCCGTCGCTGCCGCGCACCCCGACCGGGAAGCTGCGCCGCCATCTTGTGCGACGGGGCGCCTGGTGAGCCCCGTGGAGAGGAACGACCGCATGCGAGCCCCCCTGTTCACCGACCGCGGCTTCTATCTGGGACCGGTGTTCCGGCGTGCGGCCGACCGGCACGGGGCCGTCTTCGTCACCCTGGACCGGCCGCTGGACGTCGCCCCGGCCCTCGGGGCCGACCTGAGCTACACCGTACTGGCCGACCTGGTGGAGGACCTGTCCGGCCGGCTGTGGGAGGCCGGGGTGCGGCCCTCGGAGCAGGTCGTCGTGCACAAGGCGGACAACGTCGACATCATGCTGCTGGCCTGCGCGGTCTCCCGTATCGGAGCCGTGCCGGTGCTGCTGTCGCCCGCACTGGCCCCGGCGGTGGCCGGGCAGCTCCTTCAGCGGCTGCGCCGGCCCTGGCTGATCACCGACGGCGCCACGCTGGAGGGCCTCGGCACGCTGCCCCTGTCCGGGCTGGTGCGGCGGACGCTCTGCGTGGACGACGCGGCCGGGGCCGAGCCCCTGGCGAAGTACGCCGGCGCCGAGCCTCCCCCGCCGGTCCGGCTGCACCCCCGCGAACCCGCCCTGATCACCCACAGCTCGGGCACCACCGGCATCCCCAAACTGGCCGTGCACTGCGCGCACACCATGTGGAACCGGCTGGTGCCGCAACAGGCGATGGGCTGGCCCACGCGGGGCGAGCCGGCGGCGCTGCACCTGTCGTTCGTGCACTCGCGCTTCTACCATCTGCTCGGCGTCCTGCTGCACTTCGGCAGCCCGCTGGTGCTGATCACCGACCCGGATCCGGCCGCGGTGGGCCCGCTGCTGGTCCGGCACCGGCCCGGCATCGTGGAGACGCACCCCAACACGTTCGTGCTGTGGGAGGAGCTGGCCGACGCGCCCGGTGCCCCGCTGTCCCGGGTGCGGGCGTACGGCTCCACGTTCGACGCGATCCATCCGCGTACCGTCCGGCGGCTGCTGGGCGCCTCGCGGCGCCGTACGCCGTGGCTGGTGCAGCTGTACGGGCAGAGCGAGACGGGCCCGGTGGCGTTCCAGGTGGTGACGCGGCGCAGCGCGGCCCGCGCGGACGGGCGCCGGGTCGGGTTCGGGATACCCGGCTTCACCCGGGTCCGGGTCACCGACGCCGGGGGCGAGCGGGTCCCGCCCGGCACCCCGGGCAGGATCGAGGCCCGTACCCGGGGCCGGATCCTCACCTACCTCGGCATGCCGGAGCGCTACGACCGTCAGCTCACCGACGGCTGGTGGGAGATGGGCGACATGGGCTACCGGAGCCGTCTGGGCGCGCTGTACCTGATCGACCGCGAGGTGGACCAGATCGACGCCGTGCACAGCAATCTGGAGGTCGAGGACGTACTGATGTCCCGGCTGGAGGAGCTGCGCGAGGTCGTCATCGTGCCGGGCGCGGGCCGGGAGCCGGTGCCGGTGGTGTGCGTGCGCGGCGAGCGCCCCCTGGACCCGGAGCGCTGGCGGCGGGCCACGGCGGGGCTGCCGGCGATGGCCGAGCCGCGGCAGTGGCGGTTCGAGGACCTGCCGATGACCGCGACGTGGAAGGTGAAGCGGGTGGAGATCGCCCGGATGCTCACCGAAGGGGTCCGGGCATGACCCCGGTCCTGGTCGTGGGCGCCGGTCCCGTGGGCCTGTCGGCGGCGCTGGCACTGCGGGCGCACGGGCTTCCGGCCGTCCTGCTGGAGGCGGAGCCGGAGGACCGTGAACGGCCGGGCAGCCGGGCGCTGTTCGTGCACCGCGAGACCCTCGGCCTGCTGGACGCGATGCGGCCCGGCCTCGCCGCCGAGATCACCTCCTACGGGCGGACCTGGCACACCAGGCGCACCCTCTACCGGGGACGTGAGGTGTACTCCCGCACGTTCCCGCCGCCGTCCGGTCCGCCGCCCTTCACCAGCCTGCGCCAGACCGACACCGAACGGTTCCTGCGGGCGGCCTGTGCGCGGGCCGGGGTGGAGTTCGTGTGGGGCGCGCGCGTGACGGGCGTGCACACCACCGGGACGGAGGTCCGGCTGACGGGTGCGGACGGCCGGGTGTGGTCCGGCGCGTTCGCGATCGCCGCCGACGGGGCCCGCTCCACGGTCCGGCGGGAGCTGGGCATCGCCCTGGAGGGCACGCACGGCGAGGGCTTCCACGTCGTCGTGGACGTCGCCGACGTGCCGGGTGCGGAGCTGCCGCTGGAGCGGGTCTTCCACTACGAGCATCCCGGGGTGGGCGGGCGCAGTGTGATGCGGGTGCCGTTCACCGGGGGTTTCCAGGTCGACCTCCAGTGCCGGGACGACGACCGGCCGGAGGAGTTCGGCACCGAGGAGGCCGTACGGCGCTGGCTGCCCTCGGTCGTCGGGGACGGCTACGGCGAGCGGATCCTGTGGGTGTCGACGTACCGCTTCCTGCGCAAGGTGGCGGCCTCGTTCACCGATCCGCACCGGCGGGTGCTGCTGGCCGGCGAGGCGGCGCACCTCTTCCCGCCGTTCGGGGCGCGCGGCATGAACAGCGGGATCGCGGACGCGGCGGCCGCCGCCGAGGCGATCGCCGCGGGGACCGGCGAGGCGGTCGTCCGCTTCGCCGAGGTGCGGCGGGCGGCAGCCCTGTTCAACAGTGCCGCCGCCGGTGCCGCCCTGGACCATCTGCGGCCGCGCCGCCGGATCGTCCGGGTCAGGCAGCGGACGGCGGCGGCGCTGGCGCCGGTGCTGCCGTGGTGCGGGTCGTGGCTGGAGCACGCGCCGTACGGGCCCCGGCACGGGGCACCCGCCGTGGCGGGACGCAAGTACTGAGGAGGCGGTCGGTGACAAGAACGGCGGTGGCGGAAGGCCTGTGGACGTGGGCGCCCGGCCGTGGCCTGGCCCCGGCCGCGGACCAGGCGCCAGGGGGGCGGCTGCTCGTCGCGGACTCGTGGCTGGTGCGCGAGGGCCGGGTGCGGGCCCATGACCGGCACCGGGAGCGGTTCGCGCGGGCCTGCGGCGACTGCGGCGGGCCGGATCCGCGTCGGCTCGTCGCGTTCTGGCGGGACGTGACCGCCGTGCTGCCGCGCACGGGCGCGTGGTTCCCGCGGGTGGAACTGGCGGCGGGCTCCCTGGAGTTGCGGCTGCTGGTCCGGCCCGCTCCGCCGCTCGGCACGGGGGTGCGCCTGTGGGCGGCGGGCCAGTCCGATCCGCGGACCGTGCCCCGCCGCAAGGGCCCGGACCTGGACACCCTGGCCCGGGTGCGGCGCCGGGCGGCCGGCGAGGGCGCGGAGGAGGCGGTGCTGATCGCGCCCTCGGGCACGGTGCTGGAGTCGGCCACGGCCAGCGTGCTGTGGTGGGAGGACGACACCCTGTGCCTGCCCCCGCCGCGGCTGCCCGTCCTGCCGGGCGTGACGTCCGCTCTGGTCCAGGAGCGGGCGCTGCGCTCCGGGATCCGGATCGCGCACCGGGAGCGGACCGTGGCCGAGCTGGACGGGCGTGAAGTGTGGCTGGTGAACGCGCTGCACGGGATCCGGCCCGTGACGAACTGGGTCGGGCGGCCGATGCGGGTGCCCCCAACGCAGCGGGCCGGGGAATGGCGGAATTGGCTGGACGGCCTCATGGAGCCGCTTCCGGCCGGCTGAATCGAGGAAACAGCCAGGAAATGGCTACGCCGGGTCGAATTCGACCCGGCGTATTCTTCGGCTGGCCGCTTTTCAGTTTTTCGGCACCATACGCGTCGCTATCGCGATCCGGTTGTACGCGTTGATGACGGTGGCCGACCAGATGAGCGCCGCGATCTGGCTGTCGTCGAAGACGCCGGCCGCCTCGGCGTACACCGCGTCCGGGACGCGACCGTCGTGGACGAGCGTCACCGCCTCGGTCAACGCCAGTGCGGCGCGCTCGCGTTCGGTGAAGAACGGCGTCTCCCGCCAGGCGTTCAGGGCGTAGATGCGCTGCTCGGTCTCGCCCTGGCCGCGGGCGTCCCTGGTGTGCATGTCGATGCAGAAGGCGCAGCCGTTGATCTGCGAGGCGCGGATCCTGACGAGTTCCAGCAGTTCTGGTTCGAGTTTGGCGTCCTGGGCCGCGGAAACGGCTGCGGCGTGCAGGGAGCCCATTGCAGCGGAGACGTCGGGCGTTATTTTCTTCAGGGCCACGCGGGGCAGGGAAGTGCTTTCGCTCATGGGGCGACCATATCCGTTGGGCGGCATTCCGGAGGGGAATTCGCGCGATTATCCGGGCAGTACCGCACACAACGCGTCCAGCGCCCCCGACCACGCGTGGTCCGGCGGTGTCCCGTATCCCACGACGAGGGCGTCCACCGGCTCGGCCCGCGCTGCGGGGTTGGTGTAGTGGGCGAGTCCGTGGAGCGCGAGTCCCCGCCAGTGCGCCGCCTGGACCACCGACTGCTCGGTGCCGGGCGGCAGCCGCAGCAGGACGTGCAGCCCGGCCGCTATGCCGGTGACGCGGGCCTCGGGTGCCCGGGCCGCGACGGCGGCTACCAGGGCGTCGCGGCGGCGCCGGTAGCGCAGGCGGGTCGCGCGGACATGGCGGTCGTAGGCCCCTGCGTCGAGGAACTCGGCCAGGGTCAGCTGGTCGAGCACCCCGCAGGTGTCGATCCAGCCCTTGGCCGCGGCGGTCTCCTGAACGAGGCCCGGCGGCAGCACCATCCAGGCCAGCCGCAGCCCGGGTGCCAGGGACTTGCTCGCGGTGCCGAGGTAGACCACCCGGTCGGGGTCCAGGCCCTGGAGCGCGCCCACGGGCTGACGGTCGTAGCGGAACTCGCCGTCGTAGTCGTCCTCC
>NZ_MUKA01000425.1 GCF_002150735.1 Streptomyces africanus
CGGGGTCGCAGGAGAAGCGGCAGCCGGGGACGACGTCCACCTCCGGCATGAGCGCGGACAGCGCCCGCACGGCCGTCGACTTGGCGGTGCCCTTCTCACCGCGCACCAGCACACCGCCGACCGCCGGCGACACGGCGTTCAGCAGCAGCGCGAGCCGCAGGTCGTCCTGGCCGACCACGGCCGTGAACGGGAACGGGGTGCTCACTTGTCGTCACCTTCCAAGTCGCCTTCGAGCTCCAGGTACGTGGCACGCAGCCGGTCCAGCGTCTCCGCGTCCGGCTCCGCCCACAGTCCGCGGTCGGCGGCCTCCAGCAGCCGCTCGGTGATGCCGCGCAGCGCCCAGGGGTTGGACGTCTTCATGAAGTCCCGGTTCTCCGGGTCGAAGACGTACTCGGCGCTGAGTTTCTCGTACATCCAGTCGTCGACGACCCCGGCCGTGGCGTCGTACCCAAACAGGTAGTCCACCGTCGCGGCCATCTCGAAGGCGCCCTTGTAGCCGTGCCGCCGCATGGCCGCCATCCAGCGCGGGTTGACCACCCGGGCGCGGAACACCCGGTGCGTCTCCTCGCCCAGCGTGCGGGTCTTCACCTGGTCCGGGGTGGCCGAGTCGCCGACGTACGCCTCGGGGCTCGCGCCCGTCAGATGCCGCACCATGGCGACCATGCCGCCGTGGTACTGGAAGTAGTCGTCGGCGTCGACGAGGTCGTGCTCACGCGTGTCGACGTTCTTCGCGGCGACCGCGATCCGCCGGAACGCCGTCTCCATGTCGCCGCGCGCGGCCCGCCCGTCGAGGCCCCGCCCGTAGGCGTAGCCGCCCCACACCGCGTACACCTCGGCGAGGTCCGCGTCGGAGCGCCAGTTGCGGGCGTCGATCAGCGGCAGCAGACCGGCCCCGTACGCCCCCGGCTTGGAGCCGAAGATCCGGGCCGTCGCCCGGCGCCGGTCGCCGTGCTCGGCGGTGTCCTCGTCCGCGTGCGCCCGGACGTAGTTCTGCTCGGCGGGCTCGTCCAGCTCGGCGACCTTGCGTACGGCGTCGTCGATCAGCCCCACCACGTGCGGGAACGCGTCCCGGAAGAAGCCGGAGATCCGGACCGTCACGTCGATGCGCGGCCGGCCGAGCTCCTCAGCGGAGATCACCTCGAACCCGGTCACCCGGCGCGAGGCGTCGTCCCACACCGGCCGGCAGCCCAGCAGCGCCAGGATCTCGGCGATGTCGTCGCCCTGGGTGCGCATGGCCGAGGTGCCCCACACCGTCAGACCCACGGACTTCGGGTACTCGCCGGTGTCGGTCAGGTACCGCTGCACCAGCGAGTCCGCGAGCGACTGCCCGACCTCCCAGCTCAGCCGGGACGGGATCGCCTTGGGGTCGACGGAGTAGAAGTTGCGCCCCGTCGGCAGGACGTTGACCAGACCGCGGGTCGGCGAGCCGGAGGGACCGGCCGGGACGTAACCGCCGTCCAGGGCCCGCAGGATGTGCCCGATCTCGTCGGTGGTCCTGGCCAGCCGCGGCACGACCTCCGTGCAGGCGAACTCCAGCACCGCCACGGCGTCGGCGACCTGACCGCCGAGCACCTCCCGGACCAGCGCCGGGGCCTCGGCGACCGCCCAGCCGCGCTCCTCCATGCCCTCCGCGATCCGCCGGCACAGCTGCTCCAGCAGGTCGATCGCGTCGGCGGCGGTGCGCGCCGGGCCCGCCACCAGCTCCGTCAGCTCCGCCGGCACCTTCACCGCAGCGCCCGGCTCGGCCAGCAGCTCCTTCTCCGCCAGCCCGAAGTGCTGCGCCAGCGCCGCCCTCAGCCCGGGCAGCGCATGGGCCTGCCCGCCCCACACCTGCGAGGCGCGCAGCACCGCCAGCACGAGGTTGACGCGCGGCTCGCCGACCGGGCCGCCGCCCAGGATGTGCAGGCCGTCGCGGATCTGCACGTCCTTGATCTCGCACAGATAGCCGTCGATGTGCATGACGAACTCGTCGAACGCCTCGTCGTCCGGCTGCTCGTCGACATGCAGGTCGTGATGGAGCTCGGCGGCCTTCACGAGGGTCCAGATCTGCGCGCGCACGGCCGGGGCCTTCGCCGGGTCCAGATCGGAGACGAGCGCGTACTCGTCCAGGAGCTGCTCCAGCTTCGCCAGGTCGCCGTAGGTGTCGGCGCGGGCCATCGGCGGCACCAGGTGGTCGACGACCGTGGCGTGCCCGCGCCGCTTGGCCTGGGTGCCCTCGCCCGGGTCGTTGACGATGAACGGGTAGATCAGCGGCAGCTCCCCGAGCACGGCGTCCGGGGCGCAGCCGCCGCTGAGCCCGAGGCCCTTGCCGGGCAGCCACTCCAGCGTGCCGTGCTTGCCCATGTGCACGATCGCGTCGGCGCCGAAACTGTTCTCCAGCCAGCGGTAGGCGGCCAGGTAGTGGTGGGACGGCGGCATGTCCGGATCGTGGTAGATCGCGATGGGGTTCTCGCCGAAGCCGCGCGGCGGCTGGATCATCACCACGACGTTCCCGAACTGCAGGGACGCCAGCACGATGTCGTCCCCGTCGACGTAGAGGCTGCCCGGCGGCTCGCCCCACGCCTCGGTCATGGCGTCCCTCAGCTCCGGGTCGAGCTGGTCGAACCAGGCCCGGTAGTCCGCCAGCGGCACCCGCGCGGGCGCGGCGGACAGCTGCTCGTCCGTCAGCCACTCCACGTCGTGCCCGCCGGCCTCGATGAGCCGGTGGATCAGCTCGTCGCCGCCCGCGGGGTACTCGGTGAGGCCGTACCCGGCGTCCTTCAGCGCGTCCAGCACCCGCACCGCCGACGCCGGCGTGTCCAGCCCGACGGCGTTGCCGACGCGCGAGTGCTTGGTCGGGTACGCGGTGAAGACGAGCGCGAGCTTCTTCTCGGCGTTCGCCTTGTGCTTCAGCCGCGCGTGCCGTACGGCGATCCCGGCGACCCGCGCGGCCCGCTCCGGGTCGGCCACGTACACGGGGACGTCGTCCGCACCCTGCTCCTTGAAGGAGAACGGCACGGTGATCAGCCGCCCGTCGAACTCCGGGATCGCCACCTGCATCGCGGCGTCCATGGGGGACAGGGCGGCGTCGGACGCCTCCCAGGCGCTCCGCGAGGACGTCAGGCACAGCCCTTGCAGCACGGGGATGTTCAGCTCGGCGAGGGCGCCGATGTCCCAGGACTCCTCGTCACCGCCCGCGGAGGCCTGCGAGGCGTGGGTGCCGCCGGCGGCGAGGACGGTGGCGACGAGGGCGTCCGCCCGCCCGAGGATCTCGTACAGGCCCGCGTCGGCCCCGCGCAGCGAACCGCAGTACACGGGAAGCGCGTTGGCGCCCCGCGCCTCGATCGCGTCGCACAGGGTGTCCACGAAGGCGGTGTTGCCGCTCAGCTCGTGCGCCCGGTAGAAGAGCACGCCGACGGTCGGCCGGCCCGCCTCCCGCGCGCGCTCGCCGCGGACGCCGTACTCCGGCATGCGCTGCGGCGCGGCGAACCCCTCGCCCGTGAGCAGCACGGTGTCGGACAGGAACCGCGCCAGCTCGGTGAGGTTGGCCGGCCCGCCCTCCACGAGGTACTTCAGCGCCTCCGCCACGACACCGGCCGGCACCGACGACTCGGCCATCAGCTCCGCGTCGGGCACCGTCTCGCCGCCGAGCAGCACGGTCGGGACGCCCGAGGCCTTCAGCGCGGCGAGCCCGTCCTCCCAGGCCCGCTTGCCGCCGAGCAGCCGTACGACGGCGATGTCCGCGCCGTCGAGGAGGGCCGGAAGCTCCTCCGCGACGTCCACGCGGGTCGGGTTGCCGATCCGGTACGAGGCACCGGAGGCGGCCCGGGCCGCCAGCAGGTCCGTGTCGGCGGTCGACAACAACAACACAGTGCTCATGCGGGTGCTCCCGGTGGAATGAAGGGCAGTCCTCGCGGCGCGCCCGACTCGATGAGCCGCCACAGCGCGTCCGTGTCCGCGTGCTGTTCGATCAGGTCGCCGAGCCGGTCGAGCTGCTCCTCGCGCAGCGCGGCGAACGAGGTGCCGGGCGCGGGCACGAAGCGGCGCCCCGCGGCGGCCGCCACCTCGCGCAGGAAGGCCCGCCGGAAGCCGTCCGACTCCAGCGAGCCGTGCCAGTGCGTGCCCCAGGTCTGGCCGACCCGGCAGCCGTCCAGGAAGGCGGAGCCGCCCTGGACGTCGGCGACCCCGTGATGGATCTCGTAGCCCTCGACGCGCTCCCCGAGGGCCTCGCCCTCCGGCCGGGTGAGGGTCTTCTCGCGGGCGAACCGCACCCGCACGGGCAGGACCCCGAGCCCCTCGACATGACCCCGGCGGCTCTCCACGTCGTCCTCGATGTGCTCGCCGAGGATCTGGAAGCCGCCGCAGATCCCGAGGACGGGCCGCTGCTCGGCGGCCCGGCGCACGAGCGCCTCGGCGAGCCCGCGCTCCCGCAGCCACTCCAGCGCACGGACGGTCCCGCGGGTCCCGGGCACGACGACGAGGTCGGCGTCGGCGAGTTCCTCGGGCCGGTCCACGAACCGCACCACGACACCCGGTTCGGCGGCCAGCGCGTCCACGTCCGTGAAGTTGGACATCAGCGGAACAGCGCACACGGCGACGCGCAGCACGTCCTCGCCGACCGGCGGGGCGACGACGGACTCCCGGACCGTCCCCCGCAGGGAGACGCGCAGCCCGTCCTCCTCGTCGATCCCCAGCCCGTGCCGGAAGGGCAGGACGCCGTACGTACGCCGCCCGGTGAGGCCCTGGAGCATGTCGAGACCCGGCTCCAGCAGGGAGACGTCCCCCCGGAACTTGTTGACGAGGAACCCCGCGACGCACTCCTGGTCCTCGCGCGACAGCAGCGCCACCGTCCCGAAGAACGAGGCGAAGACACCGCCCCGGTCGATGTCGCCGACGACGAGCACGGGGAGCCCGGCGTTTCGGGCGATCCCCATGTTGACGATGTCGGTCCGCCGCAGATTGATCTCGGCGGGACTGCCCGCCCCCTCACAGATCACCGCGTCATACGTGCCCCGCAACTGCTCCAGACAGTCCAGCACGGTCCCGAGCAGCCGCTGCTGCCGCCCGCCGTGGTACCCGCGTGCGCTGAGCTCCCCGACCGGCTTGCCCAGCAGCACGACCTGGCTGCTGCTCTCGCCGCCGGGTTTGAGCAGCACCGGGTTCATCAGCGCGGTCGGCTCGACGCGGCAGGCCTGCGCCTGCATGGCCTGCGCCCGCCCGATCTCGGCCCCTTCCTTCGTCACGAAGGAGTTGAGGGACATGTTCTGCGCCTTGAAGGGCGCGACCTTGACGCCCTGGCGCACCAGCCACCGGCAGATCCCGGCGGTCACGACGCTCTTGCCGGCGTCGGAGGTGGTACCGGCGACGAGAAGCCCACCGCCCGTCATGACGTACGCCCTTTCGCGATGCGGCGCGCGGCGACACAGACGCCGAGCGCGAGCCAGCCGACCCGCCTGGACAGCCGTACGGCCCGTTCGATGTCCCGGGTGGCGACGGCGCGCCCGGCGCCGTTGAGCACGGGCCGGTGCTCGACGCGCCCGCCGTACGACAGGGTCCCGCCCAGCCGCACCCCGAGCGCCCCCGCGAACGAGGCCTCCACGGGCCCGGCGTTGGGGCTCGGATGCCGGTCGGCATCGGCACGCCAGGCGCGTACCGCTCCCCGTGGATCGTCTCCTGCCAGGGCCGCGAGCACGGCGGTCAGCCGGGCCCCCGGCCAGCCCGCGAGATCGTCCAGCCGCGCGGAGGCCCATCCGTAGCGGCGGTACCGGGCGGACTTGTGCCCGACCATGGCGTCGAGGGTGTTGACGGCCCGGAAACCGACGAGCCCCGGCACACCGCCGACGGCCCCCCACACGAGCGCCCCCACGACCGCGTCGGAGGTGTTCTCGGCGATCGATTCCAGGGCCGCCCGGGCCAGCCCGGC
>NZ_MUKA01000426.1 GCF_002150735.1 Streptomyces africanus
GCTCCCACCCCCGCTCGCGCACGAAGGCCTTTGCTCCCCACCGCAGCGCCGGCACCGTCCTCACGAGCCCCGACGGGTCCCGCTCCAGCACATGCACCTCGGCGATCCGCCGCCGCCCGGTCCGGTCGCGTACGAGGTGCAGCACCACGGAGAGGGCGGCCGCCACCTGGCTGTGCAGCGCGGCCCGGTCGAGCCCGGCGGCCGTACCCAGGGCCTCCAGCCGGGCCGGCACGTCGGCGGCGGCATTGGCGTGCACGGTTCCGCAGCCGCCCTCGTGACCGGTGTTCAACGCGGCCAGCAGATGCACCACTTCGGGCCCTCGGACCTCGCCCACGACCAGCCGGTCGGGCCGCATCCGCAGCGCCTGGCGCACCAGGTCCTCGAGGGTGACGAGGCCCGCGCCCTCCTGGTTGGCGGGTCTGCTCTCCAGTCGCACCACGTGCGGATGGTCCGGCCGCAGTTCCGCCGAGTCCTCGGCGAGGACGATCCGCTCGTCCGGCCCCACCAGCCCCAGAAGGGCGCTCAGCAAAGTCGTCTTGCCGCTGCCCGTGCCGCCGCTGACGAGGAAGGACAGCCGTGCGTCGAGGAGCGCGCGCAGCACGCGGTCCCCGCCCGGCGGCACCGTCCCCGCCGCGACCAGCTCGCCGAGCGTGAAGGCGCGCGGCCGTACGACCCGCAGCGACAGGCAGGCGCAGCCCACGGCGACCGGCGGCAGCACCGCGTGCAGCCGGGTCCCGTCGGGCAGCCGGGCGTCGGCCCAGGGCCGGGCGTCGTCCAGCCGGCGCCCGGCCACGGCGGCGAGGCGCTGGGCGAGCCGTCGTACGGCCGCCGCGTCCGCGAAGCGCACCGGCGTGAGCTCCAGCCCGCCGCCCCGGTCCACCCAGACCCGGTCCGGGGCCGACACCAGCACGTCGGTCACCGACGGGTCGGCGAGCAGCGGCTCCAGCGGCCCGCTGCCGACCAGCTCGGACCGCAACTGCGCCGCGGCCCCCAGGACTTCCGCGTCCCCGAGCACCCTGCCCTGCTCCCGCAGGGCCTGTGCCACGCGCGCGGCGGTCGGCTCGGCCCCGCTCTCGGCCAGCCACCGCCGCACTCCGTCGAGCAGTTCCGCGCTCTCCGGTCCGGCCAGGGTGCTCATGCCGCACCGGCCTCGACGAGCGCCCGCTCCCAGAACTCCTTGCAGAACCGGGCGAGCGGTCCGCGCGGGGCGGCGCCCGGGGGCGCCGTGCCCTCGTCCGGGCGCAGCAGTTGCGGCTCGGCCGGCACCTCGCCGACCAGGGGCAGTGCGAGCAGCCGGGCCACCTCTCGGTCGTCGAGCCCGGGCGGGTACGGCCCGCGGACGGCCACCCGCAGATCGCGCAGGACCATCCCGACCGCGGACGCCACCCGTCCGGCGGCAGCGACGGCGCGCAGCTCTGCGGGCACCACCAGTACGCCGACGTCGAGTTGGGTGAGGACCTCGGCGACGCCGTCGTCGATGCGGCGCGGCAGGTCGACCACGACCGTGCCGCCCCGGCGCCGGGCCGCGGCGAGTACCGCGCGCACCGCCTGGGGCGGGACGGCGATCCGGTCGCCGCGGTCCCAGCTGAGCACCCGCAACGAGTGCAGCTCGGGCAGCGACTCCTCCAGAGCGCCCCCGCCGACCCGGCCGCGTGAGGAGGCGAAGGCGGGCCAGCGCAGTCCGTCGGCCGTCTCGCCGCCGAGGAGTACGTCGAGTCCGCCGCCGAGCGGATCGGCGTCCACGAGGAGTGTGCGCAGCCCCTCGCGCGCGGAGGTGACGGCGAGCGCGCACGCGAGCGTGGACGCTCCGGCCCCGCCCCGGCCGCCGATGACGCCCACGGTGAGGGCGGGCCGTCCGACGCCCTCGGCCACGTCGGCGATGCGATCGACGAGCCACTGTTCGCCGTCGGGCAGCATCAGGACGTGCTCGGCGCCGATCTCGACGGCGCGCCGCCACACCCCGGAGTCGTCCTGGTCCCGGCCGACGAGGACGACTCCTCTTCGGCGCGCGGCCCCGCGCACCCGCCGCGCGGCGTCGTCGCCCACGAGGACGAGCGGCGCGGTCTCCCAGCCGCCTCTGCGGTCGGGCACGCCGTGGTGCACCTCGGGTGTGGCGCCCGCCGCCGCGCACAGGCGCAGCAGGTCGTCGAGGAGTTCGGTGTCCTCGGTGACGATCAGCGGTCCGCCCTGCCGCCCTCCGGCGGCCGGCGGCGGATCGTGTGTGACGGCTCCTGCCACGGTCTCCATCCCCCTTCGCTGCATGACTCGCAGGGCCCCTGCGGCCCGCGATTCCCAAACGTGGGAAGAACCGGCGACGCGGCCTCCCTTTGAACGGCCGGCACAAACCGGCCGAGCGCCACCGGCAATCGGAGCCGGTCATGAACCCGCCGCGGGCGGGGTGCGCTGGAATCACGGTGCAGCGATCCCGGAAATCATGTGGATCTTGGTGGAAAACTGTGGACGCCTCGGCGGTTGTGAATATCGCCGTCACCCATACCGGTGATGCCCGCAGCCCCTCAGTGCGACTTCCACAGAGCAGTCCGACGACTACGTGCCGTGACAGATCATGGGCATGACAACACCATGCCGACGCGGCATCAGAGCGGCTCTCGGGCCGCGCGAAGAAGGAGAAAACGCATCCGGACATGCGACGACCCCCGCCGGGGGGGAGAGCGGGGGTCGTCCCCACGGCCGACTCGGGGGGGGAGGAGTCGGGCCGGGTTAGCACGGTCGCGAACGATCCGTGACTTCCATGGTGTACCCGAGAGCCCTCTCAGGCAAACCCACGCGCCCCACCTTACGCCGAATGGGCTGCCCCTATGCTCAAGGGCGTGGAAAACCACTTGTCGCCCCGCACAGCGGCCTTCTTTGACCTGGACAAGACGGTCATTGCGAAGTCGAGCACGCTCACGTTCAGCAAGTCGTTCTACCAAGGCGGCCTGATCAACCGCAGGGCCGTCTTGCGAACCGCATATGCCCAGTTCGTCTTCCTGGCCGGCGGCGCCGACCACGACCAGATGGAGCGTATGCGCGCCTACCTGTCCGCGCTGTGCCGCGGCTGGAACGTGCAGCAGGTCAAGGAGATCGTCGCCGAGACGCTGCACGATCTGATCGACCCGATCATCTACGACGAGGCCGCCTCCCTCATCGAGGAGCACCACACCGCCGGCCGTGACGTCGTGATCGTGTCCACGTCGGGCGCGGAGGTGGTCGAGCCGATCGGCGAGCTGCTCGGCGCGGACCGGGTGGTGGCGACCCGCATGATCGTGGGCGACGACGGCTGCTTCACCGGCGAGGTGGAGTACTACGCCTACGGTCCGACCAAGGCCGAGGCCATCAGGGAGCTGGCCGCGTCCGAGGGGTACGACCTCAGCCGCTGCTACGCCTACAGCGACTCGGCGACCGACGTGCCGATGCTGGAGTCCGTCGGCCACCCCCATGCCGTGAACCCGGACCGCGCGCTGCGCCGCGAGGCCCTCGCGCGCGGGTGGCCGATTCTGGACTTCCACCGCCCGGTCCGGCTCAAGCAGCGCCTCCCCGGGTTCTCCGTACCGCCGCGCCCGGCGCTCGTCGCGATGGCCGCGATAGGCGCCGCCGCGGCCACCGCCGGCCTCGTCTGGTACGCGAACCGGCGCCGGGCGACCGTCGCTTGACCTGGTGCGGTCCGAAGTCCTATTTGAACCCAAAAGTAAAGAAGTGCAGCCTGGACTTCCGCTTACTCCGGGTCAGGAGTACAAAGGACTCAACGGCCCGCGAGACCAAGGACATCCGAGAGGATCACCTTAATTACGCATTTGGCCCCACGGACCGAGCATGAACATCGGGCACCCACGCGACGTCGACCCGTCGATTACGGGCCAGCCGCACCAGGGACGGGCAAAGTTCCCGACCTGATGGGCATATATCGAGGACGCTTGGTACCCCGATGCTCATGCCAGCGGCGGTACGAGTTCTCGTACCGCCGCATTTCTGTGCCGGACCGGTCCCGCTGTCACGCCGCTCCGCGCTGCAACGCCTCGCACACCGCCGTCGACTCGCGCGCCCCCAGTTCGACCGCCCTGCCGCAGTGGGCGATCCAGGCGGCCATGCCGTCCGGGGTGCCGGAGACGTACCCGTCGAGGGCTTCCAGGTAGGCCGCGCGGCCCAGCTCGGCGTGGCCCATCTCGGCCGCGCAGACCGACTTCGGGTCCAGACCGCTGCCGATCAGGACGATGCGTTCGGCCGTGCGCGCGACCAGGCCGTTGTGGGAGGTGAATGGACGCAGCGCGAGGAGCTCGCCGTGCACGACGGCGGCCGTCACCAGCGCCGGCGCGGTGCCGCCCGCGATGATCAGTCCGGCCAGCCCCTCCAGCCGGCCGTGCGCCTCGGCCGCGCTCGGCAGCGGCAGCCCGACGAGCGGCTCGTCGACCACCTCGCCCTCCTGCCGGGGCCGCCCCACCTGGTCGGCCTCGTCGGCCGCCGCCACCAGGTGCAGCCGGGCCAGCACCCGCAGGGGCGACTGCCGCCAGATGGACAGCAGCTGTCCGGCCTCGGCGGTGAGCCGGAGAGCGGCGCCCACGGTGCGCGCCTCGTCGTCGCCGCTGAAGTCCGTACGCCGGCGGACCTCCTCCAGGGCCCAGTCCGCGCCGGCCAGCGCCGCCGAGCCACGGGCGCCGCGCAGGGCCGCCTCGGAGGTGATCGCGTTGCTGCGCCGCCGCATGATCCGGTGCCCGTAGACCCGGTCCACGGATTTGCGTACGGACTCCACGGATTCGGCCACACCGGGCAGCGCCCCCAGGGCCGCGAGAGGGTCGGCGGTCGCGCCTGCTGTACTCATGAGTACGACCCTACGCACCCCGGGAGCCCGCCCCACGGCGGAGTGGCCATCTTCACTCGGGCCGTTACTTCGCCGCCGGAGCCCCGGGCACGCCCTTCGGGGCCGGGGCGGGCCGGCCCGCGAGGAACGACGCCCAGCCCTGCTTCGGCGCCTCGCCGACCTTCAGCGTGCGCAGCTTCTGCAGCGTCGTCGGATCCTGGGCGTCCAGCCAGTCCACGAGCTGCCGGAACGAGACGCAGCGCACCTCCTCCTTGGTGCACACCGTCTCGATGACCTTCTGGACGGCCCGCATGTAGGTGCCGCCGTTCCAGGACTCGAAGTGGTTGCCGATGATCAGGGGCGCGCGGTTGCCGTGGTACGCCCGGTAGAAGCCCTTGAGCAGGCCGAAGCGCATCTGTTCGCCCCAGAAGTCGCGCCTGGCGGGGTTGCCCTGGGTGCTGGTGCCCGACTGGTTGACCATGAAGTTGTAATCCATGCTCAGCTGCTCGTAGGAGTGTCCGGGGAACGGCACGAGCTGCATGGACACGTCCCACAGGCCGTTCTTCTTCTTCGGCCAGACCTGGTCGTTGACGCCGCTGGTGTCATAGCGGAAGCCCAGGTCGCGGGCCGCCCTTACGAAGTTCCGCCGGCCCTCCAGGCAGGGTGTGCGGGCGCCGATGAGCTCCTTGTCGTAGTCGAAGGGCAGCGGGGGCGCGTCCTTCAGGCCGGCGTTGGTCTTCCAGGTCTTCACGAACTGCTTGGCCTGGGCGATCTCGTCCTTCCAGTCCTTCACGGACCACTCGCCGACCCCGCCGCCGCTGCCGCAGAAGTGGCCGTTGAAGTGGGTGCCGATCTCGTTGCCCTCCAGCCACGCCAGCCGCAGCTGCTCAACGGTTGCGGCGATACCGCGGCGGTCGTTGAAGCCGATGTCGGAGCGGCCCGGGGAGTGCTGCGGCGGCCGGTACCGGTCGCGCTTCTCGTCCGGCAGCAGGTACACGCCGCTCAGGAAGTAGGTCATGGTCGCGTCGTTCGCCTTGGCGACCTTGCGGAAGTGCGAGAACAGCTTCTGGCTGTCCTCGCCCGCGCCGTCCCAGGAGAAGACGACGAACTGCGGGGGCTTCTGGCCGGGCCGCAGCCGCTCGGGCCTGGGCAGGTGGGGCTGGGCGCCGGTGTAGGCGGTGGAACCGTCCCCGATCAGCCGGACCGCGCTCCGCGGCGCCGGGGCCGGCTTCGCCTTGCGCGGGGCCGGGGGCTCGTGCCTCGATGTGCCGGTCCCGCAACCGGCGAGCGACACCGCACAGACCGCGGCGATCACGGAGCCCACGGCGATCCTGTGGCTTGCGGCCATGTTCCGCCCACCTTCTTCCTTCGCTCGGAGTGCGGACAGCGCCGCCAAATTCGCACGAGGCTGAGAAGGAATTAGTACGACAAGCCGATCAAATGGCCACTTCACCCTTCAGAGTGATTTATTCGTCCATTTGCCCGTAAAGTCTATGCCCGCCCTTTACTTTGCATTACGATCCGTTTACCGAGCGTTGATTCATCCCGCCGATTTACACCGTGACCACGGCCGCGACCGGCCCCCGCCCCGAGCGGGGAGCCCGTCGCTCGACCGCGCAGCCCCGGAGGAGACGGGAAACACATGTCAGCCTGCACCCCCACCCGCGCCGACGATCCGAGCAGGACCGAGCGCACTCATCCACCCCACAGCCCGCCGTCCCACGGCCCCCGCCGCTTCCGGATCGCGGGTGCCGACGTGTCGGCCTCGATCGCGGTCTTCCTGATCGCCCTGCCCCTTTCCCTGGGCATCGCCCTCGCCACCGGCGCACCGCTCCAGGCCGGCCTCGTCGCCGCCGCCGTGGGCGGGCTCGTCGCCGGACGGCTCGGCGGCTCCCCGCTCCAGGTGAGCGGACCGGCCGCCGGACTCACGGTCGTCACCGCCGATCTCATCCAGCGCTACGGCTGGCGGACGACCTGCGCCATCACCGTCCTCGCCGGCCTCGCCCAACTGGGCCTCGGCTGCCTGCGCGTGGCCCGTGGCGCCCTCGCCGTCAGTCCCGCCATCGTGCACGGCATGCTCGCCGGGATCGGCGTCACCATCGCCGTCGCCCAGCTGCACATCGTGCTCGGCGGCACACCGCAGAGTTCCGTCCCGGACAACCTCCGCGCCCTGCCCGCCCAGTTGGCGGACATGCGCCTCGCGTCCGTCTCGGTGAGCGTGCTGACCCTGGCGCTGCTCATGCTCTGGCCGAGACTGCCCGGCCGGGCCGGACGCCTGCTGCGCACGGTCCCGGCCGCGCTCGTCGCCGTCGCCGGAGCCAGCGTCGCCGCCGCCCTCGCCGGCCTCCGCCTGCCCAAGGTCGACCTGCCGTCCTGGAGCAACCACGCCCTGGCCGGACTGCCCGAGGGCCCCGTGCTCGGCATCGTCGCCGCGGTGCTCACGACCACGCTGGTGTGCAGCGTGCAGTCACTGCTCGGCGCGGTCGCCGTGGACAAGCTGGTGGCCGGCCGCCCGGGCCTGTCCGCCCGCGTCCGGCGCTCCGACCTCGACCGCGAACTGCTCGGGCAGGGCGCCGCCAACATCGTCTCCGGCTCGCTCGGCGGACTGCCCATCGCGGGCGTGGCCGTGCGGACTTCGGCGAATGTGCACGCGGGCGCGGTGAGCCGGAACTCCACGATGCTGCACGGCGTTCTCGTAGTGATCGCCGCGCTGCTGATGGTCCCGATCCTGGAGCTCATCCCGCTCGCCTCGCTCGCCGCCCTGGTGATGGCCGTCGGCATCCAGATGGTGTCCCTGCACCACATCCGCACGGTGACGCGCCACCGCGAAGTGTGGGTGTACGCCGTCACGACCCTCGGCGTCGTGTCCCTCGGCGTCCTGGAGGGCGTCGCCCTGGGCATCGCCACCGCCGTCGGCGTCGCCCTGCACCGCCTCACCCGCACCCGTATCACGCACGAAGAGAGGGAAGGAGTCCATCACGTACATGTCAGAGGACAGTTGACGTTCCTCGCGGTGCCCCGGCTCAGCCGGGCCCTGCATCTCGTACCGCACGGAGCCGACACCGTCGTCGAGCTGGACGGGTCGTTCATGGACCACGCGGCGTACGAGACGCTGCAGGACTGGCAGAAGACACACACCGCACAGGGCGGCACAGTCGAGATCACCGGCCGGCACCCCGGCATCCGCATCTCCGAGCCCCAGGCCTCCACCGGCTGCCGATGCCGGCCCTGGACGCCCTGGCGCAACCACCAGTGCGACCGCTCCCAGGTTGCTTCCCCTTCCCTGAACGTTCCGGACGGGACGGACCGCACCACCCCGGGCCCGAAGGGCACCGGCGGAGGCAGTGGGCACGAACTGGCGCGTGGCATCAGCGCGTTCCAGCGCAACACCGCACCCCTGGTGCGCAGCGAGCTGGCCCGGCTGGCGCGTGAGGGGCAGCGTCCTTCGCAGCTCTTCCTGACCTGCGCCGACTCGCGGCTGGTCACATCGATGATCACCTCCAGTGGTCCGGGCGACCTGTTCGTCGTGCGCAACGTGGGCAACCTCGTCCCACGGCCGGGCGAGGAGAGCGGCGACGACTCGGTGGCGGCCGCGATCGAGTACGCCGTGGACGTGCTCCAAGTGCGCTCCATCACGGTGTGCGGGCACTCGGGCTGCGGCGCCATGCAGGCACTGCTCAACTCCGAGCCCGGCGGCGCCCGGACACCGCTGAAGCGGTGGCTTCGGCACGGGCTGCCGAGCCTGGAGCGCATGGCCGACGACAGCGGGCCGTGGGGCAGGCTGGCCGGGCGGTCTCCCGCGGACGCGGTCGAGCAGCTCTGCCTGACCAACGTGGTCCAGCAGCTGGAGCATCTGCGCGCCCACGACTCGGTGGCCCGGGCCCTCGCCAAGGGCTCCCTGGAGCTGCACGGGATGTACTTCCACGTGGGCGAGGCCGAGGCCTACCTGCTCACCGAGACGGACGACGGCAGCGTCTTCGACCGCGTACGCGAGGCGGACCTGACGGCCTGAGCCCGGCTCGCGCACGGGTGTGCGGCCCGGACGGCCCCAGGCGGCCCGACGGCCCCGACGGCCTCCGGGCCGCACACCCCACGGCC
>NZ_MUKA01000427.1 GCF_002150735.1 Streptomyces africanus
ATCGGCCCCGGCATCGGCGTCGGCATCATCTTCGGTAACGGCACCCAGGCCCTCGCCCGTCAGCCCGAGGCCGCCGGCCTGATCCGTGCCAACCAGATCCTGGGCTTCGCCTTCTGTGAGGCGCTCGCCCTCATCGGCATCGTCATGCCGTTCGTCTTCGGTATTGACTAAAAACTCCATACCGACAGGCATCGACGAAAGGCACTGATGTGATCGCCAACCTGGTGCAGCTGGCGGCCGAGGAAGAGCAGAACCCGCTCATTCCTCCGGGCCCCGAGCTGCTCATCGGCACCATCGCCTTCGCCATCGTGTTCTTCTTCTTCTGGAAGAAGCTGCTTCCGAACATCAACAAGGTTCTGGAGGAGCGCCGCGCGGCGATCGAAGGCGGTATCGAAGAGGCCGAGACCATGAAGGTCGAGGCCCAGAGCGTCCTTGAGCAGTACAAGGCACAGCTCGCCGAGGCCCGGCACGAGGCCGCGCGTCTGCGCCAGGAGGCGCAGGAGCAGGGCGCCGCGCTCATCGCCGAGATGCGGGCCGAGGGCCAGCGTCAGCGCGAGGAGATCGTCGCCGCGGGTCACGCCCAGATCGAGGCCGACCGCAAGGCCGCGTCGTCCGCGCTCCGCCAGGACGTCGGCAAGCTCGCCACCGACCTGGCCGGCAAGCTCGTCGGCGAGTCCCTCGAGGACCACGCCCGCCAGAGCCGCGTGATCGACCGGTTCCTCGACGACCTCGAGGAGAAGGCCGAGGCCGGCCGATGAACGGAGCGAGCCGCGAGGCCCTGGCAGCCGCACGAGAGCGTCTCGACGCGCTGACGGACTCCACGTCCGTGGACGCCGGCGCGCTCGCCGACGAACTGGCCGCCGTCACCGCGCTGCTCGACCGCGAGGTGTCGCTGCGTCGGGTCCTCACCGACCCGGCGCAGGCCGGCGAGGCCAAGGCCGAACTGGCCCAGCGCCTCCTCGGCACCCAGGTCAGCGGCCCGGCCGCCGACCTGGTCGCCGGAATGGTGCGCTCCCGCTGGTCGCAGTCGCGCGACCTGGTGGACGCCCTGGAGGAGCTGGCCGCGACCGCCGACCTCACCGCCGCGCAGAAGGCGGGCAAGCTCGACGACGTCGAGGACGAGCTGTTCCGGTTCGGCCGGATCGTCTCCGGCAGCACCGAGCTGCGTGCCGCGCTGACCGACCGCAAGGCCACCACCTCGGCCAAGAGCGGGCTGCTGCGCGGCCTGCTCGGCGGCCGGGCGCAGGCGGCCACCGAGCGTCTGGTGACGCGCCTTGTGACCGCGCCGCGGGGACGTAGCCTGGAGTCGGGACTGGAGTCCCTGTCCAAGCTCGCCGCCGAGCGCCGGGACCGCATGGTCGCCACCGTCACCTCGGCGGTACCGCTGAGCGACGTGCAGAAGCAGCGCCTGGGCGCCGCCCTCGCGAAGCTCTACGGCCGCACGATGCACCTCAACCTGGACGTGGACCCCGAGGTCCTCGGCGGAATCCGGGTGCAGGTCGGCGACGAGGTCATCAACGGCTCCCTCGCGGACCGCATCGAGGACGCCAGCCGCCGGCTCGCGGGCTGAGCAGCAACTCAATAGGCACAACGTACTTACGACGGCCCTGGTTGGGCCGTGCAGAAGAATCCTGGGGGTCGCCCCCAGACCCCCTAAGAAACTTCGGGCCCAACAAGGAGAGCAGGGAACCCAGATGGCGGAGCTCACGATCCGGCCGGAGGAGATCCGGGACGCGCTGGAGAACTTCGTCCAGGCGTACAAGCCGGACGCGGCCTCGCGCGAGGAGGTCGGTACGGTCACCTTTGCCGGCGACGGCATCGCGAAGGTCGAGGGCCTGCCCTCGACCATGGCCAACGAGCTGCTGAAGTTCGAGGACGGCACCCTCGGCCTCGCCCTCAACCTCGAGGAGCGCGAGATCGGTGCCATCGTCCTCGGCGAGTTCAGCGGCGTCGAGGAGGGGCAGCCGGTCAGCCGTACCGGCGAGGTCCTGTCCGTCGCGGTCGGCGAGGGCTACCTCGGCCGCGTGGTGGACCCCCTCGGCAACCCGATCGACGGCCTCGGCGAGATCGAGACCGACAGCCGTCGCGCCCTGGAGCTGCAGGCTCCGGGCGTCATGGTCCGCAAGTCGGTGCACGAGCCGATGGAGACGGGCTACAAGGCCGTCGACACCATGACTCCGATCGGCCGTGGCCAGCGTCAGCTGATCATCGGCGACCGCCAGACCGGCAAGACCGCCCTGGCCGTCGACACGATCATCAACCAGCGCGACAACTGGCGCTCGGGCGACCCGAACAAGCAGGTCCGCTGCATCTACGTCGCCATCGGCCAGAAGGGCTCCACCATCGCCGGTGTGCGCGGCGCTCTGGAGGAGGCCGGCGCGCTGGAGTACACGACCATCGTCGCCGCCCCGGCGTCCGACCCGGCCGGCTTCAAGTACCTGGCGCCGTACACCGGTTCGGCCATCGGCCAGCACTGGATGTACCAGGGCAAGCACGTCCTGATCATCTTCGACGACCTGTCGAAGCAGGCCGACGCCTACCGCGCCGTGTCGCTGCTGCTGCGCCGCCCGCCGGGCCGTGAGGCCTACCCGGGTGACGTCTTCTACCTGCACTCCCGTCTGCTGGAGCGCTGCGCCAAGCTCTCGGACGAGATGGGTGCCGGCTCGATGACCGGTCTGCCGATCGTCGAGACCAAGGCCAACGACGTCTCGGCGTTCATCCCGACCAACGTCATCTCCATCACCGACGGCCAGTGCTTCCTGGAGTCGGACCTGTTCAACGCCGGTCAGCGTCCCGCGCTGAACGTCGGTATCTCGGTCTCCCGAGTCGGTGGCTCCGCCCAGCACAAGGCGATCCGCCAGGTCTCCGGCCGTCTGCGCGTGGACCTCGCCCAGTTCCGTGAGCTGGAGGCGTTCGCCGCCTTCGGTTCCGACCTGGACGCCGCGTCCAAGGCGCAGCTGGAACGTGGTCAGCGCATGGTCGAGCTGCTGAAGCAGCCGCAGTACCAGCCGATGGCCACCGAGGACCAGGTCGTCTCCATCTGGGCCGGCACCACCGGCAAGATGGACGAGGTTCCGGTCGCCGACATCCGCCGCTTCGAGAAGGAGCTGCTGGAGTACCTGCACCGCAAGGAGCAGGGCCTGCTGACCTCCATCCGCGAGGGCGGCAAGATGTCGGACGACACCCTCCAGGCCATGGCCGACGCCATCGCGGAGTTCAAGAAGCAGTTCGAGACCTCCGACGGCAAGCTGCTCGGCGAGGACACCCCGGCTGCCGGTAAGTGACGACGGAAGGGACCTGACTCATGGGAGCCCAGCTCCGGGTCTACAAGCGTCGCATCCGATCCGTCTCCGCGACCAAGAAGATCACGAAGGCGATGGAGATGATCGCCGCCTCGCGCGTCGTCAAGGCGCAGCGCAAGGTGGCGGCGTCCACGCCGTACGCGACCGAGCTCACCCGGGCGGTCACGGCGGTCGCCACCGGATCGAACACCAAGCACCCGCTGACGACGGAGCCGGAGAACCCGACCCGTGCCGCGGTCCTGCTCCTCACGAGCGACCGCGGTCTGGCCGGCGCCTTCAACTCCAACGCCATCAAGGCCGCGGAGAGGCTCACGGCGAAGCTCGAAGGTGAGGGCAAGGAGGTCGTCAGCTACATCGTCGGCCGCCGTGGTCTCGCCCACTACAACTTCCGCGAGCGCAAGGTCGCGGAGTCGTTCACGGGCTTCACCGACGACCCGTCGTACGCGGACGCCAAGAAGGTCGCGGCCCCGCTGATCGAGGCCATCGAGACGGAGACGGCCGAGGGCGGCGTGGACGAGCTCCACATCGTCTACACCGAGTTCGTGTCGATGATGACGCAGACGGCGATCGAGGCACGGCTGCTGCCGCTCAGCCTCGACGAGGTCGCGCAGGAGGCCAAGCCCAAGGGCGAGATCCTCCCGCTGTTCGACTTCGAGCCCTCGGCGGAGGACGTCCTGGACGCCCTGCTGCCGCGCTATGTGGAGAGCCGGATCTACAACGCGCTGCTCCAGTCGGCCGCCTCCAAGCACGCCGCCACGCGGCGCGCGATGAAGTCGGCCACCGACAACGCCGGAGAGCTCATCGAGACGCTCACCCGGCTTGCCAACCAGGCCCGCCAGGCCGAAATCACCCAGGAAATCAGCGAGATCGTCGGTGGCGCCAGTGCCCTGGCCGACGCGACCGCGGGGAGTGACCGATAAATGACCACCACTGTTGAGACCGCGACGGCTACGGGCCGCGTCGCCCGGGTCATCGGCCCGGTCGTCGACGTGGAGTTCCCCGTCGACGCGATGCCCGAGATCTACAACGCCCTGCACGTCGAGGTCGCAGACCCGGCGCTCGCGGGCGAGAAGAAGACGCTGACCCTGGAGGTCGCCCAGCACCTGGGTGACGGCCTGGTCCGCGCGATCTCCATGCAGCCCACCGACGGCCTGGTCCGCCAGGCTCCCGTCGTCGACACCGGTGCGGGCATCTCCGTCCCGGTCGGCGACTTCACCAAGGGCAAGGTGTTCAACACCCTCGGTGAGGTGCTGAACAGCGACGAGACCTACGAGGGCGAGCGCTGGTCCATCCACCGCAAGGCCCCCGCGTTCGACCAGCTCGAGTCGAAGACCGAGATGTTCGAGACGGGCCTGAAGGTCGTCGACCTTCTCACCCCGTACGTCAAGGGCGGCAAGATCGGTCTGTTCGGTGGTGCCGGTGTCGGCAAGACCGTGCTGATCCAGGAAATGATCATGCGTGTCGCCAACCTCCACGAGGGCGTCTCCGTCTTCGCGGGCGTCGGCGAGCGCACCCGTGAGGGCAACGACCTCATCGCGGAGATGGAAGAGTCCGGCGTTCTGGACAAGACCGCCCTGGTCTTCGGCCAGATGGACGAGCCCCCGGGTACCCGTCTGCGCGTGGCCCTGGCCGGCCTGACGATGGCGGAGTACTTCCGTGACGTCCAGAAGCAGGACGTGCTGTTCTTCATCGACAACATCTTCCGCTTCACCCAGGCCGGTTCCGAGGTGTCGACCCTGCTCGGCCGTATGCCCTCCGCGGTGGGCTACCAGCCGAACCTGGCCGACGAGATGGGTGTCCTCCAGGAGCGCATCACCTCGACCCGTGGTCACTCGATCACCTCGATGCAGGCGATCTACGTCCCCGCGGACGACCTGACCGACCCGGCCCCGGCCACCACCTTCGCCCACCTCGACGCGACGACGGTGCTCTCCCGTCCGATCTCCGAGAAGGGCATCTACCCGGCCGTGGACCCGCTGGACTCCACGTCCCGGATCCTCGACCCGCGGTACATCTCGGCGGAGCACTACAACGCCGCGATGCGCGTGAAGAACATCCTGCAGAAGTACAAGGACCTGCAGGACATCATCGCGATCCTCGGTATCGACGAGCTCGGCGAGGAGGACAAGCTCGTCGTCCACCGTGCCCGTCGCGTGGAGCGCTTCCTGTCCCAGAACACCCACGCCGCCAAGCA
Organism: Streptomyces africanus; assembly: GCF_002150735.1. Classification (GTDB taxonomy): domain Bacteria; phylum Actinomycetota; class Actinomycetes; order Streptomycetales; family Streptomycetaceae; genus Streptomyces; species Streptomyces africanus. The sequence goes on from NZ_MUKA01000427.1 coordinate 5,497, forward strand.
GTTCACCGGCGTGGACGGTTCGGACGTGCCGCTGGACGAGTCGATCGCCGCGTTCAACGCGATCTGCGACGGCGAGTACGACCACTTCCCGGAGCAGGCGTTCTTCATGTGCGGTGGTCTCGAGGACCTGAAGAAGAACGCGAAGGAGCTGGGCGTCTCCTGAGCCTCGCGCTCGATGTGAGCCCCGTGCTCATACCGGAGGGGGCGGGCGCGTCCCGCCCCCTCCGTCACGCCTACTAGACTTGTAACCAACACCCGGCACTCCCGCCGGGTGGTGACCCGAGGAGCCACCCTTGGCTGCTGAGCTGCACGTCGCGCTGGTCGCGGCCGACCGTGAGGTCTGGTCCGGCCAGGCCACCCTGGTCGTCGCGCGCACCACGTCCGGCGACATCGGCGTCATGCCCGGTCACCAGCCGCTGCTCGGTGTGCTGGAGTCGGGCCCGGTGACCATCCGTACGAGTGATGGCCGGACGGTCGTCGCCGCGGTCCACGGCGGTTTCATCTCGTTCGCGGACGACAAGCTCTCGCTGCTGGCCGAAATCGCCGAGCTGTCGGACGAGATCGATGTCCAGCGCGCGGAGCAGGAGCTGGAGCGTGCGAAGGCGGAGGACGACGCGGAGGCCCAGCGCCGCGCGGACGTCCGTCTGCGTACGGCCACGGCGGCGCGCTGACTCAAGCCCGTCGTGTGATGACGTCACTCAGCCGCGGCTGGGTACCGGAGAGATCCGGACCCAGCCGCGGCTGAGGCGGATGTGGGTGTTTTTTACGTTCCGTTACCTAGGAGACGAGGAGGTCGGTGTCGATGGTCCTCGCTCTGACTGTGTGCGGAATTGTCGTGGCCCTCGTGGTGGTGGGACTGTTCGTCTTCGGTCTGCGCCGCCGGCTCATCCAGCGCTCGGGCGGCACCTTCGACGCCAGCCTGCGCTGGGACACCCCGGAGCAGGGCGACACCAACGGCAAGGGCTGGGCGTACGGGGTGGCCCGCTACAACGGCGACCGCGTCGAGTGGTTCCGGGTCTTCTCCTACTCGCCGCGTCCGCGCCGGATCCTGGAGCGTTCCGCGATCGAGGTGGCCGGCCGCCGGGTCCCGCAGGGCGAGGAGGAGCTGGCGCTGCTCTCCGACCATGTGATCCTCGCCTGTCTGCACCGGGGCACCCGGCTGGAGCTGGCCATGAGCGAGGACGCGCTGACCGGTTTCCTCGCGTGGCTTGAGGCAGCCCCGCCCGGTCAGCGTGTCAATGTGGCTTAGGGCTTCTACCTGAGGCCGTTGTCGATGGCCGTCACCAGCTCACCGTTGCCGGTGTCGCCGCTGAACTCCCAGAAGAACGCGCCGCCCAGGCCCTGGTTCTTGGCCCAGGTCATCTTCCCGTTGATCGTCGACGGGGTGTCGTACGACCACCAGTTGCTGCCGCAGTGCGCGTACGCCGTGCCCGCGACGGTGCCGGTGACCGGGCAGGAGTTCTTCAGGACCTTGTAGTCCTCGATGCCCGCCTCGTACGTGCCGGGAGCGGCGCCGGTCGCCGATCCGCCCGGGGCGGACTGGGTGACGCCGGTCCAGCCGCGGCCGTAGAAGCCGATGCCCAGCAGGAGCTTGGCGGACGGCACGCCCTTCGCCTTCAGCTTGGCGATCGCGTCGGCCGAGTTGAAGCCGGCCTGCGGGATCCCGGGGTACGAGGTGAGCGGGGAGTGCGGGGCGGTCGGGCCGTCCTTGTCGAAGGCGCCGAAGTAGTCGTACGTCATCACGTTGTACCAGTCGAGGTACTGCGCGGCGCCGCCGTAGTCGGCCGCGTCGATCTTGCCGCCGGAGGAGCCGTCGGCGGTGATGGCCGCGGTGACCAGGTAGTCCGGGCCGAACTCCGTGCGCAGCGCGGACATCAGGTTCTTGAAGGCCGCCGGACCCGAGGTGTCACAGCTCAGACCGCAGGCGTTCGGGTACTCCCAGTCGATGTCGATGCCGTCGAAGACGTCGGCCCAGCGCGGGTCCTCCACGACGGCCTTGCAGGACTTGGCGAACGCGGCGGCGTTCTGCGCCGCCTGCCCGAAGCCGCCCGAGTAGGTCCAGCCTCCGAACGAGTACAGCACCTTGATGTGCGGGTACTTGGCCTTGAGCTGGCGCAGCTGGTTGAAATTGCCGCGCAGCGGCTGGTCCCAAGTGTCGGCGGTGCCGCTGACGGACTGGTCGGCGGTGTAGGCCTTGTCGTAGGCGGCGTAGGTGTCGTCGACCGTGCACTGGCCGTTCTTCACGTTGCCGAAGGCGTAGTTGATGTGCGTGATCTTCGACGCCGAGCCCGAGGTCACCAGGTTCTTGACGTGGTAGTTGCGGCCGTAGACGCCCCACTCGGTGAAGTAGCCGAGCTTGACCTTGTCGCCCTTGGGCGGCTCGGTCGTGCCGCCGGTGGTGCGCACCGCGCGGGCGCCACTGACCGGGCCGGTCTGGTCGGCGGTGTCACGCGCCTGGACGGAGTAGGAGTAGTCGGTGCCCTTGGTCAGGCCCGTGTCGGTGTACGACGTGGTCGTCACCGTGGCGACCTTCGTTCCGTCGCGCAGGACGTCGTAGTTCTTGACGCCCTTGTCGTCGGTGGCGGCGGACCAGGACAGTTTCACCGAGGTGTCGGTGATGTCGGAGGCGGTCGGCGTGCCGGGGGCGCTGGGGGCGCTGTCGCCGGGTTCCGTGGTGCCGCCGTCGCAGCTGCCGCCGCTCAGCTTGCAGTTCGCGGGGGAGCCGGAGCCGGTGCCGTTGAAGCCGAAGGAGACGGAGGCGCCGGGGGCGAGGGTGCCGTTCCAGGACTTGTTCTTCGCGGTCCAGTGGGTGCCGGAGGAGGTGACGTCGGCGTCCCAGGCGGAGGTGACGGACGTGCCCGAGGGGAAGTCCCACTCGACGGTCCAGGAGCTGAGGGTCGTGGTTCCGGTGTTCTTCACCGTCCACTTGCCTTCGAAGCCGGAGCCCCAGTCCTGCGTCTTGGTGTAGCTCGCGGTGGCGGATGTCGCGGCCTGGGCCGGGCTCGCGAGGCCGACGAGACCGGCCAGCGGGAGCAACAGGGTCGCGAACCCTGCCGCGGCTCTGTGTCTGAAGCGCATGTTGCGCCTCCTTGATGGAGTTGTGGGGGCGTGTCTGAGCCTCACGCCTACTCATGGTGCGGTGAGAATAGAAAGGTCTGGACCACCGGTCAATAGGTCTGGACCACCGCGGCCTGGAGCGATCTGTGCCCGGGTCAGACCCCCAACTCCTGTGCGAGCACCGCCGCTTGCACCCGGCTGCGCAGCTCCAGCTTCCCCAGCAGGCGGCTGACATGCGTCTTCACGGTCGCCTCGGCCATGTCGAGCCGCTCGGCGATGCCCGCGTTGGACAGGCCCTCGCCGAGGCAGGACAGCACCTCGCGCTCGCGCCGGGTCAGCCGGTCGAGGACGGCCGGGTCGGCCGCCGGTTCCCGGACCGGCTTCGCCGCGAACTCGGCGATCAGCCGTCGCGTGACCGCCGGGGCGATCAGCCCCTCCCCGCGCGCCACCGTCCGTACGGCCTCCAGCAGGTCCTTCGCCTCGGTGTTCTTGAGCAGGAAGCCGGACGCGCCCGCCCGCAGCGCTCCGAAGACGTACTCGTCGAGGTCGAAGGTGGTCAGCACCAGCACGTCGGCGAGCCGCTCCGCCACCACCTGCCGGGTCGCCGACACGCCGTCCAGCCGCGGCATCTGAACGTCCATCAGCACCAGGTCCGGCCGCAGCTCACGGGTCAGCGCCACCGCCTGCTCGCCGTCCGCCGCCTCGCCGACCACCTCGATGTCGGGTGCGCTGCGCAGGATGAGGACCAGGCCGGCACGGACGGCCGACTGGTCCTCGGCGACCAGGACGCGGATCATTCGGGTTCTCCTTCGACGGTGTCGGGGACGGGCAGGGTGGCGCGTACGGCCCAGATCTTGCCGTCCGGCGAGTCCTCCGGACCGGCCTCGAACGTGCCGTCCAGCAGCGCGGCGCGTTCCCGCATGCCGACCAGGCCCGCGCCCGAGCCGGGGGCGCTCGGCCCGTCCCGGTCGCCGTACGGGCTGGTCACCGCGACGGTCAGCAGGCCGTCGAGCTGGGCGAGGGACACCGCGACCCGGCCGGGGCCGGCGTGCTTGAGGGCGTTGGTGAGGGACTCCTGGACGATGCGGTAGGCGGCGAGTTCGACGGGCGCGGGGACCGTGTCGTGAGCGGCGTCGAGCGTGACGTCGAGGCCGTTGGTGCGGGCGCCCTCGACCAGCGCGCCGAGTCCGTCGAGGGTGGGGGCGGCGACCGGGGCGACATCGCCGGCGGAGTCCCGCAGGATCCCGATGAGCCGCCGCATCTCCGCGAGCCCCGCCACGCTGTTCTCGCGGATGACGGTCAGGGCCTCCCGGGAGGTCTTCGCGTCGTCCAGGGAGAGCGCGGCCGTGGAGTGGATGGCGATCGCGGACAGGTGGTTGGCGACCATGTCGTGCAGTTCGCGGGCCATCCGGGCGCGTTCGGCGGTGACCGCCTGGGTGCGGTCCATCTCGGCGAGCAGCGCGGTCTGCTCGGCGCGCAGCCGGGCCGCCTCGGCGGCGTCGCGGTGGTTGCGGACGATCAGGCCGGTGGCGGCCGGCCCGAAGGCCACCACGCCGGTGACCACGCCGATCAGCAGCGCCTCGGGCTCGCGCCACAACGCGAACGGCACCACGGTCCCGGCCACCGACAGCAGCCCGGTGATCCTGGGGATGCGGTGGGCCGAGGCGGGCGGGCCGTACAGGACGGCCGCGTACATGATGTCCGTGTACATAAGGATCGTGACCAGGTTGCCCTGTGTGACGACGTCCAGGACGATCGCGGCCGTGCCGGTCAGCAGGGCGGTGCGCGGGGCGGTGCGGCGCAGCAGCTCGCAGCCGGCCATGACCAGCAGGGGCACCAGGACCGGCCAGCGCCCGGGCAGGAGCACGTACACCTCGGTGCTCGGGCGGGTGGCCAGGCCGAGCCCCCACAGCAGCAGCCCGCCGAGCAGACTGCCCAGCGCGACGTACACGTCGAAGCGGCGGGGGCGGGCGAGTCGTACGGCCATGGCACCATCCAACACGGACGCCGGGCCCCGCGCGTGATCCCCGCGAAGGGTCCCCGACTGCATCTTTCGATGTACCGCGGGTTCGTCAGTCGCGACGACGATTCCGGCCGCGCCGGACGGGAGCCTGGAAGGGTGACCGAGAGGAGCGCATCGTGATCGTCGCCTTGATCGCCGCCTGTGAGATCGGCTTCTGGGTGCTGCTGGCGGCCGGACTGGCCTTCCGCTACCTGCTGCGCATGCGGCGTACGGGGCTGGCCCTGCTGCTGTGCGAGCCGCTGCTGGAGGTCGTCCTGCTGGTCGTCACCGCGCTGGACCTGAAGAACGGCGCCGAGCCGAACTGGACGCACGGACTGGCCGCGCTGTACATCGGCTACACCGTCGGGCACGGCCACCGCACCGTGCAGTGGCTCGACGGCCACGCGGCCCACCGCCTCGGCGGAGCCCCGCCGCCACCGAAGCCCCCGGCCTACGGCATGGCCCGGGCGCGTCACGAGGGCAGGATCTGGCTGGGCACGCTGGTGGGCGCCGCCGTCGCGACCGTGCTGCTCCAGCTGGCCATCTGGTACGTGGACGACCCGAGCCGTGTCACGTCCCTGGAGAGCTGGCGTTACGTGGCCTGGCGCGCGGCCGGCATCCACGGCCTGATCGCGCTGAGCTACTGGATCTGGCCGCGGAAGGCGCCCGCGGGGGAGTCCGAGGAGACGCCGGAGAAGGAGAAGGTGCAGCGATGAGCAAGGCCCGCGGAAACCTGCTGGAAGGCGCCGTCACCTTCGTGATCGGCCTGGGGCTGTGGCGGTTCACCGGCGACGTGGAGGTCCCCGTCGTCACCCTCACGAAGGTCGGCGTCGTGATGATGTGCGTCGGCGGCGTGCTGGTCGCCGCCGGGCTGTGGCAGGGGGCCCGCAGTAGGACCTAGCGCTCCCCGCCCGGGACCCACAGCACGTCTCCGACCTCCTTGTTCGCCGTCCTCGCGAGGATGAACAGGAGGTCGGAGAGGCGGTTGAGGTAGGTGGCCGTCAGGGGGTTCATGACCTCGCCGTGCACCTCCAGGGCCGCCCAGGTCGAGCGCTCCGCCCGGCGGACCACCGTGCAGGCCTGGTGGAGCAGGGCCGCGCCCGGGGTGCCGCCGGGGAGGATGAAGGAGCGGAGCTTCTCCAGGCCCTCCAGGAAGCGGTCGCAGTCCGCCTCCAGCTTGTCGACATAGGACTGCTCGACCCGCAGGGGCGGGAACTCCGGGTTCTCCACCACCGGCGTCGACAGGTCCGCGCCCACGTCGAACAGGTCGTTCTGCACGCGGGTGAGGACCTTGACGATCTCCTCGTCCAGGCCGCCCAGCGCGATCGCCGTGCCGATCGCCGCGTTCGCCTCGTTGGCGTCGGCGTACGCGGCGATCCGCAGGTCGGTCTTGGCGACCCGGCTCATGTCGCCGAGGGCGGTGGTGCCCTGGTCGCCGGTCCTGGTGTAGATGCGCGTCAGATTGACCATGTGGCCAGCGTAGTTAGGCTCCGGCCGTTCGGAACACGCGTGTGCCCACTGTCACGGACAGGGCCGTGAAACCGACGGCCACCAGTACGCCGTACACCATGTGCGCCGTGGCGTAGGAGCCGACGAAGGCGTCCCGGACGGCGTCGACCAGATAGCGGAACGGCATGAGGTGCGACAGCGTGTCCAGCCAGGCCGGGCCCAGGCTCATCGGGAGCATCAGCCCGGACAGCAGCATCGACGGCATGGTCAGCGCGTTGATCGCCGGGCCGAAGGTCTGCGGGGTGTGCAGCTTCATGGCCAGCGCGTACGACAGCGAGGCCAGCGAGAGTGAGAGCAGGGCGACGAAGGCGAACCCGATCAGGACGCCGGGCAGCGGGGCCCGCAGGCCCATCGCCACCGCCGCCAGCACCAGCAGCACGGCCTGGAAGACGAACACCGTGGCCTCCCTGAGCACCCGGCCGAGCAGCAGGGCCAGTCGGCTGACGGGGGTGACGCGCATGCGCTCGACCACCCCGTGGCCCTTCTCGATGATGATCGAGAAGCCCGCGAAGGACGCCCCGAACAGGCCCAGTTGCAGCAGCAGGCCGGGGACGAGCAGCTGCCAGGAACTGCCCTGCCCGCCGAGCGGCAGATCCGTCAGCAGGGGACCGAAGAACAGCAGGTACAGCAGCGGCATCAGCACGCCGAAGAGCAGCGCGAAGCGGGAGCGCAGGGACTGGCGGAGATAGCGCCCGTAGACGAGCGCGGTGTCGTGCAACAGCATCAGGAGTCCTCTGGGTCCTAGACGGCGACGGGAGTCTGCTCGGCCGGCCCGGCACTGCGGCCGGTGATGGCGAGGAAGGTGTCCTGGAGCGAGGCGTCGATCGAGCCGGCGTAGCGGAGCTTCAGCGCGCTCGGGGTGCCCTCGGCGACGACCACGCCCTGATCGACGACGACCAGCCGGTCGGAGAGGGCGTCGGCCTCGTCGAGGTAGTGCGTGGTCAGGAAGACGGTCGTGCCGTGCTCGTCGCGCAGTCGGCGCACCAGGTCCCACAGGTCGGCCCGGCTGCCCGGGTCGAGACCGGTCGTCGGCTCGTCGAGGAACAGCACCTTCGGGCGGTGGGTGAGCGCCATCGCGATGTCCAGGCGGCGCCGCTGCCCGCCGGAGAGGGCCGCGCACTTGCTGTCGAGGAAGTCGGTGAGGCCCAGATCGCGGGCGAGTTCCCCGGCGCGCTCGGCGGCCTGCGTCTTCGTCAGCCGGTACAGGCGCCCCTGGGTGACCAGTTCCTCCCGCACGCTGATCTGCGGGTCGACCCCGCCGGACTGCGCCACGTACCCGCAGGCCCGCCGCACCCCGGCCGGGTCGGTCGCCAGGTCGCAGCCCGCGACGGTGGCGGCGCCGCCGGTCGGTTCCAGCAGGGTCGTCAGCATCCGCAGGGTGGTCGTCTTGCCGGCGCCGTTCGGTCCGAGGAAGCCGAGGATCTCGCCCTCGCGGACGGTCAGGTCGATGCCGCGCACGGCGTCCACGGGGCCGCGCTTGGTCCGGAAGGTACGGGCCAGTCCGGCCGTACTGATGATTGCCATGCCGACAGAAAAACAGAGTCTCTTAAATTTTGCAATGGCCCCAAGTTTTCATCGGGCCCAAGGAAGCTAGGATTCGGGCATGGCAGAGGGGCTCAGGGAGCGGAAGAAGCGCGAGACCAGGCAGCGCATCTCGGACATCGCCACCGGGCTGTTCCTGGAGCACGGGTTCCTGTCCGTGACGATCGCGGACGTGGCGGAGGCGGCCGACGTCTCCGTGAACACCGTCTACAACTACTTCCCGGCCAAGGAGGACCTCTTCTTCGACCGCTCCCAGGGGGTCGTCGACCGGCTCTCCCGCTGGGTGCGCGGCCGGGACGCGCGGGAGTCGGCCGCCCGGGCGGTGCTGCGCGAACTGCGCGCCGAGATCGAGGCCGTCTCGCCCCGGATGGGCCTCGACGAGGGCTACGACCGTTTCATGCGCTGCATCGAGGAGGCGCCGCCGCTGCGCTCCCGGCTGTGGAGCATTCAGCAGGAGATCCAGGGCAACCTGGAGGCGACCCTCCGGGAGGAGACGGGTGCCGGGGACGGCGACCCGCTGCCGGGGCTGATCGCCGGCCAGATCTGCTGGGTCCACGGCACCGTCTTCGCCGCGATCGGCCGCGAGATGACCAAGGGGCGCAACCCGGGCGAAGTGTCACGGGAGATGCTCGTCCTCCTCGACGACATGGAGGAGCTGTTGGGCGAGAAGGTGCTCAACTACGCCGTCCGTGGCGCGGGATGACCCCTGCTGGTGTGATGTCCGTCATGTGAGACGTGACGCGCATTACTTACCGGTCACACGGGCCCTCACGAGCGCTAGTGTCCGCCCGAGAGGCAGACATAAGCAGCGCGTCAGGGGAGTCGCACAGTGGCACGGAAGCTCGCCGTCATCGGAGCCGGCCTCATGGGATCCGGCATCGCCCAGGTCTCCGCACAGGCGGGGTGGGACGTGGTCCTGCGCGACGTCACCGACGAGGCGCTGAAGCGGGGCACCGACGGCATCAAGGCCTCGTACGACAAGTTCGTGGCCAAGGGCAAGCTGGAGGCGCATGACGCCGACGCCGCCCTCGCCCGGATCACCGCGACCACCGACCTGGACGCCGTGGCCGACGCGGACGTCGTCGTCGAGGCCGTCTTCGAGAAGCTCGAGGTCAAGCACGAGATCTTCCGCGCCCTCGACAAGCTCGTGAAGGACGAGGCGATCCTCGCCTCCAACACCTCCGCCATCCCGATCACCAAGATCGCGGCCGCGACGGAGCGCCCCGAGCGGGTCGTCGGCACGCACTTCTTCTCGCCCGTGCCGATGATGCAGCTGTGCGAGCTGGTCCGCGGCTACAAGACCAGCGACGAGACCCTCGCCAAGGCCCGGGAGTTCGCCGAGTCGGTCGGCAAGACCTGCATCGTCGTCAACCGCGACGTCGCCGGCTTCGTGACGACCCGTCTCATCTGTGCCCTGGTCGTCGAGGCCGCGAAGCTGCAGGAGTCGGGCGTGGCGAGCGCCGAGGACATCGACCTCGCCTGCAAGCTGGGCTTCGGCCACGCCATGGGCCCGCTGGCGACCGCGGACCTGACGGGCGTCGACATCCTGCTGCACGCCACGAGCAACATCTACACCGAGTCCCAGGACGAGAAGTTCGCGCCGCCCGAGTCGATGCGCCGGATGGTTGACGCCGGTGACATCGGGCGCAAGAGCGGGCAGGGCTTCTACAAGCACTGAAACCGCACATGCCCCGGGAGCATCACACCCCCGGGTGAATTCGGTATCGGTTCGCTTACAAGAAGCAACCTCTGCCCCCTTCACGCAGTCAGAGGTTGCATCACCGGCATCAGAACGCGGAGCACGAGACGCACGCACGGGGAGCGCATATGCACATCAGGGGCGACCACGCCGAGCTGGTCGTCGGGGGCCGCCTCGACGTCCGGAGCGCGGCGGACGCCCGTACGGTCCTGCACGCGGCCGTCGACGACGGAGTCGGCGACCTGGTGCTGGACCTGTCCGAACTGGACTCCTGGGACGCCACCGGACTCGGTGTGATCATGGGGGCCCACCGGCGGGCCGGCCGCTGCGGCCGGCGCCTGGTCCTGCGCGGCGTACCGCCGCAGATGCAGCGCCTGCTGGTGGCCACCCGCCTGCACCGGATCCTGGCGATCGAGGGGGGCATCGGGGTGGAGACATTGCCTCGCGTGTGACGTTCTGTGCGGGTGTGAACCGGGCGACCGGGGAGACCCGGACGGACATCGCCGCCTCGTACGACGCGCACAATCCTCACGAGACCGTGACGTCTCGGACGGCGCGGTACCCCGGACTGTCGTAGATACTGTGCGAAGGTTTAGGGTTCGGCTGCCCGCTGACTTGAAACCCTTCCAGCGGGCCCGGACCAGAAGCGACAGCGCGGTGTGCAGCAAGGCCGGGAGGGGCTTTTCAGAGCACACACACGCTTTTGGGGGGCTTTGACCTATGGACCCGAACACCCGGGGACCCGAGGAGTACGGCCACGACGGCGATGGCAAGTCGCCGCGGCAGCGCCCGCCCAGGGAATCCCTCACGCCCGACTTCAGTCAGCACGCGCCCGCGCTCGCCCGCACGGTGCAGCTCGTCTCCGGCGACTTCCTGCTGACCGTCAACCCCGTCGACGGCAGCGAGATCGAGGTCTGCCCGCCCGCCGAACGCCCCGCCGTCGTG
>NZ_MUKA01000428.1 GCF_002150735.1 Streptomyces africanus
GCGACGACCTCCCACCGCGCCGGACGCGCAGGGGGCGCGGTGGGAGGTCGTCGCGGAGTTCACCTGGGGGCTGTTGCAGCGGGTGGCCGTCACCGGCCGTCAGGACTGAGGGGCTCCTGGGCCTCGGCGGACCGCCGGGGCTTCGCGGGCACACAGCGCCATGCGAGGCCCGCGGCGGCCAGGTAGGCGAGCGCGCCGATGAACATGCTGGTGCGGATCCCGGCGCCGTAGCCGGTGGCGGAGGCGAGCAGGCTGCCGCCGAGAGCGACGCCGGTGGCGCTGCCGATCTGGCGGGTGGTGTTGAACAGGGCGGAGGCGGCCCCCGAGTACGCCGCGGGGGCGGCGCCCATCACGGTGGCGGTCGAGCCGGTGAGGGCGAAGGACGTACCGAATCCCGCGGCCATCATCGGCGCCACCAGCAGCGCGTAGGCCGGGTCGGCGCCGGCCGCGGTCCACCCGGCCAGCCCCAGGGCGGCCAGCAGCATCCCGGAGACCACCAGCGGACGGTCGCCGGTGCGACGGGCGAGCCGCCCGGACAGGACGGAGGCGAACATGGTCATCGCCACCGCCGGGAACAGCGCGAGTCCGGTGCCGAGGGCGCTGTAACCGCGCTGGTGCTGGAACTCCAGGCTGGCGGTGAACACCATGCCGTAGAAGCCGAAGTTGAACAGCAGGCCGATGCCGGCCGCGCCGCTCATGGCGCGGGAGCGCAGCAGGCCGAGCGGGAGGACCGGGGACCGGGCGAGCCGCTCGCGCGCCACGAACGCCACGGCGGCCGCCACGGCCAGTCCCGCGCCGGCGAGCACGGCCGGATCGGTCCAGCCCCGCCGCCCGGCCTCGTTGAGCGCCCCGGTCAGCAGCGCCACCGCCGCCACGACCGCGCACTGCGCCGGCCAGTCCAGCGCCCGGTCGGCGCGCCGGGGCGAGCGGGCCACGTGCCGCAGCGTCAGCACCAGGCAGGCCACGCCGACGGGCAGGTTGACGAGGAACACCCAGCGCCAGCCCACCGTGGAGACGAGCAGCCCGCCCAGCAGCGGCCCGGCCGAGGCCGCGATGCCCGCCATGGAACCCCACAGCCCGAAGGCCCGCGAGCGTGCGGCCCGCTCGGGGTAGGCCTGCTGGAGCAGGGCCAGGGAACCGGGCACGATCAGTGCCGCGCCCAGCCCCTCCACCAGCCGGGCCACCACCAGGAAGAGCGCTCCGGGCGCGAGCGCGCACGCCGCGGAGGACACGGTGAACACCGCCACGCCCGAGCAGAACACCCGGCGGTTGCCCAGCCGGTCCCCCAGCGCCCCACCGGTCAGCAGGAACCCGGCGAAGACCAGGGTGTAGCCGTCGGTGATCCACTGGATGCCGGTGAGCGAGGCCGACAGCTCCCGCCCGATCACCGGCACGGCGACGTTGATGACCGTCACGTCCAGGATCACCATGAAGTACCCGGCGCACACCGCGAGCAGCGGTGCCCAGGACCGTCGCTCGGAGGGCATGGCCCTACCACTACACCAAAAGCCTCACCAAGGGACGTATGTCCGCGTGATCAGCCGGCGGCGGCCAGGACCGCCTCGACCACCCTCGGCACGGACTGCGGGTGCAGCCACAGGAACAGGTTCGGCTCGACCAGCTCCAGCTCCATCACGCACGGCTCCCCGTCCGGCCCGGTGACGAGGTCCACGCGCGCGTACAGCAGCTCCGGCTGCCCGGGTACGGCGGCCAGCGCCCGCTCGGCGACGTCGAGTTCGGCGGCGGTCGGCTCCCAGGGCCGCAGGTCGGGGTGGGCGACCTTGTCGGCGTCGTACGGTGTGCCCGGCGCGAGGACCGCGCCCTTGCGGCTGGCGTGCAGCAGGCGCCCGCCGAAGAACTGCAGGGCCCGTTCGCCGGCGGAGTCGATGCTGCGCATGTACGGCTGCACCATCGCCGTGAAGCCCTCGGCGTGCATCCGCTTCAGCTGGCGCAGGGCCGTTTCGTGCTCGTCGTGGGTGTAGCGGGCGGCGAAACGGGCGCCGGCGCCGGAGGTGGGCTTGACGACGTACTCCTGGTGGTCAGGGAGGTCGGCGGGCTCGCCGGGCGCGATGTACCGGGTGGGGACGACGGGCACGCCGGCCGTCGCCAGATCCCCGAGGTACCGCTTGTCCGTGTTCCACCGCACGACCGCGGGCGGGTTGGAGAGCCGCGTCAGCGTTCCGCACCGCTCCACCCACGCCGTGAACTCCTCCGTCCGCCAGCTGTAGTCCCAGGTCGACCGGAGCACGGCGAGGTCGAAGCCGCCCCAGTCGGCGCCGGGGGCGTCCCACGGCACGGCAACGGCCTCGGCACCGGCGTCCCTCAGCGCCCGGACCAGCACGGGAAGGTCCTGGTCCTTGCTGGGCTCAGGACCGGAGTCGTAGGTGACGAGTGCGATACGGGGCACCAAGGGCTCCCTCTTCGTGCGACCGGACGATCGAACGGCAGGCTAGCAACCGGTGCCGGAACCAGAACAGCCCGCTTGACCTTCACCTTCGGTGAGACCCCAGCATCGGTGGCGGAACGGGAGGGAGGTGGCGAGGTGCACCGGGACATGCTGACGATCGGAGCGTTCGCGAAGGCGTGCCGGCTCTCGCCCAAGGCACTGCGCCTGTACGACGAGCTGGACCTGCTGCGGCCCGCCCGGGTGGACCCGGACACCGGATACCGGTACTACGCGGCCGGGCAGCTGGAGCAGGCCCGGCTGGTGGCGTGGCTGCGGCGGCTGGGCATGCCGCTGGCCGAGATCCGCCAGGTGTGCCGGCTCCACGACCGCGACTCCACGGCCGCCGCCCGGGAGATCCGCGCCTACTGGGCGCGTGTCGAGGCGCAGACGGCGGTACGGCGGGACCTCGCCGCGTTCCTGGTCGCTCACCTGACGGCGGACTCGGACGAGTCCGGAAAGGACACCGCCATGCTGGAACTGCGTTACTCCGCCCGCTCGGACACCGGTCGCGTCCGCCCCGCCAACCAGGACACGGCGTACGCGGGCACCCGGCTGCTCGCCGTCGCCGACGGCTTCGGACCGGCCGGCGCGCCCGCGAGCAGCGCCGCCGTAAAGGCACTGCGCTTCCTGGACACCGACGAGGTCCCGGCCGGCGGGGTCCTCAACCTCCTGGAGGACGCGGTGCGGGGCGCGGCCCAGGCCGTCCGGGACGTGGCCGACGGCGCCGACGACATCGGCACGACCCTCACCGCCCTGCTGTGGACGGGCTCACGGCTGGCCCTGGTGCACATCGGCGACTCCCGCGCCTATCTGCTGCGCGACGGCGAGCTGTTCCTCATCACCCACGACCACACGGTCGTCCAATCGATGATCGACGAGGGCCGTCTGACGCCCGAGGAGGCCGTCTCCCACCCCCAGCGGTCCTTCCTGCTGAAGGCCCTGACGGGCGACGGGGGCACCACGGTCGCGGACCTCCGGCTGCACGACACGCTGCCGGGCGACCGCTATCTGCTGTGCTCCGACGGCCTGACCGCTGTGGTCCCCGAGGACCGGATCCAGGAACTCCTCGCCTCGCCCGCCGCCCCCGGCGAAACGGTCCAGGCCCTGGTCACGGCGGCGAACGAGGCCGGCGGTCCGGACAACGTCAGCTGTGTGGTGGCGGACGTGGTGGAGCGGGGAGAGCACGCGGCCACCTCCTAGGACTCCTCGGGCTCCTCCGGCTCCCAGTCCAGCAAGCGCACCTTCGCCACCGTGCGCACGTGCCGTCGCATGGCCGTGGCCGCCTGGCGGGGCCGCTGTGCGGCGATCGCGTCGAGGATGGCCTGGTGCTGGGAGAGGGAGCGGGACGGGCGGCCGGGCTGGCGGAGGGACTCGGTGCGGCTCTCGGCGATCTGCTCGGTGATGGAGCGCATGAACTCCGCGAGCAGCGCGCTGTGGGCCGCCGCCGTCACGGCCGCGTGGAACAGCCGGTCGCCCTCCACGCCGTGACCGCCCGCCGCGATCTCCTCCGCCATGTGCGCGAGCGCCGAGCGCATCGCGGCGAGGTCCTCCTCCGAGCGCCGCTCCGCGGCCAGTTCGGCGAGTTTCGTCTCCAGCGCCTCCCGGGCCTCCAGGACGTCGGGCAGGCGCCGGCGGCGTTCCACCATCCGCTCGACCGGCTCGGTGTCGAGGCTGTCCCGCACGAGATACGTGCCGCCTCCGTGCCGGGCCTCCACCAGGCCCTGGACCTCCAGGACCACGATCGCCTGCTTCACCGAGGCGCGGCTCACCCCGAGCCGCTGGGCCAGATCGCGCTCGGGCGGCAGCCGGTCGCCGGCGCGCAGGCCGCCCTCGGCGACGTACTGACGCAGCCGCTCCAGCACCTGCTCGTAGAGGCGCTGTTTGGTCATGGGGCGCAGGGCGTCGGTCACGGAGTCCCCCTCTCGCCCGGAGCCTAACACCGGCACCTCTCGGTGGCCGAGTGGCTGAACCAATTCTTGCGCACCCCCTTGACGGACGCCCGGGCCGCGCCCACGCTGTTCAGCCAACGCACCTCAAGTGGCTCAGCCACTCGGCCACTCTTCTGGTGCTCCCAGCCGCTCCGGGGCCCAAAGACGGGAGCCCGTATGTCCCCCGAACTCATCTCCATCCTCGTCCTCGTCGTGGTGTTCGTCATCGCCACCACCCGTTCCGTCAACATGGGCGCGCTCGCCTTCGCCGCCGCCTTCGGGGTCGGCGGACTCGTCGCCGGTCTCGACGCGGACGGCATCTTCGCCGGCTTCCCCGGCGACCTGTTCGTCGTCCTGGTCGGCGTCACGTACCTCTTCGCGATCGCCCGCGCCAACGGCACCACCGACTGGCTGGTGCACGCCGCCGTCCGGCTCGTGCGGGGGCGGGTGGCGCTCATCCCCTGGGTGATGTTCGCCCTGACCGGCGCGCTCACGGCGATCGGCGCGGTCAGCCCGGCCGCGGTGGCGATCGTCGCCCCGATCGCCCTGAGCTTCGCCGCGCGGTACGGGATCAGTCCGCTGCTGATGGGCGCGATGGTCGTCCACGGCGCCCAGGCCGGCGGCTTCTCCCCCATCAGCATCTACGGCTCGATCGTCAACGGCATCGTGGAACGCGAGAAGCTCCCCGGCAACGAGGTGGTCCTGTTCCTCGCGTCCCTCGCGGCGAACCTGGTGATCGCGGGCGTGGTGTTCGTGGTGTGCGGCGGCTTGAAGCTGCAGGGGGACATAGCTGCGGGCAGTCGTGCCGCTGGGGCGGCACGGGTGGGCGCAGCGGCACCTCGTACCGCCGAGCTGCGGACCGACCCGACCCCAGCACCCGGTACCGCCGAGCTGCGCACCGCCCCGGCCCCGGCAACCGACACGCTGAGCCCGGAAACGACCAGCCTCACCCCCTCCCGCACAGCCACCCTCGCCTCCCTCCTCGCCCTGGTGATCGCCGTCCTCGTCTTCGACCTGGACGCCGGCCTCACCGCCATCACCCTCGCCGTCGTCCTCAGCACGCTGTGGCCGGACGACAGCCGCAAGGCAACGGGCCAGATCGCCTGGCCGACGGTCCTCCTCATCTGCGGCGTCCTCACCTACATCGGCGTCCTCGACGAGATGGGCACCATCACCTGGGCGGGCGAGGGCGTGGGCGACATCGGCATCCCCCTGCTCGCCGCGGTCCTGCTCTGCTACATCGGCGCACTCGTCTCGGCGTTCGCCTCCTCCGTGGGCATCATGGGCGCCCTGATCCCCCTGGCCGTGCCGTTCCTCGAACGGGGCGAGATCGGCGCGATCGGCATGGTGGCCGCACTCGCCGTGTCGGCGACCGTCGTGGACGTCAGCCCGTTCTCCACGAACGGCGCACTCGTCCTGGCCGCCGCGCCGGACGTCGACCGCGAGCGTTTCTTCCGGCAGCTGATGGTGTACGGAGGGATCGTGGTGGCGGTCGTACCGGCGGCGGCGTGGCTGGTGATGGTCGTGCCCGGATGGGGATAGACGGCCCCGCCGCCCACGGACAACCGCAGGCAACAGCTAAGGAGATGTGACGCGTGACCCCCCTCTTCCCGGCCCTGACCGAATCGCCGGCCGACCGCCCCGCCCTCCGGTTCGGCGAGCGCTCCCTGACCTACGCGCAGCTCGCCGCCGCGGCCGGCGCGCTCACGGGCCGCATCGGCGAGGCCACGCGGGTCGCCGTGTGGGCGACCCCCACCATGGAGACCGCGGTCGCCGTCGTCGCCGCGCTGCTGGCCGGCGTCCCCGCCGTGCCGCTCAACCCGAAGTCGGGCGAGAAGGAGCTCGGGCACATCCTGTCCGACAGCGCGCCCGACCTCGTGCTCACGGCACCGGACGACCAACTCCCCGCCCCCCTCCGGGACCTGCCCCGCCTCGATGTCGACGTGCACGGCACCGGGCCGGTGCCCCAGGAGCGCGCCGACGAGGCCGACCCGGCGCTGATCGTCTACACCTCCGGCACCACGGGCCCGCCCAAGGGTGCCGTCATCCCGCGCCGGGCGATCGCCTCGACCCTGGACGCGCTGGCCGACGCGTGGCAGTGGACCGGCGACGACGTCCTCGTGCACGGGCTGCCGCTGTTCCACGTGCACGGCCTGGTCCTGGGCACCCTCGGCCCGCTGCGGCGCGGCGGCTCGCTGCGGCACCTGGGCCGCTTCAGCACGCAGGGCGTCGCCCGGGAGCTGAGCACCGGGGCGACCATGCTGTTCGGCGTGCCGACGATGTACCACCGGATCGCGGAGGCGGTGACCGGCGACCCGGAGCTGGTGAAGGCGCTGACCGGGGCGCGGCTGCTGGTGTCCGGTTCCGCCGCGCTGCCCGTGCACGACCACGGGCGGATCGCGACGGCGACCGGGCGGCGGGTGATCGAGCGGTACGGCATGACGGAGACGCTGATGAACACCAGCGTCCGTGCCGACGGCGAGGCCCGCCCGGGCACCGTCGGGGTTCCGTTGCCGGGCGTGGAGCTGCGGCTGGTCGAGGAGGACGGCTCGGAGGTCACCGCGTACGACGGGGAGACGGTGGGCGAGATCCAGGTGCGCGGACCGAACCTGTTCACCGAGTATCTGAACCGGCCCGACGCCACCGCCGCCGCCTTCACCGCCGACGGCTGGTTCCGCACCGGCGACATGGCGGTGCGCGACCCCGACGGCTATGTCCGGATCGTCGGCCGCAAGGCCACCGACCTGATCAAGAGCGGCGGTTACAAGATCGGGGCGGGGGAGATCGAGAACGCGCTCCTGGAGCACCCGGGGGTGCGGGAGGCCGCCGTCACCGGGGAGCCGGACGCCGACCTGGGCGAGCGGATCGTGGCGTGGATCGTCCCGGTGGAGCCCGAGTCCCCGCCGTCGCTCGACGCGTTGGCGGATCACGTGGCGAAGCGGCTCGCCCCGCACAAGCGCCCCCGGGTCGTCCACCACCTCGACGCCCTGCCCCGCAACGACATGGGGAAGATCATGAAGCGGGCACTGCCCCATGACTGAGCGCCTGTCCGCCCGCTCGATGGTCGACGCCCTCGCCGACGACGCCACCTTCACCGAACTGCCCGGCGTCATAAGGGACCCGAAGCCCGACGGCCCGCTCGGCTGGCCCGGTTACGACGCCCTGCGCGCCCGTGCCGTCGAGCGCACCGGCGAGCAGGAGTCCGTGGTCTGCGGCACCGCCCGTGTCGGCGGCACCCGGGCCGTGCTGATCGCGTTCGAGTTCGGCTTCCTCGGCGGCTCGCTCGGCGAACGCACCGGCGACCGGCTGGAGGCGGCGTACACCTACGCCCGGGAGCACCGCCTCCCGGTCGTGCCGCTGGTCGCCACCGGCGGCAGCCGGATGCAGGAGGGCATGCTCGCCCTGACCCAGCTCCAGCGCGTGGCCCGGCAGTCGGCGCTCACCCGGGAGGCGGGGCTCGCGCAGGTCGCGGTGGTGCGCGATCCGACCACCGGGGGCGGCTGGGCCACCCTGGGCGCGGGCGCCGACGTGGTCCTCGCGCTGCCCGGGGCCCAGGTCGGCTTCGCCGGCTCCCGGGTGCGGCCGGCGGACGCGGACCCGGCGGCGTACACGGCCGAGGCGCAGGTCGCGGCGGGCGCGGCGGACGCGGTCGTACGGCCGGAGGAGCTGCGCGAGACGCTGGGCCGGTGGCTGCGGCTGCTGACGTGTCCGTCCGGCACGCCGGCCCCGCCGCCCGATCCGCTCGGCGACGACACGGGCCTGCCCGCCACGGGCTGGGACGCCGTCCGGCGCGCCCGCTCGCCCCGGCGCCCGCGCGCCGCCGCCTACCTGGACGCCTACTTCTCCGACCGGGCCGCGATCAGCGGCGACCGCTGCGGCGGCACGGACCCGGAGGGCATGCTGTGCGGCTTCGGCACACACGAGGGCCGTACCGTCGCCTACGCCGCGCAGACCGGCACCGCGACCCGCCCCGCCGGCTACCGCACCGCCGCCCGTCTGATCCGCCTCGCGGACCGGCTGGGCATCCCGGTGCTGACCCTCGTGGACACCCCGGGCGCCGCCAACGACGCGGCGGCGGAGCGGCAGGGCGCGGGCCCCGCGATCGCGGACCTGTTCGGCGCGGTGGCGAGCGCCCGCACCCCGGTGACGACGCTGGTGATCGGCGAGGGCGGGTCCGGCGGCGCGCTGGCGCTGGCCGCGCCCGGCAACACCTGGGCCACGCCGGACAGTTACTTCTCGGTGATCGCGCCGGAGCTGGCGGCGGCCATCCTCAAGCGGCCGCCGCGCGAGGTGGAGGCGACGGCGGACCAGCTCCGCATCCGGCCGCAGGATCTGGTGGAGCTGGGGGTGATCCGGGGGGCCGTGGGACCGTAAGTCAGGTGGTGCCCCCACACACCATCAAGTACCTTCCGTCACAATGGATATGCCCAACGCGACGGAACCACGGGGGTGTCATGGACGGGTTGGTCGAGTTCAGAACCGGTGACGGTGCCGTGGTCGCGGTCGAGGCGGTGGAGGAGCGGTCCGGCTCCCGCCTGGTCTCCCGGGGCGACGGTACGGTCCAGGCGACCCGCACCTTCGAGGGCGCCCTGGAGGGGGTGCGCTCGGCGGCGGAGTCCGCGCTGCGGGTGTTCCGGGACGGCTCGCTGAAGCCCGACGGTGTGGAGATCGAGTTCGGGGTCAAACTGTCCGCGGAGACGGGCGCGTTCATCGCCAAGGGCACCGCCGAGGGCCATCTGGTGGTCAAACTGACCTGGTCGCCGTCCACGCCGGACACACCGTCCGCGCCGCAGGCCCCGGCCCCGTCCGCCCCGCAGCCCCCGTCCATCCCGGAGGCCGGCGCCGCGTCATGAACCACGCCGTGGACAGCGCCCTGGTGAGCTCCCTGAACAGCGCCGAGTGGCACGCCCGGGTCGAGTTACGGGGCCGGGTGGCCGGAGCCGGTTTCCTGGTCGCGCCCGGCACGGTGCTGACGTGCGCCCACGTCGTGGGGGACGGCGAGGGCCTGACCGTGACGTTCACGGAGCGGCCCGGCTCCCCGCCCGTGCCCGCCCGTGTGGTCGCCCACGGCGGCTGGGCCGGCGCCGGCACCGACCTCGGTGACCTCGCCGTGCTGGCCCTCGACCGGGAGGTGCCCATCGCCCCGGCCGCGCTGGCCCCGGTCGACGCCGCGCACGGCCCAACGCCGCGCAAGCTCGTCGTCTACGGCTTCCCGGCCGGCTTCGACGAGGGCACCCTCGCCGAATACCGCGTCACCGCACCGCAGTTGATCAAACGGGAGTGGCTCCAGCTGGAGGCGTGGCACCCGGGCGGCCAGCCCCTGGCCCCCGGCTTCAGCGGGGCCGCCGTCACCCTGGCCGACACCGGCGAGGTCGTCGGCATGGTCACGGCGGCGGCCGGCACGAGGGACGTGCGCACCGGCCGGATGATGCCCGTCCAGGTCATGGCCCGCTACTGGCCGGCGCTGCAGAGCCTGGTCCCCACCTCGGACCACACGACCGCCGACCGGGCCCGGCTGCGTGCCCTGGTCGAGAAGGCGGCCCGCGCGGGCGTGGACTGCGACCCGGTCCGGCTCTACAGGGCTGCGGCCGACCCGTTCGATCCGCCGCCGCCCGAGGAGGGGTTCGACTCGCTGTGGTCGGCGGCCCTGTTCGTGCTGTGCGAACTCGACGGCCCGGGCGCCGCGCGCACGGTGTCCCGGTTCGCCGACCGGCTTCAGGCCCTGCTGCACACCCCGGCCGTGGAGCCGTCGGCGCCCGACTGGTCGCCCATCCTGGTCGAACTCGGGCACAGCGGCGCGGGCGACGACCTGGTCCGCGTCGAGGTGTCCGCGTACAGCGAGGGGCGGCGGCACCCGGTGGACTCCGGCACGGTCGAGCAGCACCGGCTGCGCGCCTACGTGCAGGACCGTATCGAGGCGGCCTTCCGGTATCTGACGCCCGGAGCCGACGAGCTGGTCGCCTTCGCGCTGCCCCGGGACTGGCTGGACTGGCCCGTCGACCGCTGGGAGAGCGCCCCCGACGACGCCACCCCGCTCGGCTGCGTCTACCCGCTGGTCGTCACCGACCACGCCCGGCGCAAGGCCAGCACCCGGCATGTCCTGACCCGGGCCTGGAAACGCCTCGACGCCTTACCGGGCGCGCGGATGCACCGCGTGGAGTGCGGCGGCCCGGAGGAGCCCGGGCGGCTGCGGATGCGGCTGCGGCAGCCCGGCGCCTGTCTCGCCGGGTTCGGCACGGCCCCGGCCTCCGCCCGCACCCGGCCGCACTTCGACACCTCGCTCACCGCGCCGGCCCCGGTGATCGTCTGGTCGCGCGACGGCTGCGGCTCGGGGCAGGAGGACTGCTCCGGAGCGGACGGCTGCACCGGCAAGGCCTTCCTCGACGCGCTCGACGCCTGCGTGAAGGCCGTACCGCCCGCCGAACTCCCCCGCAGGATCCTGGCCCTGCGCGAGGAGGCCGACGCCGAGGAGGACCACTGGGCCCACGGCATCCAGCTGCTCTGGGACGACCCGCGTGTCTTCGCCGACCCGCACGCCGTCGCCGCCGCCCACGCCCGGACCCCGGTGGCCTGACGCACCGCGGGCCCGGCCCGCCCGCACCCGAGAACCACCAGCTCGACAACGGAGAGCGGAGAACATCCCCCATGCCGCACTGGTCCGTCTACACCGGCGAGAACGAGCCGCACGACGGTATCGACCACCTCCCCGCCCCAC
>NZ_MUKA01000429.1 GCF_002150735.1 Streptomyces africanus
CTCGGCACACGGGGCCCGCCGCCCCCGTGCCGGCGGGCCCCGTGTGCCGAGAATGTGCCCGGCCCCGGGGGCGGTTGAAGCCCCCGGGGCCGGGTTCAGAGGTTCATTTGAGGGTTCCGTACACGGCGTACGACCGGTGCCGTACGCGCACGAGCGGCGTGTTCACGCCTCGTGGTGCTCCGACAGCCCCGGCCAGTCGTCCGGCCCGCCGCCCTGCCACTCGACGAGGTCGCTCTCGGCGACGTCGGTGACGTAGAGGTCCGCCAGCCGCAGGATCTCGGCGACGTCGTCGGTGTGCGTGGCGACGCCCAGGGGCTCCTCGCCCAGGGTGACCCGGCGGGATCCGTCCAGGGCGGGGGGATGGACCACGACATGCGGGTGCTCGGTTGGTTGTGCCATGCCTTCAGGCTGCTGCCGCGGGGCCGGTCCCGCACCCCGGGCAGGGGCCGGCCGTCCGACGGCGCGAGGCTGGGCGCGACAGGACGTTCGCGCCGCCGGACGGGGTCTGGTGTTGTGCCGGTGCTGGGACCGCGGCGGGTGCGACGGAGTCCGGGGCGGGTTTCCCTCAGGTCGAGAAGCCCGTCCGGGTCCTGCACCACCGCACTGGCTCGCACTCCGCCGCGGTCCGTACCCTGCCCGCGTCCGTGCCCACGGGGCGACCACCCCTCATCCGGGTCGTCCCGGGCGGTCGGGCGCGGTCAGGGAGTTCAGGTCCTTGGAGTTCGGCTCGGGCATGGCTGGGCCGGGCGGCGCCGCCCCTCTGGGCGCGACAGGACATGTCAGCGGCGGCACCGCCCGGGGTATGGGGGGGGAGACCCGGCGTACGAGAGTCGGGAGGGTGTCAGAGCTGCGCGCCGGAGAGCCGCTCCACGGCCCGCAGCAGCGCCGAGTGGTCCAGGCCGCCGTCGCCCTGCGCCCGCAGGGACGCGACCAGCTGGGCGACCACGGCGCCGACGGGCAGGGCCGCGCCGACGTTGCGGGCGGCGTCCGTGACGATGCCCATGTCCTTGTGGTGCAGGTCGATCCGGAAGCCCGGCTTGAAGTCCCGGCCGAGGAAGTTGTCCTTCTTGCGGGTCAGCACGGTCGAGCCGGCGAGGCCGCCGTTCAGGACGTCCAGGGCCGCCTTCAGGTCCACGCCGGACTTCTCCAGGAAGACCACTGCCTCGGCGCACGCCTGAATGTTCACGGCGACGATGAGCTGGTTGGCGGCCTTCACGGTCTGGCCGGAGCCGTGCGGGCCGCACAGCACGATGGTCTTGCCGAGCGCCTCGAAGATCGGCCTGGCCTGGTCGAAGTCGGCCTGCTCGCCGCCGGCCATGATGGACAGCACGGCCTCGATCGCGCCGGCCTCACCGCCGGAGACGGGGGCGTCCAGGGCGCGGATGCCCTTGTCCTTCGCCGCCTTCGCCAGGTCGACCGAGGTCTGCGGGGTGATCGAGGACATGTCGATCAGCAGGGCGCCGGACTTCGCGTTCTCCAGGATGCCGTCGGGGCCGTAGGCGATGGCCTCGACCTGCGGGGAGGCCGGCACCATCGTGATGACGACGTCGGCGTCCCGCACGGCCTCGGCGATCGAACCGGCGGCGGTGCCACCGGCGGCGGCGAGGCGGTCCAGCTTCTCCCGCTCCAGCGTGTAGCCGGTGACGTCGTAGCCCGCCTTGACGAGGTTCTCGGACATGGGGGAGCCCATGATGCCGAGGCCGATCCAGGCGATCTTCGGAAGGTTGCTCATGATGGGGATGCCTTTCGGTGCGGGGGTCAGCGGGGCAGCCAGCCGAAGGCCTCGGCGCTCGGGCGGTCGCCCGGCTTGTACTCGAGGCCGACCCAGCCGTCGTAACCCGCCTTGGTCAGCTGGTCGAGGAGGTCTTCGAGGGGCAGCGCGCCCGTCCCGGGGGCGCCGCGGCCCGGGTTGTCGGCGATCTGGACGTGGCCGGTCCTCGCGGCGTACCGCTCGATCACCCGCGGCAGGTCCTCGCCGTTCATGGACAGGTGGTAGAGGTCCATGAGGAAGCGGGCGTTGCCCAGCCCCGTCGTGGCGTTGACCTTGTCGACGACGCCGACCGCGGCCGGTGCCGACACCAGCGGATACGACGGTGACTCGGGCTGGTTGAGCGCCTCGATCAGCAGGACCGCGCCGATCCTGTCGGCGGCCCGGGCCGCGAGCGCCAGGTTCTCCAGCGCGAGCGCGTCCTGCTCGGCCGGGTCCACGCCCTCCACGCGGTTGCCGTACAGCGCGTTGAGCGCCTTGCAGCCGAGGGAGGCGGCGAAGCCGGCCGCCACGTCGATGTTGGCGCGGAACCTCTCCGACTCCTCACCCGGGATCGACAGGGCGCCGCGGTCGGGGCCGGGCAGCCGGCCGGCGTAGAAGTTGAGGCCCGTGAGCCGGACGCCCGCGTCCTCCAGGGCCTTCCTCAGCGCGTCGAGCTCGGACTGTTCAGGGGTGGGCGAGTCGATCCAGGGCCACCACAGCTCGACCGCCGTGAAGCCGGCCGCGGCGGCGGCCGCGGGGCGCTCCAGGAGCGGGAGTTCCGTGAAGAGGATCGACAGGTTGACGTTGAAGCGCTGGTCTGCGAATCCCATCGGGCCGCGCTCCCTTCCGCTGTATTTCGCATTGTGGAAGTTTCTTTCTGCTTACCGGAAGACTGCCGTCGGGGGTCGTGGCTTGTCAAGGGGACGGAGGCGGATCCCACGGGGCGGGCGGCGGGAGGGCGCATCCGGGCGTCCGCTCGGTGCGTTCGGTCTTCCGGCCCGGGAGTGCGGTCGCCGACACTGAAGGTGAGGCGAAAAAGCGTCGGCTAGGGTCGCTCGGGTCACGACGGTTCTGGGGGCAGCATGCGACTGAGAGTGGAGTTCACCACCGAGCCCTTCGACCTCGACGAGGCACCCGCGCACGCGCTGGTCGCCCGCGAGGTCGTGGAGGCCGCCGAACTGGACGCCGTGGACGTCGGCCCGTTCGGCAACACCGCCGAGGGCGGTGCCGACGCGGTGCTCACCGCCGTGGACGCGCTGCTCCGCAAGACCCTGGAGGCGGGCGCCACCCGGGTCTCCCTCCAGGTCAACGTGATCGAGGAGGACGAGGCGTGAGCGGCGCCGGGGACGAGCCGTTCATCGCGGCCGTGAAGCCCCTGGTCGACGCCATGGGCGGCGAGATGATCCCGGCCGACGAGGCCGGCCCCGACGACGTCGTCCTGTCCTGGGAGGGCCGCGACGCCGTCGCCGTACGGCTGCCGCAGCTCGCCGACTCCCTCGATCACATCCTGGCCGCCATGGAGCGCCGCAAGGGCATGCCCCTGGCCGACCTGGACCGCAAGGCCAAGCAGGAGGTCGTGCGGATACTCGAGGCGCGCGGCGCCTTCTCCGTACGGCACGGGGTGGAGACCGTGGCGAGCGCCCTGGGTGTCAGCCGCTTCACCGTCTACAACTACCTCAACCGCGAGAAGGGGGCCTGACCCCTCACGCCCGGTTTCGTCACGCGGAATTTTCAACAAACTGTTGACGGGCTGTCGCGGGAGGGCGTTAGCTATCGGCACGCCCGTTCAGCACGAAGGCCGTACCGGCCACGGAGGCTCCCGTGACGTCCACTTCCATGCCGCCGGGCCTGGCCCGGTTCAACGCTCTCGAGGAGCACGCGGCCTTCACCGCGCTCCACGAGGCGTGCGCCTCCACGGCGTGGGCGAAACGCCTGCTCGCCGCCCGCCCCTACGCCACCCCCGAGGCGCTTTACGCCGCGAGCGACGCCGCCATGGCGGAGCTGACGGCGCAGGACCTCACGGAGGCGATGGCCGGCCACCCGCCCATCGGCCGCCCGAAACCCGGCGACCCCGCGTCGGCCCGGGAACAGCGCGGCATGGCCGGCGCCTCCGACGCGCTCAAGGCGGAGATGCTGGAGCTGAACCTCGCCTACCAGGAGAGGTTCGGCCATGTCTTCCTGATCTGCGCCACCGGCCGGAGCGGCGAGCAGATGCGCGACGCGGTCAGGGAACGGATCGGCAACACGCCGGAGCGGGAGCGGGAGATCGTCCGCACCGAACTGGGGAAGATCAACCGCATCCGCCTGGCCCGACTCGTCGAAGAGGACTGACCGCAGCATGAGCACCTCCGCCACCGCCTCCGTGTCCACGCACATCCTGGACACGTCCGTCGGCCGCCCCGCCGAGGGCGTCGCCGTCCACCTCTTCGCCCGCTCGGGGCGCGAGGCCGACTGGCAGGCGCTCGGCGGCTCCGCGACCGACCGGGACGGACGGTGCAAGGACCTCCCGGCCCTGCCGGAGGGGACCACCCACGTACGGCTCGACTTCGCGGTGGAGCCGTACTTCGAGAAGAAGCCAGCCGATCCGCAGCAGGACGCCCCCGCGAATCGGGACAGCGGTGCGGTGTTCTTCCCCGAGGTGGCGATCACCTTCGCCGTGACGCCCGGGGAGCACTACCACGTACCGCTGCTGCTCAACCCGTTCGGCTACTCCGTATACCGAGGGAGCTAGCTACTCATGGCAGACCATTCCCGCCCTGCCCGCCCTGTGATCCTGGGACAGAACCAGTACGGCAAGGCCGAGAACCGAGTCGTCAAGATCACGCGGGAGGGCGCCACCCACCACATCAAGGACCTGAACGTCTCCGTGTCGCTGAGCGGCGACATGGACGAGGTCCACTACTCCGGCTCGAACGCCAACGTCCTGCCCACCGACACCACCAAGAACACGGTGTACGCGTTCGCCAAGGAGCACGGCATCGAGTCCGCCGAGCAGTTCGGCATCCACCTCGCCCGCCACTTCGTGACCTCGCAGGAGCCGATCCGCCAGGCCCGGATCCGCATCGAGGAGTACGCCTGGGAGCGGATCGAGACGCCCGGTGCCGGCGCCCACTCCTTCGTCCGCAAGGGCCAGGAGACCCGGCTCGCCCAGATCACGTACGACTCGGACGCCTGGGAGGTCGTCTCCGGCCTCACGGACCTGACCGTGCTGAACTCGACCGACTCCGAGTTCTGGGGCTACGTGAAGGACAAGTACACCACGCTCCCGGAGGCGTACGACCGGATTCTCGCGACCTCCGTCACCGGCCGCTGGCGCTTCAACTGGTCCGCCGACGAGCAGCAGATGCCCGACTGGGACGCGTCCTACGAGCAGACGAAGCAGCACCTGCTCCAGGCCTTCGCCGAGACGTACTCCCTCTCGCTCCAGCAGACGCTGTACCAGATGGGCGCGCGGATCATCGACAACCGCAGCGAGATCGACGAGGTCCGCTTCTCGCTGCCCAACAAGCACCACTTCCTGGTGGACCTGGAGCCGTTCGGCCTCAAGAACGACCATGAGGTGTACTTCGCCGCCGACCGCCCCTACGGCCTGATCGAGGCGACCGTCCTCCGGGACGGCTGCGAGGCGAAGATCCCCGTGGACCTCACCAACCTCTGACGTCCCTGCTGACGTTCCCTCTTTCGGCACCCGTGGCCGGGGAACCCCTCTCCTCGGCCACGGCACTCAAACTCCCCGGGTCCTGCCGTGCCCCTCCACCCCAGCGCAAAGGACGAACCATGGCAGCAGCCCAGCGCATCGTCATCGACAACTGTGCGATCGCGACCGTCGACGCCCACGACACCGAGTACGCCTCCGGGCACGTCGTCCTGGCCGGCCACCGCATCGAGTCGCTCGGCGCGGGCACGGCCCCCGAGGGCCTGGAGAACGTCGTACGCCGTATCGACGCCTCCGGCCACCTCGTCACCCCCGGACTGATCAACACCCACCACCACTTCTACCAGTGGATCACCCGTGGTCTGGCCACGGACCACAACCTCTTCGACTGGCTGGTCGCGCTGTACCCGGTCTGGGCTCGCATCGACGAGCCGATGGTGCGCGCGGCGGCCCAGGGCTCGCTCGCGATGATGGCCCGCGGCGGCGTCACCACCGCCATGGACCACCACTACGTCTTCCCGCACGGCTCCGGCGACCTGTCCGGCGCGATCATCGGCGCCGCCCGCGACATGGGCGTCCGCTTCACCCTCGCCCGCGGCTCCATGGACCGCAGCGAGAAGGACGGCGGCCTCCCACCGGACTTCGCCGTCGAGACCCTGGACGGCGCGCTGGCCGCCACCGAGGACACCGTCCGGCAGCACCACGACTCCTCCTTCGACGCGATGACCCAGGTCGCCGTCGCGCCCTGCTCGCCCTTCTCCGTCTCCACCGAACTGCTGCGGGACGGCGCCCAGCTGGCCCGCCGTCTCGGCGTACGGCTCCACACCCACGGCTCGGAGACCGTGGAGGAGGAGAAGTTCTGCCATGAACTGTTCGGCATGGGCCCGACCGACTACTTCGAGTCCACCGGCTGGCTCGGCGAGGACGTGTGGATGGCGCACTGCGTCCACATGAACGACTCCGACATCGCCGCCTTCGCCCGGACGAGGACCGGCGTCGCGCACTGCCCGTCGTCCAACGCCCGCCTCGCCGCCGGAATCGCCCGCGTCCCCGACATGCTCGCGGCCGGCGTGCCCGTAGGCCTCGGCGTCGACGGCACCGCCTCCAACGAGTCCGGCGAACTCCACACCGAGCTGCGCAACGCCCTCCTCATCAACCGCCTCGGCGCGCACAAGGAGGCCGCCCTGAACGCCCGTCAGGCGCTGCGCCTCGGCACGTACGGCGGCGCCCAGGTGCTGGGCCGGGCGGCGGAGACCGGCTCCCTGGAGCCCGGCAAGCTCGCCGACCTCGTGCTGTGGAAGCTGGACACGCTCGCCCACGCCTCCATCGCCGACCCGGTGACCGCCCTGGTCTTCGGCGCGGCGGCCCCGGTCACCGCCTCCTTCGTGAACGGCCGGCAGATCGTCGAGGACGGGCGGCTGCTCACGGCCGACGAGGACGCCATCGCCCGCGCCACGCGGGACGAGGCCCGGCGGCTGGCGAGGATCGTCGCGCAGGCCTGAACCCCCCGATGACTCCGGCCGGGAGGGACGGCTCCCGGCCGGTGGCCGCGGACCCGAGCGGGGTCCACGGCGGTCGTCTCCGGGGCGCGCGTGCACGCGTGCGCCCCGGAACGGCCACCCACCCCGTCCCGCATGTCCGGTCCCGCACGACCACCAGCACCACCTCCTTGACACCCACGGCCGTCATCCGGCGCAGCCGTGCAACCGACCGGAGGGAAGCCGCCGTGGCCGACCACCCCGTTGACGAAAAACTCCCCGCGCTCAAGATGGCGACGACCGGCCTCCAGCATGTGGCCGCGATGTACGCGGGCGTCGTCGCCCCACCCCTGATCGTCGGCGCGGCCATCGGCCTGACCGCCGGCGACCTGACCTTCCTCACCGGCGCCTGCCTGTTCACCGCGGGCCTCGCCACGCTCCTCCAGACCCTCGGCGTCTGGAAGATCGGCGCCCGGCTGCCGTTCGTCAACGGCGTCACCTTCGCCGGTGTCGCCCCGATGACCGCGATCGTCGCCTCCACCGAGGACAAGTCCGACGCGCTGCCGGTCATCTTCGGCGCGGTCATCGTCGCCGGACTCCTGGGGTTCATCGCCGCCCCCGTCTTCTGCAAGGCGGTCCGCTTCTTCCCGCCGGTGGTGACGGGCACGGTCATCACCCTGATCGGCATCTCGCTGCTGCCGGTCGCCTTCGGCTGGGCGCAGGGCCCCGACCCGGCGGCGCACGACTACGGTTCGGCGACCAACCTGGGGCTGGCCGCCGGCACCCTCGTCATCGTCCTGCTGCTGCGGCGCTTCACCCGGGGCTTCGTCAAGCAGATCGCCGTGCTGCTCGGCCTGGTCGCGGGCACCCTGATCGCGATTCCGTTCGGTGCCACGGACTTCGGCCCGGTCGCGGACGCGGCCGTCATCGGCTTCCCCACGCCCTTCCACTTCGGCGCCCCGCAGTTCCAGCTCGCCGCGATCCTCTCCCTGTGCGTGGTGATGGTGGTGTCGATGACCGAGTCGACCGCCGACATGCTGGCGCTGGGCGAGATCGTCGACCGCCCGGCCGACGAGAAGACCATCGCGGCCGGCCTGCGCGCCGACACCCTCGGCTCGGCGATCAGCCCGCTCTTCAACGGCTTCATGTGCAGCGCCTTCGCGCAGAACATCGGCCTGGTCGCGATGACGAGGATCCGCAGCCGGTACGTCGTCGCGGCCGGGGGAGGGTTCCTCGTGCTGATGGGCCTGTGCCCGATGGCCGCCTCGCTGATCGCCGTCGTACCGCGCCCGGTGCTCGGCGGGGCGGGCGTGGTCCTGTTCGGCTCGGTCGCGGCCAGCGGCATCCAGACCCTGGTCCGGGCCGGCCTGGAGAAGGACAACAACGTCCTGATCGTGGCCGTCTCCCTGGCCGTCGGCATCATCCCGATCACGGCGCCGGAGTTCTACCACGCCTTCCCTCAGACGGCGCGGATCGTCCTGGACTCGGGCATCTCGACGGGCTGCGTCGCGGCGGTCCTGCTGAACCTGGTCTTCAACCACCTGGGCCGGCGCGACCGGGACGCCCACGATGTGACCCACCCGATGGAGGCGGGCGAGGAGATAACGGGCGCCCCCCACGCCCCGGCAGCACCGTGAGACCGGCGCACACAGCTCCGGACTCCGCTTAGGCTTCTGCCTCGGTCAACTCACCGTTGACCGGGGCAGGGGACGAGGGGGAGACGGACCGATGAACCACGCGACCGACGTGTTCCAGCCGTTGCAGGCGGACGATCCGCCCGTGGTGGCCGGATACCGCCTGGCCGCCCGGCTCGGCGCGGGCGGCATGGGCCGGGTCTACCTGTCGCACACGCAGGGCGGCCGGCCGGTGGCGATCAAGGTGGTGCGCCCGGAGCTGGCCGACGACCCGGCCTTCCGGCGGCGGTTCCGCCGGGAGGTCGAGGCGGCCCGGCGGGTCCGGGGCGCGTACACGGCCGAGCTGATCGACGCCGACGCGGACGGCACCCCGCCCTGGGCGGCCACGCTGTACGTGCCCGGCCCGTCGCTGACGGAGGCCGTCGCCCGGCGCGGGCCGCTGCCGGTGCCCGCGGTGCTGTGGCTGATGGCGGGGGTGGCCGAGGCGCTGCAGGCCATCCACGGCGCGGGCATCGTGCACCGGGACCTCAAGCCGTCGAACGTGCTGCTGGCCGCCGACGGGCCGCGGGTGATCGACTTCGGCATCTCGCTGGCCGCCGACTTCACCTCGCACACCGCCACGGGCGCCACCGTCGGCACGCCCCACTTCATGGCTCCCGAGCAGGCGTCCGGGGGCGAGGTCACGGCGGCGACCGACGTCTTCGCACTGGGCCAGACGGCGGCGTTCGCGGCGCTGGGCCGGCCGCTGTACGGGGACGGCTCCGCGGTCGGGGTGCTGTACCGGATCGTGCACGACGAACCCGACCTGTCCCTGCTGCCCGAGCAGCTCCGTCCGCTGATCGCCCGCTGCCTGGCCGCCGCCCCGGAGGACCGGGCCACTCTGGCGGAGATCGTCGAGTGGTGCCGGCAGCGGCTGGGCGCGGACGCCGACGCGGGCGCGGGCCCGGCCGTGTGGCGGGACGTCATGGGGCCGGAGGTGACGGTCCCCTCCCCGGAGGCCCTGGACGCCACCCGTGTCTCCCCGGCGAGCGTCGACCCGACGCGGGTGCACATGCAGCCGCTGGTCGTCACGCAGCCGCAGACACAACCGCCGGGGCCACAGGAGAGACGGGCGCGCAGACGCCGTACCGCCCTGATCACGACCGTGGCCGTGACGGCGGGGGCGCTGGTGCTGACCGGCCTGGCGTGGGTGGTCGCGGACGCGGGGAACAGATTCGGCGACTGGGTGGCGGGCGGGCCGTCGACGCCCGGCCCGGAGAAGTCCGGACGGTCGTCCGCGCCGGAGTCGTCGACGGGGGCGCGCTCGGGCTCCGGGCCCGCGTCGGGGGAGGAGGCGGAGGCGGGCGGCGGAGCTCCGGAAGCGTCCCGTCCGTCCCCGGCCGCGTCCAAGTCACCGCAGGTCATCACGCAGGCGCCACTGCTGCTGAACGCGAAGACCTCGCTCAGCTTCGAAAAGCCGCTCTGGCGAGAGGACCGCAAGGGCGACATCCGCCTCAACTGCGAGAACCCGAGCTGCGAGCTGGAGAGCGACACCAGCGTGTTCGTCCAGATGTTCACCGACGAGGCGGTTTCCCTCGACGAGTGCCGGCTCCTGCTCGGCGCCGCCGACCGCCACCGCTGGACGCTGGCCTCGGTGGCGGCCGGCAGTCAGATCTGCGTCAAGCACCCGTCCGGGGACATCGCCCTGCTCGTGGTCCAGACGAAGTCGACCGCGCTGCCGGAGCTCGCCTCCCTCATGGTGGACATGACCGTCTGGAAGAAGGCGGCCTAGAGTCCGAACAGGCCCGGGTCCGACGCCAGCTTCCTGAAGTGCTCCCGGGGGTCCGGGACCAGCTTGCGGGTCTTCAGGTCCAGCAGGCCGCCGACCGCCGTGATCTCGGCCGCGATCGTGCCGTCCGTCTTGCGGACCGTCTGCTCGATGCGGAAGGTCTTGCCCTCGCCCCAGGCGAAGGCGCAGGTCACCTCGACCTCGTCGCCCGCGAGCAGCTCGCGCTTGTAGCGGATGGTCGTCTCCAGGGCGACCGGGCCCACACCGCTGCCGATGAGTTCGGACTGGCTGACCCCCGCGGCCCGCAGTAACGACCAGCGGGCGTGTTCCGCGTAGTTCAGGTACACGCTCTGGTTGAGATGACCCTGCACGTCGGTCTCGTAACCGCGGACGGTCACCGGGACGGAAAACGGCTCGCTCATGGGCTTCCCTTCTCACACCGGGCACGCGTGGCGTACGCAACGATCCACCGATCTTGGCATGCTCATCACGCCCGGCGGGGCGAGGCGAGGAGATAGCGGGTCCCGGTGCGCGGCTCGCGGTGCTCGCTCACCTGCCAGCCTGCCCCTTCCAGGGTGGCCGCGCAGGTCCGCAGCGCCTCGCCGTCCGGCTCGTACACGGCGACGGCCTCCGGCTGCGGGGTCTCCCGCACCCGGTAGCCCCCGTCGCCCCGTCCGGCCGGGGGGTGCCCGGCCGCCTCCAGGGCGAGTGCGGCGGCCTGCACGAGATGCGTACGCTCCCAGCCGCACGGCCTCTCCACCGCGCCGTCCGGGTTGGTCATCCGGCGCAGCTCCAGCAGCCCCTGCCAGGCACTGTGCACCTCACGGCGCCGCGCCGGCCCGCTCTCCGCCGCCGCCTCCTCGCCGCCGACGCGCGCGGCGAACACACCGGCGGTGGCGGGGGCCTCGGTGGCGGGCTCGTGCACCTGCATGACGCCCTGCCGTACCCGGTAGCCCTCGGGCGTCAGGAAGTGATCGTGCGGCGGCCGCGGGTGCCGGAAGGCGAGCCCCCGCTTCACCAGCGCGGCGAGCTGTGTCTCCGTACCGCGCAGCCGGCCGGTCACCGGGTCGGCGGCGTCGATGACCCGCCGCTGCGCGGCGGTCGGCGGTCGGGTCACGGCGCGCTCCTCTCCGGCACGGGACAGGCCCC
Organism: Streptomyces africanus; assembly: GCF_002150735.1. Lineage (GTDB taxonomy): Bacteria > Actinomycetota > Actinomycetes > Streptomycetales > Streptomycetaceae > Streptomyces > Streptomyces africanus. Next base: position 11,435 of record NZ_MUKA01000429.1, read on the forward strand.
GGGGCACTCGCCCCACCTGCTGGAAGGCTACGACCCGCCGCTGACAATCGCGCCTACTGCCGGTACCCCCCGAGGAACCGCCCGATCCGCCCGATCGCCGCCTCCAGGTCGTCGGCGTAGGGGAGGGTCAGGATGCGGAAGTGGTCCGGGGCGGGCCAGTTGAAGCCGGTGCCCTGGACCACCTGGATCTTCTCCCGCAGCAGCAGGTCCAGGACGAACTTCTCGTCGTCGTGGATCTTGTGCACCTTGGGATCGAGGCGCGGGAACGCGTACAGCGCCCCCTTCGGCTTCACGCACGTCACGCCGGGGATCTCGTTGAGCTTCTCCCACGCCACGTCGCGCTGTTCGCGCAGCCGGCCGCCCGGCACGGTCAGGTCGCGGATGGACTGCCGGCCGCCGAGCGCGGCCTGGATGGCGTACTGGGCGGGCGCGTTGGCGCACAGCCGCATGGAGGCCAGCATGGTGAGGCCCTCCAGGTAGTCCTTGGCGTGCTGCCTCGGGCCCGTCACCACCAGCCAGCCGGAGCGGAAGCCCGCCACGCGGTACGTCTTCGACAGGCCGCAGAAGGTGAGCACCACCAGGTCGGGGGCGAGCGCGGCGGCCGAGTGGTGCACGGCGTCGTCGTAGAGGATCTGGTCGTAGATCTCGTCGGCGAACACCATCAGGCCGTGCCGCCGGGCGAGGTCGAGGATGCCCTCGACGATCTCCTTCGGGTAGACCGCGCCGGTGGGATTGTTGGGGTTGATGACGACCACGGCCTTCGTACGGTCCGTGATCTTCGACGCCATGTCGTCCAGGTCCGGGTACCAGTCGGCCTGCTCGTCGCAGAGGTAGTGGACCGCCTTGCCGCCCGCGAGGGTCGTCACGGCCGTCCAGAGGGGGAAGTCCGGGGCGGGGATGAGGATCTCGTCGCCGTCCTCCAGCAGCGCCTGCACGGCCATCGAGACCAGTTCGGAGACGCCGTTGCCGAGGAAGACGTCGTCGACGCCGACCTCCAGGCCCAGCGTCTGGTAGCGCTGGGCGACCGCGCGGCGGGCGGAGAGGATGCCGCGCGAGTCGGTGTAGCCGTGCGCCTGCGGCAGCATCCGGATCATGTCCTGGAGGATCTCGTCCGGCGCCTCGAATCCGAAGAGCGCCGGGTTGCCGGTGTTCAGGCGCAGCACGCTGTGACCGGCCTCCTCCAGCGCGTTGGCGTGCTCGATCACCGGGCCGCGGATCTCGTAACAGACCTCGCTCAGCTTGCTCGACTGCCGGAACTCCATGCGCTGCATCCCCTCGCCAACTGGTGTTGCTTGGTTTTACCAAGTAGTCGCTTGGAAAGTCCAACAACTTGTCTAGACTGCGTCGCATGCCACCTCGCCGCAGCTACGACCAGTACTGTTCCGCCGCCCGCGCCCTCGACGTCGTGGGCGACCGCTGGACCCTCCTGATCGTCCGGGAACTCCTCGCCGGTCCCCGCCGCTACACCGACCTGCACGCGGACCTGCCCGGCGTCAGCACGGACGTACTCGCCTCGCGGCTGAAGGACATGGAGCGCGACGGCCTCGCGACCCGCCGCCGGCTGCCCCCGCCCGGCGCGGCGTACGTCTACGAACTCACCTCTCGGGGACGGGAGTTGCTGCCCGTGCTGCAGGCGCTGGGGGAGTGGGGCCGGGCGGAGCTCGGGGAGCGGCGGCCGACCGACGCGGTGCGGGCGCACTGGTTCGCCCTGCCCCTGCTGCGCCTGCTGGACGGGGAGGGGCTCGTCGAAGTCCGCCTGGAGGAGGGGCAGTTCCATCTGCGCGCCGGTGCCGAGGAGGGGCCCGTGTACGGCGACGGGCCCGCCCCCGGCGAGCCGGACGCCCGCCTGGTCCTGGACACCGGCACGTGTACCGCGCTCAGCCGGGGGGAGCTGACCCTGGCCCGGGCCGTGCGGGAGGGCCGGGTCGAGGTGAGCGGCGAGGGCACGCTCGCCAAGGCGCTCCGCGAGGCATGAAAGAAGGCCCGCGGGACGCGGGCCTTCTGGTGAGGTGTCAGGCGCCCGGTGGCGGCACCCGTGACGGCCGTCCCGGACCGCGCGTCAGCGCGTAACCGGCGACCCCCGCCAGCGCGGCCAGCACGCCACCCACGCCCGTCCACACCCACCGGTCCGACCACCAGCCGGACGCCCAGCCGTCTTCCGGTTCGAGGCCGGCCAGCACCGCCGCGTTCTCCTGCTCGTCCTCGGGTTTCGTCGCGATGCCCGGCACCAGGGGCTCGGACAGCGAGCCGTCCACCGCCGCCGCGCCTCCGATGTCCTTGGAGTCGGCCCGGACCTCGGTGTCGACCGGCAAGCCCAGGTCGGAGGTGGCGACGCCGGTCGCCGTCAGGCGGATGTAATACGTGCCGGGCAGCGGGTCGTTCGCCCACGGCTCCGACCAGGCGCGGACCGTGCGCAGCACACAGGCCAGCTCCACGGAGGGCGTGTCCGCCGCCGCGGTGCGGGTCTGGGCCCCGTACTGGCAGGCCTGGCGGCGGCGCAGGCCGTCGTAGACGTCGATCTGCCAGGTCTGCGCGGCGTGGCTGTCCGGCAGCTTCACCGTCGCCCTGACCGTGGGGCGCTGTCCGGTGTCGGCGGGGAACGACCAGTACAGGTAGTCGCCCGTGGAGCCACTCGCCGTGGCCCGCTGCCCCTGCTCGAACTCCGTGGCCGTACGGAAGGAGGTGCCCGCCCGGGTGGGTGCCGACGAGGAGTCCTGCGACGGACTCGGCGAGGCGTCGGCCGCGGCCGGCGCGGCCGCCAGTCCGAGGGTCAGCAGCGCGGCGCTCAACGCACGTACCGTTCGCATCAGTTGGTCCTCCAGACCGCGACCCGCCAGCGCGACAGCCAGCCCCAGACGAGACCGGCGAGGAAGCCGGTGAGAATCAGCGCGCCGAGCAGCCACCAGCCGCGGCCGAGGCCGAAGGAGGCCACGTCGCCCGCCTGGCCCGGGCCGTCCACGACGTCGACCGTCAGCTCCAGCGGCAGCCCGGGTGTCGTCTTCACGCCGGAGGCCGCCGAGAAGGAGTGGCTGACCGCCAGGCACACGGTTTCCGCGGCCTGCTTGTCACCGTCGGAGTCGTCACGCTCGGGCTCGGGATACCTGAGTCCCGTCGAGATCACATCCGTACGGCCGTCGCCCGCCGCCTCGCCGCGCACGATCTCCCGGCCGTGCGTCGTGACCGCCCGCAGCAGCACTCCGTAGGCGGGGTTCACGGCCCGGTCGGCCGCCACGCTCACCGAGGCCCGCAGCTCCTGGCCCGGCAGCACGTCCACCCGGTACCAGCGCTGCTGACCGAACTCCTCCCGGTCCGTGTACAGCCCGGACTTCAGCGCCGGTGCCCCGGTGCACTCGGCGGCGCCCTCGGCCGGCACCGGCGTCACCACCGGATCGGCCGCCCGGTCCACCAACTGGTTGACCCGGTCGGTGAGTTCGTCCTGGTGCTCCACCGAGGTGTACGTGCCGCCGGTGGCCTCGGCGATGCAGCTCAGCTGCCTGCTCAGCTTGGCGGTCGGCACCAGGCCCAGCGTGTCGATGGTCAGGCCGATGCCCTTGGCGGCGATCTCGCGGGCCACCTCGCACGGGTCGAGCGGGGCGCAGGTGTCCTCGCCGTCGCTGATCAGCACGATGCGCTTGGAGCCGTCGCCGCCGTCCAGGTCGCCGGCCGCCTTCAGCAGGGCCGGCCCGATCGGCGTCCAGCCGGTCGGGCTGAGCGTGGCGACGGCCGTCTTGGCCTCGGTGCGGTCCAGCGGGCCGACCGGGTAGAGCTGCGCGGTGTCCTTGCAGCCCGTCTTCCGGTCGTCGCCCGGGTAGTTGGCGCCGAGGGTGCGGATGCCGAGTTCGACCTCCTCGGGCGTCGCGTCGAGCACCTCGTTGAACGCCTGCTTCGCCGCGGCCATCCGCGACTGTCCGTCGATGTCGCGGGCCCGCATCGAGCCGCTGACGTCGAGGACGAGGTCGACCTTGGGGGCGTCCTGGCCCGTGGGTTCACCGGCGGCCGCTCCGGCCGGGAGGGCGAGCCCGGCCGTCAACGCGGCGAGCAGGGCACAGACGCCCGCCGCCAGCCGTTTTCTTGTGATCATCGGCGGATCTTATTGATCCGGGGTGCCGTGCTCCAAAACGAGGCTCAGGCAAGGGGATTGGGCAGGTCGGCCCACTGGTCGCCGGGCGTCTGCGAGAGCCGCATCAGCGTCAGCGCCTTCGTGGGCAGGGGCTCCGCGCGCAGCGCCGCGAGGTCCGGGGTGCGGGGAAGGTCCCGTACGGCCGTCTCCAGGGCCTGCGCGAGGGCCGCCCCCGACCCCGCCGTGCCGGCCAGGGCGCCCGCCACCAGCGAGCCGAACAGCTTGCGCCGCAGCGTGCGTTCGTCGTCCGTGACCATGCGGGCGGGCAGGCCGGGCACCGTGATTCCGTGCCGGGCGAGACGGGCGGGGCTGACCCGGATGTCGGCCAGGTCGCGGTAGACCAGCCGCACCGGATCACCTGCCGGCGACAGGATCACCAGGAGGTTCTGGCCGTGCGCCTCCAGGGCCACGCCCAGCTCCAGCAGCCGCAGTCCGACGGTGAGGGCGAGGCGCGCGAAACCGGCCAGCCAGGCGGGGGAGCGGGGCAGCCCGGTGGTGGCGAGTGCCGCCACCGGAAGGACCCGTTCGCCGGCCGTCGCGTAGGTTTCCGGCGGCTCTCGCAGGACGGCCGCGAGGTCGGGGGAGCCGGCCGCCGCCGCGCCCAGGGTGCGGGTCATGTGCAGCAGGCCGTCGGTGTGCGCCGCCGACGCCTCGGCGAAGTCCGACAGCACCGCGGACGCGGCGACCGAGGGCAGCGAGATGTCCCGCACCGAGGACGTCAGCCGGGCACTGAGCGAGGTCTTGACGTGCGGCCCGCCGGGCAGCGCGAGCGTCCGCAGCGCCATCAGGGGATGCCCGGCCCGCCACTGCTCGCACGTCCGCTTCAGCACATGCGCCGCCTGCCACGGGTGCACCGGCAGCACCACCCGCTCCCCGTCCCGCAGCTCCCGCGGCCACGCCCCCGCCACCAGGCACTCCCGCGCTCGCACCGGTACCAGCCCCAGCTCCACCAGCGGCCGGTGCTCGGGCCCGTAGGCGAGTTGCTCCGCCACCGAGAAACCGGGCCGGGACCGGCAGGTGGGGTGGAACGGATGCCCGTCGACGATCCGCTGCTCCCACTCCCAGTCGCGCTCCGGCCACTCGTCCGTGCCGCCCCCCTCCTGTCCCGCCCTCGACAGCGTCAACGAGGCGACACTGTGCCCGAGTTCGGCGGCGAAGGACGCGGAGTGCGGTACGGCGAGGTCCGTCACGAGCCGGGCCGGATCGTCGTACTCCGCCTCGTCGAGCCGTACGACGGTGACGTACGCGCCGGTCGCGTACGGATCCGGCCGCGGGCCGCGCAAGCGGCGGCCGTCCGACAGGTACAGGGTCAGCCCGTCCCGGCCCTGCTCACGGCGGGTGACCCAGGGCAGCGGGTCGTGGGCGAGACCACGCCACAGACGGGACAGCACGGCCGCCCGGGCACCGGGCAGCTCGGCCTCGTACCGCGGCAGGAGACCGGGCCGCACGACGGCCAGTTCCTCGGCGACCTCGGCCTCGGCGGTGGGGGAACGGTGCACGGGCGGGCTCCTCGGGTACGAATAGGGCGTCACGGCGGGATGACGACGGCACGCATACTGATCATCTCCGCCCGGAAGTCCGGACATCCTTCAAGGACCGCAGGGAACGAGTGGAACGCGTGGACCTGATGCCCCCGCCCGACGGCGACGACTCCGCCCATGATGACCCCGCCCAGGTGTCCCCGGTCGCCGAAGATCCCGTCACCGGCGGCCTCGCCGAACGGGCCGACGCGTACGCCGCCGTGCCGCTGCTGAACTGCCTGCTGCGGGAGGTGGCGCGGCCGGTGAGCGAGACGGGCGAGCACCGGGTGTACGACCTGCCCGGCGGGGACCGCCTGCTGCGCGTGCGCGGCACGCGGCGGCCCGCCGAGCCCGAGATCCGCGCGGCCGGCCGCTGGCACCGGATCGGCCACACCGAACTGGTCAAACTCGTCGCCGAGGAACTGCGCCGGCACACCGGCCTGTCCAACCATGAACTGCCCGCCGAGATGATCGACAGCCGGGATGCCGTGGCCGCCCTGCTGGCCGCCCGTACCCGGGCGACCCCGCCCGACGACCCCTATCGGCGCTCCGAGCAGTGCCTCCTGACCGGCCACACCCACCACCCGGCCCCCAAGGCGCGCGGCGGCGGCCCCGCCGCCG
>NZ_MUKA01000430.1 GCF_002150735.1 Streptomyces africanus
GTGCTCCTTCGGGGTCTCGGCCTCGCCGCCCGCGCCGACGCCGAGACCCCGAAGGAGCACCCCCAGCCGTGACCGACATCCCCGAACCCGCCGTGCAGGCCACCCGCTACGCCGTCTCCTACTTCCCGCCCGACGACCACGAGGGCGCCCTCTTCAACCTCTCCGTTGAGTACCGGGGACGTGGTCTGTGGGCCGTCGTCCGTCTGCGCTCCTGCCTCGGATCCGACGGCACCTGGTCTTACGAGTCGATCCCTTCCGAACGCGAAGACGAGTGGCTGGCTGAGCATCGCTTCGACCTGGACACCGCACTCAAGCTCGCGAAGGAGCACGCCCCCAAGATCACCGTGAACGGTTTCACCGTCGCGGATGCGCTGGCCATGCGGCAGAACCGGGAGCAGCGCCGTGCCTGAGCACACGCCCGGCTACGTGTCCGCTCTCGCCGCAGCCCTCGCCCAGGCCGACGCCGCCGCCCTCTACACCGCCGAACACGGCGACAACCAACTCGGCCGCCCAGTGCAGAACCACCCCGGGCTCCGCGTCTGGAACGGCGACCTCCTCCGCCTCGGTCACCTCCCCAAAACCCCCTTCGCCGTCGAATGCAACGTGCTCCTCCCCGACGGCAAGTTCGTCACCCTCGCCCACCACGAACACGTCCACATCGACCCCGACATCAAGCAGTGGGTGTTCTGCTCCGCCGCCGCCGACGGGGCCGTCCCCATCACCATCGCCGTCACCCAAACCCGAGACCTCGACGAGGACGACGATGCCCCAGCGTGAACTCCTCCGCCGCGCCGAAGACGAGCTCCAAAAGCTCCGCCGCATGGTCGCCAACACCGTCGCGTTCATCCACGACCAGGCCTACGACGAAACCGCCCGCCGCGCACTCGCCCAAGCCCTCGGACTCCCCGAACCCAACCAGTGAACGAACAGGAGTGGCCATGCCAGCCAAGGGAACGCGGATGACCACCGAGCAGCGACGGAAGATCAGCGCCGCGCTCACCCGCACAACTCTCCCGCAGGAGAAGCGCTGCCCCAGGTGCCAGGAAACCAAGCCCGCCAGCGCCTTCAGAACCCGCAAGCCCGGCGGCTTAGTCCTCACCGCCTACTGCCGGCTCTGCGAGGCCGAGAAACTCCGCGAGAACCCGCCCAAGCCGTCGGGCAAGACCAAGCCCTGCCAGATCGACGGGTGCGCCGCTCCCGCACAGGCGAAGAAGCTTTGCTGGACCCACTACAACCGGCTTCGCGCCCACGGTGACCCGCTCGCTACACCCGTGGCATATCGGAACCCTCTCGATTCGCTCGCCGCCAGAACCAACCGTGACGGCCCACTTCCTGAAGGCCGCCCCTCCCTAGGCCGGTGCTGGATATGGACGGGATCCACCAACGGCAAGTACGGGAGGGTCGGCAAGCAGTACGCCCACCGACTCGCCTACGAGAGCGCCAAAGGCCCGATCCCTGACGGCCTACAGATAGACCACCTCTGCCGGAACACGGTTTGCGTCAATCCTGATCATCTTGAGGCAGTCACAGGACGGGTCAACCTTCTGCGATCTCGCGGCTTCGCGGCACGGCAAGCAGCGCAAACCGACTGCATCCACGGCCACCCGCTGTCCGGCCCAAATCTCTACGTGGACAAGCGCGGACGACGCCACTGCCGCGAATGCCGCAAGCGCCGCAGCAGGGAAGCAGCGGCCCGCAGACGCACCGACCAGTAGGCCACAAGCCCGGCAACGCCACCCACCTACGACGCGGCCGCTACGGCCCCATACCCGTCACGGAGTACCCACGTTGACAGCCCTCGCCCCCGACCCGGCACCCGCCATCGGATACGACTGGGACCCCACGCCCGCCCTCACCGTCATCGTCTACGGACTCGCCGGACCCCAAGGCAGCAAGACGCCCGTCGGATGGGGCCGAAGCCGCAAAACCGGCAAGGCCATCCCCCTCATGCGGGAGTCCTCCACCAAGGTCAAGCCCTGGCGCGACAAGGTCACCGCCGCCATCCAGCAGGCCTTACTCACCGGACAAGCACGCCCCGTCGCCGGCCCCGTACGAGCCGACATCACCTTCACGATGCCCAAGCCCGTCAACGCCCCCAAACGACGCCGCACCTACCCGGCCGTCAGCCCCGACATCGACAAGCTCGAACGCTCCACCTACGACGCCATCAGTACCGCCAAAGCGTGGGAGGACGACGGCCGGGTCATCGAATCCCACAGCCGCAAGGTCTACCCCGGCGAACACCCCGAAGCCCTGCCCGAGCCCGGCGCGATCATCCGCCTCTACACCCTTCCCGGAGCCACACGATGAGCACCACCACACGCCTCGCCACAACACCGGACACGAACTGGCGCGACCACGCTCTCTGCGCCCAGACCGACCCCGAGATGTTCTTCCCGCAGGGCAACCAGCACCAGATCGCCCAGGCCACCGAGAAGGCCAAGAAGATCTGCGGACGCTGCCCAGCCCGGTCGGATTGTTTGGAGTGGGCGCTCGACACGGGGCAGAACGCGGGCGTGTGGGGCGGCCTCAGCGAGTGTGAGCGGCGAACGATCGCCCGTGCCCCGTTCTCCCACAAGGCCGTCTGTCTGGAGAACCGGCAGCTGATCGAGCAGAGGGTCGCCGAGAACGTGCCGTACCGGCAGATCGCCATGGAGTTGGGCGTGGGGCACTGGGCGGTGCGGCGTGCGGTGGAGTCGTTCCGGGCGCAGCGCGCCGCGGGGGAGGTGCAGCCGGCATGAACACCCTGACCGTTCCCCACTGGCGAGCGAAGGCCGCATGCTCGACCGCTGACGCAGACCTGTTCTTCCCCGACCCCGACACCCCGCAGGAGCGTATCGACCAGGCCAAGCAGATCTGCGCATCCTGCCCGGTGAAGCAAGCGTGCCTTGAGGACGCCATCCGCCGTGGGGAGTCCGAAGCGATCTGCGGCGGCCTGACAGGGCGGGAGCGGCGTTCCGTGGTTGCCCTCGACACTGGCCGGCGGCTGCGCCGGCCGGGCAGGGCTTCGGCCCGTCAGCTTGCGGTCAAGCACGGTGCGCATCTGCTGGTGGCCCTGGTGGAGTGGAAGATGAGCGTGCAGCAGGTCGCTGAGAGTCTCGGATCGACGCCGATGGGCGTGTACCGGGCGTATCTGCTGCTGGTTCCGCCCCGGCCCGGGCTGGTCAGGAACAAGAAGCCCTCAAGGATCGAGGAGCTTCTCCGGACGTCGAAGGAGACGTTGAGGTCGCTTGAGCGTCGGGGCCTGTCGCATTCGGAGATCGGTGTGGTGTTGGGGGCGGTCCTCAATTCGGAGAACACGCCGCTTCCGCAGAGCATGGTGAGCGCGGCCCTGTCCGTTCTCCGACAGCGGGAGGAAGGCATTCGGCGTCTGTCGAAGAACGGTGTCGACGGCCTCGAGCGGTTGCAGGCCGAGGAGATGCGGGTGCTGCGGGAATGCGGTGCCGGCCTGAGCGTCAGTGACGTGATCGCTCTGGAGGGCGACGCGATCGTGCGGCTGCACCGCAATGGTTCGGGTCTGACGCTGCGGGACATTGCGGCGCAGCTGGGGCTGTGCCGGGAGACGGTACGCAAGGCGTACCTCGAGATGACCTCTGACCAGCAGGTCGTGAGGGACCTGACGCAAGACGAGATGGGAGAGGCCGCCTGATGGCCGGAGAAACGATCGTGACTGTGATCGGCAATGTGGTGGACGAGAAGGTGTCCCTGCGCTTCACACCCTCGGGCGCGGGGGTCTGCAAGTTCACCGTGGCGTCGACGCCGAGGACGTACAGCAAGGAGAAGCAGGCCTGGGAGGACGGCCAGACGCTCTACCTGCCCGTGTCCGTGTGGCGGCAGCAGGGTGAGAACTGCGGGGAGACCCTGACGCGCGGTATGCGGGTGGTGGTGCAGGGCCGGCTGTCCCAGCGGTCCTACGAGGACAAGCAGGGCGTTAAGCGCACGGTGTATGAGCTCGAGGCCGACGAGGTGGCCGTATCGCTGCGCAGCGCCACCGCGAAGGTGGAGAAGACGGGCGGGTCGGGGAAGGGCCGTCAGCACTTTGAGGAGACGCGTCGTCAGACGTCGCAGGTGGCGCGTCAGGATCCGTGGGCGTCGGATGTGCCGGGTACGCAGCCGGCGGGGGCGTGGTCGGGTCCGTCGGGGGACGAACCTCCGTTTTAGAGCTGGCGTGCGCAGCGTGAGGGGTCTGGCCTGTCGGGTCGGGCCCCTTTCCGTATGCCCGGATCCCGCACAACGCATTGCATTGCCATGCAATGCGGAGTACGGTGGAGACATCCAAGCCCCACCACACGGACACCGGGGAACCCCCATGCCTTCCTGCGACTGCGGCGCCACACCCGAAGACCAGGCCGCCGGCATCCACCACGAGCCGTGCACCAGCCGCGACACCTCCCCGGACCAGCCGTCCGACCACTACGGCCAGTAGGAGCAGACCATGACCAATCACTATCCCGACTGGCTGATCAGGTACGAGGGCCCGGGCTTCTGCAAGCACTCTTCTCACGACTCGGAACACGAGGCCTACGAGTCCGCCCGCCACGCCCGGCAGCTCGCCGAGAAGGGCGAGGGAGTCGGTATTACTGACCGCATCGGCCAAGGCGCTTATCTGCGTGACGTCCGGTCGATCTGTGTGCTCCGTCGCCATGAGGCGTCTGGCGAGGAACTGGCGCACTCCTGGACCTGGAGGAAGAGCAACGTCAGGCCGGATGCCTTGATGCCGCGTCCTGACGGCTATTGGGACGGCTATACGGCCTGACTCGGCCCCATCCCCCAGGGGCCCTCCGGCCGCGC
>NZ_MUKA01000431.1 GCF_002150735.1 Streptomyces africanus
CACCGCCCTCACCGCCTGCGGTCTGCTCGTCCTGCTGGGGGCGGGCCTGGTGGCCGGCATACCCGTCCTGCCGGTGCTCGTCCTGGGGACCGCCCTGATGGGCCTCGGCACGGCCGGCCTCACGGCGACGGCCATGAGCCTGGCCGGCTCGCCCCGCGCCATGGGACTGGTCACCGCCTCGCTCGCCGTGGTGGGTTCGACGGCCCCGCTGGCCGGTTCCCTCGTCAACGACCTGCTGTCCTGGCAGGCCACCCTCGCGCTGCCCGTGCTGAGCGCGGTGGCCGTCCCCTTCGCCGTGGCCCGGTGCGCGCACGGCGCCCCGGTCACCCGGGAGCCGTTCGACCCGCTGGGCGCGGTGCTGCTGACCGCGCTGGTCACCGCTCTGGTGTTCGTGCCGCACCAGCCGCTGGTCGCCGGCGTGTGCTCCGTCCTCGCCGCGGGGCTGCTGGCGGCCCGGGTGCGCGCTCGGCCGCGGGGTTTCGTGCCCGCCGTCCTGGTCCGCAACCCGGGCTTCCTGGTCTCGGCGGGCCTCGCGTTGTGCCTGGCGGTGGTCAACTTCGGCATGATGTACGCGATTCCGGAACGGCTGGAGGACCACACGTCGTGGTCGACCAGCGAGATCGGCGTCGCCATGGTGTGGCCGCTGCTGCTGGGCGGCGCCCTGTCCTGGTTCGTCGTGGCGGTCTCGGCGCGGACGGGACGCCGGGCGGTGATCACCGCTCTGGCCGGTCTCGCCGTCCTGGGGGTCGTGCTGGCGGTCGCCGGCACCTCCGCCCTGGTCCTGCTGGCCGCCCAGGCCCTGACGTCGATCGCGGCGGCGTCGGGCCAGGGAGCGTTCGCGGTGCACGCCGCCTCGGCCGTGCCCGACGACCAACGCCCGCCGGCCATCGGCATGTTCAACCTGTCGTATCTCCTCGGCGCTGCCTTCGGGCCCGCCATCGTCTCGCTCCTGGCGCTCTGAGCACCGCCGTCCGCTACAGGTGCGCCGTCACACCCAGTGAGTGTGACGGCGCACACCGCGCTTCCCAAAACACCTCTGCATGCGCCAACTGGCATAATCGCCAGGAGGGTTCGCGAAAGGACAGTGCGCCTGCCGGGTCGTCGGCCGGCACGGGTCCGGTCCGCAGGCCACCAGGTGACCATGTGGGGAGAGGCTGTGGCTCTCGGGGCGCGGGCACGGCTCGCGGAACGCACGCGGGAGTCCTCCCGTTGCTGCGGTGAGGCCGTGGCCCGTCCGACTCGGCCGTCGTGCACCGTCACTGCCGGCGGTTGGGGAACGAGACACCGGAGGGCCTCGTGTCGCAGAAGAAGGACGAAGCCGTGGCGGCCGTGCTGGCCCTGCTGGACCTCCTGGCCGGCGAGGGGTCGGCCAACCGCTTCGAAGCGGTGGTCGAGGAGGCCCGCAAACAGGGCGTGACCGGCGCCGACCTGCGCAGGGTGGAACAGACCAAACGGCTGGCCCTGGGCATCCAGGCCCGGCTGGAGCGCCGCCAGCAGTGGAGCGCCGCCCTCGCCACGCTCGTCGACACCGCCTCCGACCTGGCGAGCGCGCACACCGTCGAGGACACCCTCAAGATCATCACCCGCCGGGCGCGGCTGCTGCTGGGCGCCGACGTCTCCTGGGTCACCCTGCCCGCCGACGACGGCGGGGGGTTCCGGCTGCACTCGCTCGACGGGCACGTCACGATGCTGAACGCGCGGCTGCGATTACCGAGGGGAGCCGGGCTGGCGTCCGCCGTGCTGGCGCACCGTGCGCCGCTGTGGACCTCCGACTACCTGACGGACGACAGTTTCCGGCACGCCGGCGAACTCGATCGGTGGATCAGCGCCGAAGGGCTGCACGCCGTCCTCGCCGTGCCGTTGAGCCGGGCCGCCGGCACCGAGGGATCGCTGCACGTGGCGGACCGCAGCGTGCGCCACTTCTCCGCCGACGAGACAGCGCTCGTGAACATGCTCGCCGAGATCGGCGGCGTGGCCCTGGACCGGGCCCTGCACCTGGACGAGACGCGGGAGGAGACGGCGGCCCTGCGGGAGCGGGTGCTCGGCGCGGAGGCCGAACTGGCCGACGCGCGCGGCCTGGTCGCCACGCAGGGGGCCCTGCTCGACCTGGTGCTCGGTGGCTGCGATCCACAGCTGCTGGTGGAGGAGTGCCACCTCGGGCTGGGTGCTCCCGTGCTGCTGTGCGGTCCGCACGGCACGGCGATCGCCGCCTCCGGGGACCTGTCCGAGACCACCCGCGAACAGTTCGCCCGCGCCGCGAAGGACACCGGGCTGCTGCTGGATCCCTCCCCCGCCCTCCTGGACGGCGGCATCTGGTCCGTGCCGCTCCTGGCCGGCAGTCACCACCTGGGCGCCCTGTACGTCCAGGCCGGTCCCACGCTGTCCGGCGACACCGCGGAACTGCTGCGGTGCGCGGCCCGGGCAGCCGCGTTGCTGCTCTTGCTCCAGGAGGGCGGCGGCACGGTCGTGGAGGGGCAGTTCCGGGACGAACTGCTCGACGATCTGCTGATCAGCGTGCCCCGGCCCCGGGACCTGCTCGAGCGGCGCGCCCGCCGGCTGGGCATCGGGCTGGACCAGCCGCACGTCGTCGTGATCGCCCGCTTCGAGGGGGACGCGCAGGCGCACGCGGTGACCCGGGCGTCGTCCTGCGCGCGTCGTGTGAACGGGCTGCACACCACGCACGAGGGCGACATCGTGCTGCTGCTGCCGGGCACCGACCCGGGCGCCGCCGCCCGGACGGTGCACGACGAACTGTCGTCCCTGCCCGGCCGTCCGCCCACGGTCAGCGGCTCCGGACCCGTGTCGGACCCCGGTGCGGTCCTCCACGGGTACCGGGAAGCGGCACGCTGCCTCGACGCGATGACCGCCCTCGGCGTCACCGGAACCTCGACCTCGACCCACGAGATGGGGTTCATGGGCCTGCTGCTCTCGGACCAGGTGGATGCCGAAAGGTTCATCCAGAGCACGATAGGTGCCGTGCTCGACTACGACGAGCAGCGGCTGACGGAGCTGATCCGCACGCTGGACGCCTACTTCGACACCGGCGGGAGCCCGACGTACGCGGCCGAGAAGCTCCACGTGCACCCCAACACCGTGGCCCGCCGGCTGGAGCGCATCGGTGACCTGATCGGCCCCGACTGGCAGCGGCCCGAACGTGCCCTGGAGATCCAGCTCGCGCTCCGCATGTCCCGGATACGGCACGTGCTGCGGGAGCGCGAGGAGCCGGCCGGGGACGCCGCCGGGGATCAGGACGCGTAGTCGAGCTCGCCGTCGTCGGTGTCGCCCAGAGCCGACAGGGCGTGCGCGGCCGAGGCGAGGGTCACGTGCCGGTGCCAGCCGCGGTAGGAGCGTCCGGCGAAGTCGCGGAGCCCCACCTGGTCGGCCGCCCGGGCGAAGTCCTGGTCGACCCGGCGGACCATCGCCCGCATCCGCATCCAGAACGCGGGCGGGACCGACGTCAGGTCCGTCAGCCACACCTCCCTCGGCCGCCGCCGGTCGTTGGTGCCCACCCCGAGCAGGAGCAGGTCACACAGCCCGGTTCCGGTCCGCCGGCTCGACGGGCCGGGCAGCGCCACGCGTACGGCGGTGACGAGCCCGGAGCGCCGGACCGCTCCTCCGCCGCCGTCCGGCCACACCACCGGCCGCTGCAGGCCCCGGCTCGCGCTCATGATCTGGCGCACCGGCCTGGGGGTGGTGTCGAAACCCTTGAGCGCGGGGTCCGCCACCGACAGCCGCAGGGAGTCGTCGACCCTGAGCATCATCGGCATGCCCAGGTCGAGGAGCCCCGACACCGTCGAGCCGACGTCACCCCCGCGGGCGTCCATCACCACGGGGCGGGGCGGCAGTTGCCACGCCGCGGTCTCCAGGACGGCCTGGAGCGCGCATTCGCCCAGGGTCTCCGCCGACGCGTCGTCCGGTATCGACGCACGGCGCCGGCGTTCCTCGGCGAACCAGGACGGGGAGAGCTGCAGTCGCCAGTTGACCGGCACGCTCATCTCCTCGGCGACCGACCACACGCCCACGGCCTGCTGGGCGTTGAGCATCTGGCCGTGCTCCGGGAAGAAGCGCCGCTCCACCCCGACGGAGTGGCGCCCGGCCTTGGGGATGACCATCGGCCGCACCACCCACGCCTGTGGCGGGACGGCACTCACCACGTACCGGGCCAGTGCCCGGCGCACCGGCCCCCATTCCCAACTGGAGTCGCTGATGAAGTGGTGCAGGCTCTGTTCCGTCGCCTGTCCCCCGACGAGCGCGGCGATGTTGCGTATCGACTTGCGTCCCCTCACCTCCAGCAAACCTCGTATGTACTCCATGCCCTTGCGGCGTTGGTCGCTGCGGGGCAGGGAGGCGAACAGCAGTGAGCACATCTCCGGCAGCGACACGGTGCACGGAGGTGCGTACGGCGGCTCGTGCATGGTCGGACTCTGCGCTCGGTCGGGGCTCAGCGCGACCACACTCATGAACGGACCCTCCATCAGGAGTAGACGAAGACGATCCGAAGGGCTGCCCGTCCAATGTGCGGTACACGGCGCGCCGGTCCCAGGTACACGGAGCACAGGACTTGCGACGAGTGGCGGTGGCCGGGCCACCATCGCGTCCCCGCCCCCGGGATGCCCGATCCGGAACCCGTCCTTCCAGCTGTGTCCGGACCACCGCCGCGGTCGACGAGCACCCCTTCCGGGGCTCTTTCAGGGGGACTTGACAGAGTGGCGGCGGGGTCGGGCACCGGGCGCCGCAGGCGCGTCACCATGGAGTTCCGTGCCGCCGCACACCCGGCGGGGACCCGGGTGTGGTCCCGCCACCAAGGAGGACACCATGAGCGCTGCCCCGGAGCCACGGCCCGTCACCGTCTGGTCGGATCCGGGGTGTCCCTGGGCCACCCTCGCGCTGCACACGCTGCGCACGACGGCCCGCGAACGCGGGCAGGACCTGCTGATCGACCACCGGGCGTTCCCGCTGGAGCTGTTCAACCACCAGCCCACGCCCAAGTTCATCGTGGAGCCCGAGATCGTGGTGATCTCCGCACACCGCCCGGACCTCGGCTGGCGCCTGTGGGCGGGGCGGGAGTACGACTACCCGTCGACGATGCTGCCCGTGATGGAAGCCGTCCAGGCCGCGAAGGACCCGCTGATCGGCGGCCTGCGCGGCAGCGACGAGCTGGACGCCGGTCTGCGGCACGCGTTCTACGTCGAGAGCCGCTGCGTCAGCATCCTCTCGGAGATCCTCGACGTGGCCGCCTCGTGCGAGCACGTGGACGAACAGGCCCTGGGCCGCGCCCTGGAGCGCGGTGCCGGGCGGGCCGAGGTCTACGAGCAGTTCCGCGTCGCCCAGGGCCCCGGCGTGCAGGGCAGCCCCCATCTGTTCGCGCCCGGCGGGTACGCGGCCCACAACCCCGGCGCGCACGTCGAGTGGACGAAGGACCCCGATGAGGGCGGCGTGCCGCGTCTCGACCGCTACGACCCGTCGTGGGCCGGGGAGCTGCTCGACCTGCTGGCGGAGGGGAGGCAGCCCGCCGGTGCCTGAGACGAGGGACCTGACCCTCTCGGCGGCCGCGTACGACCGCTTCGCCGCGGCGGCCGCGGCCGAGGGGGTGTCGGTACGCACGTACCTGGAACGGATCGCGGAGCGGACGGCCGGCGGGCTGCCCGGGCCGGGTGCGCAACGGGCCGCGGCCGGGCCGGAAGCCGATCTGCGGCTGGTGGCGCTGGGGATCTGCGACCCGGCGACGCGCGCGTGAGAGGGGGACAGGGCAAGAGGCCGTGTCGAACCCTCCGACACGGCCTCCGGCCTGCTGTTCCAGCAAGTCGGGACGACAGGATTTGAACCTGCGACCCCTTGACCCCCAGTCAAGTGCGCTACCAAGCTGCGCCACGTCCCGATGCGCCTCGCGCGGGGTGAACCGCGTGATCGCGCAGGTCAACCCTACCGCATACTGGAAGGGGGCTTCAGCCGCGCGGGCCCCGGGGCGTGTATGTGGTCCGCGTTGGGCGCCGGGTGGCCGGGCAGGTGGTCGCCGGGCGGCACGGGTTCGTCGCGGTGGCCGCGCCGGCCGCCCATCCGGGCGC
>NZ_MUKA01000055.1 GCF_002150735.1 Streptomyces africanus
TGCTCGACATCCGGCAGCGTCAGCATGGTCAGTTGGGCCGACCGGGCCCGCGCCCGGGGCTCGGGATCGGCGAGGAGCTTGCGGCAGACGTCGGCGATGCCGGCCGCGCTGCGGTCCGCGATGTGCCGGCCCAGGCCCAGTTCCTCCACGCGCTCCGCGTTGGCGGGCTGGTCCCCGAAGTGCGGCAGGACCGCCAGCGGCGTGCCCGTGCGCATGGCCTCGCGGATGCTGTTGAAGCCGCCGTGGGTGATGAACAGGTCGACCGACTCCAGCAGCAGCGGCTGCGGCACGCGCTCGGCGACGCGGACGTGCCCGGGCAGCCCCTCGGTGTCCACCGCGAGTCCGGACGTCGACACGATCACCGTGCAGTCGTCCAGTTCGGCCGCCGCCCGCACGATCGCCCTGAGGCTCTCGGTGGCGTCCGGCAGCTTCACGGGCAGAGGCGTTTCCCCGTCCTGCATGCGCGCACGCATCGTCGGCAGGGCGGTACCGATCGCGGCGTACACCAGCGGCCGGTCCGTGGGCAGTGCGGCGGCCCACTCCGGCAGCACCATGCCGCGCTCGACGTCCACCGTCTGCCGGTACGCCCAGGTCTGGGGCAGGTGCCGGGCGAACGAGAAGGCGGGCGGTACGTAGTCGACGCGGCCGTGCGGCACGAGGGACAGCGGGTCGTCCCGTACGGGCAGTCCCAGCTCCTCGCGCCGCTCGTTCAGCTGCGGCAGCACCTCGGCGGGGTCCAGGAGGTTGCTGAACCCGGAAGGCGTCGGCAACTGCGGCACGCCGAGTACTTCGGCGGTGAGCACCGCGCCCATGTCCATGCCGTCGCGCAGGATCACATCGGGCCGGAACTCCCGGGCGAGGGGGAGCAGGACGTCCAGGTGCGGCTTGATCCCCGGCCCGGCGACGTTGCGCATCAGCAGCCGTGCCAGCGCGTCCGTCGGCTCCGTCAGGTCGGGGGTGTCGCCGAGTTCGGCGAGGTACGGGCCCATCGCGGCGAGCGGATCGAACTCCGGTAAAGAGGCCTTCACCTGTACGTCGTCGTCGCGGAAGACGGGGACGAGGGCCTCGGTGGTGACCACCAGCACCTGATGCCCGGCCCTGGCGAGGGCGCGCAGCAGGGGCAGCTGAGCGCGCCCGTGGGAGGGACTGCCGAGCGTGGTGCACAGAACCCGCATGGCGTGAGCCTTTCTCTCTGATTCTTCTCGGACGTGTCTTCTCGGGCTTGTCTTCGTCTGCACAGGCGGACAGGAGATGTCATGCCACCCGCGTCGGTGCCTGCGCGCGCCCGATGCCCTGCCAGTTCAGCCCGGCCCGCGCGAGCCGGTCCGCGTCGAGCAGGTTGCGGAAGTCGTGGACCTCCTGGCCGGACATCCGCGCGGCGATCGCGGCCCAGTCGAGGTCGCGCAGCTCCGGCCACTCGGTGAGGACGAGGCAGGCCGCCGCGCCCTCCGCCGCCCGCACCGGGTCGTCGACGAGGTCGACCAGATCGCTCAGATCGGGCCGCTCCTCGCGCAACGCCGGGTCGTACCCCGTGAGTTCGGCGCCGCGTTCGCGCAGCAGCCGGGCGACGGACAGCGCGGGCGAGTCGCGCAGATCGGAGGTTCCGGCCTTGAAGGTCAGGCCGTACAGGGCGAGTCGTACGCCGTGCAGCGAGCCGTCCGCGTCGCGCCCGCAGGCCGCGGCGATCCGGTCGACGAGCTGCCGCTGGTGGGTGACGTTGGTCTCGATCGTGGCGCGCAGCAGGGGGAAGTCGACCCCGGCCAGTTCGCACACGGTCAGCAGGGCGTGGGTGTCCTTGGGCAGACAGGAGCCGCCCCAGCCGGGCCCGGGCCGCAGGAACGCGGAGCCGATGCGCGGGTCCCGGCCGATGCCCTCGGTGACATCGTTGATGTCGGCGCCGAAGCGGTCGCAGACCGTGGCCAGGTTGTTGGCGAAGGACAGCTTCATCGCGAGGAAGAAGTTCGCCGCGTACTTGGTCAGTTCGGCACTGGCGGGGTCGGTGAGCACCAGCGGCGCGTCCAGTCCGGCGTAGAGGTCGGCCACGCGCCGGGCGGCGTCCCGGTCCGCGGCGCCGATGACGATCCGGTCGGGATGCAGGAAGTCCTGGACGGCGCGGCCCTCGCGCAGGAACTCCGGGTTGCTCACCACGGCCACGTCGTCCCGGCCGAGCAGCGCGGCGACACGCTCGCACGTTCCGACGGGCACGGTCGACTTGTTGACGACGACACAGCCGGGCGGCAGGACGTCGCGGATCTGCCCGGCGACGGCCTCCACGGCGGCGAGATCGGCGGCGCCGCCCGCTCCCATGGGCGTCGGCAGGCACAGGAACACGACCTCGGCCTCGGCGACGGCGGCCGCTGTGTCGCCGGTGAAGTCGAGCCGGTCCGCGTCCAGGGCGTCCCGGACGGTCTCGGGCAGACCGGGCTCCAGGATGTCCACCCGGGCCTCACGCAGTCGTTCGACCTTGTGCGGGTCGGCGTCCGCGCACACCACACGGTGCCCGAGGGAGGCCAGACAGGCGCCGGTCGTCAGCCCGACGTAGCCGGTGCCGATCACGGTGACGCGTCGAGCAGGCACAGAGGATCACCTTTTCCGGTCGGTGGGGGTGCCCGCGTGCGACGGGTCGAAGGGCGCGCGAGGGCGCGCTCGATCGCGTCGTACGGGCGGACCTGGAAGGGCCGACTCCGTCGTACGGCCCGGGCACGGCGAGGACTCAAGTCATCAATCGTTGACCCGAGTCAGGTATCGCACGCGGCGAGAACGTAAGTCAACGATTGATGACATCGGTCGGTGACTTTGAGACAGGCGCCGCAGACTGGAACATGGGCGGATGGCCAGAGGGCCGTGGACCACGGAGGTGCGGTACGTGACCGGAGTACACAACGGCGAGGCGGCCGAGGCGGTGGCCCGTCGGCCCGCCCACAAACGCTCGGCCTCGGCAACGCGTACCGCGCTGCGGGCCGCCGCGGCCTTCCGGTTCGGCAAGTACGGCTACGAGGGCACCAGTGTGCGCGACATCGCGGGCGACGTCGGCGTGGACGCCGCCCTCGTCTACCGCTACTTCGGCTCGAAAGAAGCGCTGTTCAACGACGTTTCGGGGACCGGCAAGATGTTCGAGCCGCTGCTGGACGAGCCGGTCGAGGCGATCCCCGACTGGTTCTGCGCGCTGCTCATGGGGCCGCCGCGCGAGGGCGATTTCCCGCATCCGGTGCTGTCCGTGCTGCGCTCTTCCGGCCGCGACGAGGCGGTGGCGCGGCTGCGGGCGGACTTCACGGACGTGTTCTCCCACCGTCTGGCCGCCCGCCTCGACGGCCCCGACGCCGACCTGAGGGCGGAACTCCTGGCGGCCTGGATGCTCGGCACCAGTCTGATGCGCACGGAGATACGCCCACCCGCCCTGGCCTCGGCGCCGGACGCCACGCTGGAGCGGTACCTGCGCGCGGGCATCGAGGTCCTGCTGGGACCGGCACCCGAAGACGGCGACGGGACGGCCGGGGGCGAGGAGCGCACCGCCGGCGACGACTGACCTGAGACGGCTCTCTCACCTGCGTCTGACACAGACCGGGCAGCGACAACCGGAGCGCCGGGCGTGGGAGGGGCGTCGTGGACGGACCGAAGGCTCCGCCCACGACGCCCCGTCAGCGGCGTGCGACGGTCGGCTCGGAGGTCACCGTGGAGGTGAACGCAACCCGGCCCGCCTGGGCGGCGCTCACTTTGACGCGGTTCCTGCCCCACGCGTCCGGCTCGGCGGGCTCCGCCGTGATCAGGCAGGGCTGGTCGAACTCGACGTAGCGCAGGAAGGTCGTGTCGAAGCAGACGGCCGTGGAGGACCGGGACATGAACCGCGCGTGCGCGGCCTGCCCGGCCGCCTCGAGGAGTACCATGCCCGGCACGTGGTCGTGTGGGTGGTCGAACAGCACGGTGTGACTGGTGTCGAGCCGGAGCGTCCAGGTATGGGGTGTGTCCGTGGGCGTCAGCACGACGTCCTTCACCGCTTTGACGCCGACGCGCGAGGGCGGCGCCGGCGGGGTGAGCGGCAGCGCTCGGGCGAAAGCCTCGCGTGCGTCGGCGTATTCGCCGCGCAGCCGGTCGTAGATCGCCGGGGGGTGGGTGGTGTACTTCAGCTCGGCGGTGGCGAGATGGGCGCCGTCGCGCAGGACCCCGACCCGCGCGGACAGGTGGGCGGAGCCGAGCCGGCGCCTGGTCACGCCGGTGTGCGTGATCAGCAGCTCGATCTCGGCGGGCTCGCCACCCACCGCCAGAGCGCGGGGATCCATGTCGCAGCGGACGCTTTCCCAGCCGAGCCGGTGGTTCAGCGGTATCTCGTGCGTGGTGTGGGTCAGCAGGGCGAGTGCCTGGCGGATGGTCTCCGTGACGAGGAGTGGGGAGTAGTGCCTGCCCCTCACGTAGAAGTGGTGCTCGACCGGCCAGCGCCCGGTGACCGCCTGCGTGGCGTGGCAGCCCTGGTCCCACGAGGCGATGAGGGCCTCGTTCCGCATCGTTTTGCGTACCAGCAGCCCGGTCAGCTCCTCGGGCGTGCCGGCGGCCGTGTCGATCTTGCCGGTGGTGTCAGTTGCCATACGTCTGCGCTCCCCAGGAACGACGTGTCGGGCAGGTGACAGGCTGTGAAGTCTTGCGGGACCCGCGGTGGTGCATAAAATAAAGAACGGTTTTCTTTTTGTCGAGTCTTTACGAGGCGATACATGGGTTCCCGGGCTGTGAAGCAGGAGAGGGCCGTCCGCACACGTGCGGCTCTGATACACGCGGCCGCCGAGGTCTTCGCGGAGTCCGGCTTCTCCGGGGCCAGCGTCACCCAGATCGCCGAGCGGGCGGGTCTGACGCTCGGCGCCATGTACTTCCACTTCCGGTCGAAGGAGATGCTGGCGCGCGAGATCGTCGCCAGCCAACCCGAGCTGGTCGTACCGCCGTTGGAGTCCGAGGGGCTGCAGCGCGCCGTCGACCTGACGCTCACCTGGGCGTACCGGCTGCGTGACGACCCCGTCCTGCTCGCCGGGGCGCGTCTGGTCATGGACCAGGAACTGTTCCTGGAACGGAGCGAGAACTCCCACAAGCAGTGGACGAAGGTGCTCAAGGAGGAGTTCGAGGTGGCCCGCCGCAGACGCGAACTGCGGGCCGGGGCGGACCCGGAGGGGTTGGCCAGACTCCTGGTCAACGCGTGCACGGGCGCCCAGCTGCACGCCCGTCTGGAAAGCGACCACCTCGACCTGCCCTACCGGGTGGAGGAGATCTGGCGGTTCCTGCTCCCCTCGGTGGCCACTCCCAGCGCCGCGCAGCGGGTCGAGTTCGGCGAGGCGAGGGGGAAGCCGCAGTGAGCGCGCGCGACGAGGCGCCCCGGGTCGTGGTGACGGGCGCCACCGGAGCGGTGGGCCGGCACGTGACCCGAGCGCTGGCCCGGCGAGGACCGGTGCGGTCCCTGGTGCGTGACGCGTCCAGGGCCCGGCGACTGGAACTGCCCGGTGAGACGGTGGTCGGCGACTATCGCGACGGGCCCGCCCTGAAGCGCGCCTTGGCCGGGGCCGACGCGGTCTTCGTGGTCACGGCGAACCCGCTGCGCCCGCAGGACGACGCGCAGATCCTCGACGCGGCCCGGGCCGCCGGTGTGCGCAAGGCGGTCAAGCTGTCCTGGCTGGCGGTGGCCGACCCGTCCGCGAACGACCTCATCGCCCGCTGGAACCGACAGAGCGAGCAGATGCTGCGCACCTCGGGCCTGGCCTGGACGGTGCTGCGGATGCGCACGCCGATGTCCAACACCTTGTCCTGGGCCTCGTCGATCCGCGAGGAGTCGGTTGTCCGAGCCCTGGACGGGAACGCGCGCACCGCGTGCGTCGACCCCCGGGACGTGGCCGAGGTCGCGGTGCGGGCCCTGACCGAGGCGGGGCACGAAGGAGTGACCTACGCGTTGACCGGCCCGGAGCCGATCGGCGCGCGCGAGCAGACCGAGATCCTCGCCCGGGTGGTGGGGAGGCCGCTCGCGTTCGAGGAACTCACCGCGGAGCAGGCCCTGGAGCGTTGGTCCGCGCGTCTGCCCGGCGCCGTGGCCGAGGCCCTGCTCGAGGCGGCGCAGCGGCGACGGGCGGGAGACTCGTCCGAGGTCGGCGACGACCTCGGACGACTGATCGGAAGACCGCCCGCGACGTTCGCGTCCTGGGCGGCCGACCACGCGGCGGCGTTCAGCTGACCGCCGGCCCGGCCTGCGGTCAGCGTGCCGCAGGCCGGGCCGACCCGGTGCCGCCGCGCACGGCACCGCCGGGCCGAGGCGGCCGACGACACGAGAGCAGGGGGACACATGGTGGACGACGTGGGCGGTCAGGGGCTGCTGCGAGGGAAGACCGTCATGGTGACCGGCGCGTCCAGCGGCATAGGGAGGGCCGCCGCACGGTTCTTCGCCGCTCAGGGGGCGTCGGTGGTCATGATGGCCCGGCGCGAGGGACACCTGAGGACGCTGGCCGGCGAGATCGCGGACGACGGGGGCCGGGTGGCGGTGGCCGTGGGCGACGTGACCCGCCCGGACGACGTGCGACGGGCCGTCACCACGGCCGTCGACGTCTTCGGCGGCCTGGACGCCGCCTTCAACAACGCCGGTTGGGGCACGCTCGGGACCGCGCTGCACGAAACCGACGACGCCCTCTACGACCAGATCATGGACGTCAACGTGCGGGGCGTGTGGAACTGCCTCAAGCAGCAGATTCCGGTCATGCTGGAACAGGAGTCGGGCGGTTCGATCGTCAACACCTGCAGCACCGCGGGCGCGTTCGCCACGGGTGTGCTGGCTCCGTATGTGGCCGCCAAACACGCGGTGCTCGGCTTGACGCGGGCGGCCGCCGCGGAGTACGGCGCACGCGGGATCCGGGTCAACGCCCTGATGGTGGGAACCACCCGCACCGAACTGATCGAGCAGGCACTGGAGAAGGTCCCGGAGCTGGAGTCCGCCGCGGGGGCGCGGGCCGTCATCAAACGGATGGCCGATCCCCTGGAGGTGGCGCGGGCCGCGGGCTGGCTGTGCAGTGACCAGTCGTCCTTCGTCACCGGAGGCGCGGTTCCCGTGGACGGCGGGTGCAGCGCGGTCTGATTCCCGGCCGCCGGGGCCGCCGCGGCGGACGCCCGCTCACCGTCCGGTCAGCCGGAACGGCTGGGGCGGGGGATGGCGCGGCGTTCACCGGCCCTGCCGGAACCGGTGCCCGGGGCGGCGCTCACGCCCTTCAGGACGAGCCGCCACACGTCGGAGAACTGCCCGATGACGTCCTGAGCCGGGGTGCCGCAGGTGAGGACGTGCTCCCTGACGGTGGTCTCGGCTCCCCGCACCAGCAGCAGGCACAGCGTGGCGACGGCTGCCGGGTCCACACCGCCGCCCGGTTCCTGGAGCGATGCGGACCGCAGCCGTTCGCGCAGCACGGGCTCCCACAACTCGGTCCAGGCGTCCGGCTGTTCGGCCCTGCGCTCGCGAGCCAGCCGTGCGGCGGCCCGGACCCGCGCCTCGTCCTCGAGCAGCACCACGAGGGCCAGGGTGAGGGCCACGGCGGCCTGCAGGGCCGGCTCCCCGGCTCCGACCATCCGCTGCACCACTGCCCGGGTGATCTCCTCGCCCTCCGCGCACACCGCCTCGGCCAGCTCCTGCTCGCTGGCGAAGTGAAAGGTGAGGGCGCCCATGGAGACGCCCGCGGTACGGCTGATCCGGGTCAGGGACGCGCCGTCGTACCCCTTGCGGTCGAACTCCGTCGCGGCCGCCTGTACCAGGGCCTGACGCGTCCGGGCGGCTCGTGCCTGTTTCACCGAGGACCCTTCCTTACCCGCGTACGACGGCTGTCCGTTGCCGTCGGCGTGCCACACCCTCCGTAGTCACTACCACTTTACGGAGCGTCGGCCGTGAGGTCGCGGGGTCCGACTTACAAAAAAACAAAAAGCACACTACTATTTTGCCATCCGTTGGTGCTGATGAAGCCGGTGCGGTGGAATCCACGGTCACCGCGCAAGGGGGTCGACATGGACATCAAGGTGTTGGGGGCACTGGTCGTCATGGAGGGCGCAATGCCCATCGCCCCCGCGGCGGCCGAGCCGCGGCAGGTGCTGGCGCTGCTGGCGGTGTTCGCCGGCCGTGTCGTGCCGAGCGGGTTGCTGGTCGAGGACCTCTGGCCCGACCGGCCGCCCCACCAGGCCAAGGCCATGCTGCAGTCCTACGTCGGCGAGTTGCGCGAGCGGACCGCCACCGCCCTGCGCAGCCGTGAGCGGAGGGCCTCGGAGCGGGGCCGTTGCGAGCGGCAGGCCGCCGACATCCTGGCCGACTTGCCCGGCGGGTACCAGCTCCGTGGCGACGGGGCCACCAGCGACGCCTGGGAGTTCGAGCGGGCCGCCGGAGCCGGCTACCGCGCCCTGGCCGCCGGGGACCTGCTCACCGGGGCCCGGCGCCTGCGGGAGGCCCTCGGGCTGTGGCGGGGCGAGCCGTTCGCGGACATCGCGCCCGGACCGCATCTCGCCGCGCAGATCGACCGCCTGCGGCAGTCCCGGGACCGGGCGTTCGGCCGGTGGGTCGAGGCGGAACTGCGCCTGGGCCGCTACCGGGAGCTGGCAGCCGATCTGCCGTGTGTGCAGGTGCCCGGCCGAGTGCGCGACCAGCTGCCCGCCGCCCTGGAGCGGTGCACGGACCAGTGGGAAGCCCTCGCGGCCTACCAGCGGTTGACCCAGCCGTCGTCGGCGTCCCGCTTCGTCCTCACCGCCCGGGCACCGGGGCCCGGGATGCGCCCGCTCGGGCGGGCCGTGCCGGACCCGCGTGTCCGTCCGGCGGTGGTCGCGCGCTACGGCACGGTGGGCAAGTCCCGCTCCGTGGCGCTCAGCAGGTCCTGACCCACCGTCACCGGCGCGCGCCCGCAGTAATGGCCCGAGGGGGGCCCGACGATCGCCGTCGGGCCCCCCTCGGGCACTTCGGCGTGCCTGCCGTCACCCCACCCGTCCCGGGCGGGTACCGGCAGAGCGAGCCAGTCGGTCCGGCGCGTGACGTGATGGACTTCGCGCCACTTGACGTAGTCCGGGCCGGCGCGTTGGGCCCACCGGTGTCCGTTCCACAGAATCGTCGGGACAACCTGCCGTCGCGAGAAGTTCCGCCATGACCCGAGTTCCCGCCCCCTGTCCGTCCCCCAGCGTCCCCTCCCGGGCCGCCGGGCGACCGCCGGTGCCTCCTGACGTGCGAGCGCACGGCTCCCCGGCGACCGCCGCCCGACGAAGGCCCGCCGGACGGCCGGGCGGTGCGTGCGGACGGGCGGGAAGCGCTCCGCGCGACGCGGGTCCCGCCGTCGACTCCCGCCCCGCGCCCGGGGTGCCCGGTCCACGTCCGACGAGAGGATCTCCATGGCCGGTCTGCCGTCCATCGACATGTCCAACCAGGGCGTCCAGCGGGAGACCGACCTGTTCGGCGGGCGCGAACACGTCGGTGTACACAACACGTTCGCCGCGCACTGCCCCACGGACGAGTTCGACGCCCCCGACGGCACGGTCGTGGAGGTCGGCCGTGACGCGCGGACGGGCGAGGTGCACGCCCTGCGCGCCCGGAACTTCGTCTCGATGCAGTTCCACGCGGAGTCCCTGCTCACCCGAGGCGGACCGCGCATCGTGGCCGCCCGACTGAACGAACTCGCCAAGGGGATGTGCCTCATGTGACGACCACGCGCCGGCCATGTCCGGGCGGATGCGGCACCGTACCCGCCCGGCCCCCGGCAGTAGTTCCGTCGCCGTGACGGCTCATCCCGCCGGCTTCCTTCGACGCGGAGGTCCGAGCGCACATGGACACCCAGCACAGCAGGACAGCGGCCGGCCGGACGGTTCCGGCGGGCCGCGGCGGCCCCGACCGCGGCGTGAGGGACGCTGCGGCGGTTGTCGCACACGCCCGTCCCGGGCCCACGGCCGGGACCGACCGGCCCCCGGTCCGGGCCGCGGGCCGGGAGGCTCGGGGCGCGCTGCTCCCGGCGGTCCCCGCGGGAGCCCCGCCCGGCCGCCGGGAGCGGCCCACGCCACCGCACGCGGGCGACGCCGACGCTCCGGCCGACGGTGCCGCCCGCGGAGGCTACGTCCTCGCCGAGGCCGACGGCGGCACCCCCGAGGTCGTCCTCGTCGCCACCGGGAGGGAGGTGCACATCGCCCTGGGGGCGCGGGAGATCCTCCAGCGGGAGGGCACCGCGACCCGCGTGGTGTCGATGCTGAGCGCCGAGGTGTTCCGGACCCAGGGCAGGGAGTACCGCGACTCGGTGCTGCCGCCCGGCGCGGGGGTCCGGGTGTCCGTGTCGGCGGGCCTCGCGCTGGGCTGGTACGCGATGCTCGCCGCGGGGGGAGAGGCGGTCGGTCTCGGACAGTTCGCAGAGCGCAGCGCCTACCGCGCGCTCCGGCAGCAGCCCGGTTTCACCCCGGAACGCGTGGCCGCCGCCGCGCGGGCCCGGCTGCGCGGGGCCCGGTGAGCGGCGTGGGGGCCGCACCGCGCCGCGCCCGTGCAAGTTTGCATGGACCTGACAAAGCGCCTGGTTCCGCATTGTCCCGCCCGGAGAACGCAGGGAGTATGCGGACGGCGGGGAAGACAGCCGGCCGTCGGTGCCCCCCTCCACCGGCTGTCTTCCCCCGCTCGATCCCCCTGCGCCGCGCGGCGGTACGAGGAACCCGGTCGCCGGTATCCGCCGGCCCGGGGCCGTGCCCCGCGCCGGCCGAGGGGGGCCCGGCCGCACATCACGACCGTGCCCCCGGCCCCCCGGGCGCGCGCCGAGGGTCAACGCGCTCCCGCACCGGCCCGCGCCTGCGGCTGCCGGTCGGCAAGCGGCGTCCGGCCCCTGGGGAAGGCGCCCCCCGTCAGCGCCAGCAGCGGCCGGGACTTGACCACCGTCTCCTCGAACTCGCCCTCCGGAGAGGACAGAGCGATCACCGCACCGCCCACGCCGTAGCGGAGCCGGCCGGGAGTGAGCACCGCCGTTCGGATGACCACGCTGAGGTCGGCCGCGCCCGACAGCGAGAAGTAGCCGATCGCCCCCGAATACACCCCGCGCGGCCCGGCCTCCAGCTCGTCGATGATCTCCATGGTGCGAATCTTCGGCGCGCCCGTCATCGAACCCGGCGGGAAGGCGGCCCGCACGCAGTCCACGGGGGAGCGGTCCTCGCGCAGCCGCGCACGCACCGTGCTGACCAGCTGGTGGACCGTCTCGTAGGTCTCGACCCGGAAGATCTCGTCGGCCTCCACCGACCCGATCTCCGCGCACCGGCCGAGGTCGTTGCGGACCAGGTCCACGATCATGAGGTTCTCCGCCCGGTCCTTCTCGTCCGTCAGCAACTCCGCCACCAGAGCCGCATCCTGCTCCGGCGTGGCCCCGCGCGGCCTGGTCCCCTTGATCGGCTTCGACTCCACCCGACGGTCCGCGCCGACCCGAAGGAACCGCTCGGGGGAGGTGCTGAGCACCGACAGTTCACCGAAGGTGAGCAGCGCCCCGAAAGGCGCGGGGCTGACCCGGCGCAGCAGCCGGTAACTCGCCCAAGGATCGAAGACGCCCCGCGCCTCGGCCATGTTGGTCAGGCACACCTCGTAGCTCTCGCCCGCGGCGATCTCCCGCATCGCCGCGTCGATCTTGCGCAGGTACTCCTCCCGGCAGTGCCGCAGGGTGAGTTCCGCACCAGGGACCGTCGTCGGCGGCGCGGCCTGCGGACGACCCGACAGCCGGTCCAGGCGCCGGGCGGTGTCCCGCATCCAGCGGCGCGCGGCTTCACGGTCGTCCCCCTCCACGAGCGCGAGGAGATACGTGGTGCGCGTGGCGTGGTCGAACACCACGCCACGGTCGGCGAAGACCATCACCGCGTCCGGCTCGGATGCCCGGTGCACCGCGCTGCCGCCGCACTCGGCCTTGAGCTCGTAGCCGAGATAACCGACCCAGCCGAGGGCGAAGTCGAAGGGCAGCTCCGGCACCGTCGTCCTCAGGGCGGCGAGGTCGCGGTCCAGCCACGTCAGGAAGTCCCCGGAGACCACCTCGGTGCCCGTCGCCGAGCGCACCGTGGTGGTGTTCGTCCACACGTCGGCCTCGGCGATCCGGGCCAGCGGCCCCGACGCGTCCCCCATGAAGGAGAAGCGGCCGAGCGCCCCGCGGGAGGAGCGGCCGGTGCTGCTGTCCAGCCAAAAGGCGTGCTCACTCGCGCCGAACAGCTCCGCGAAGACGGCCTCGTCGCTCCACCGGGTGTCCAACCGGTCGACGACGACGCGCAGTTCACGGACCGCGCGGCGCTCCTTCGCCGCCGCGGCCACCGGCGTGACCGGTTCCGTGACCCGCGCCTGATCCGGGTGCGCCGGGTGCTGCTCGTGCCACCGGCGGGCCAGATCCACGAAGTTGCGCAGCAGCTTCTTGCCGTGCCGCGTGAGGATCGACTCCGGGTGGAACTGCACCCCCCACATCGGCCGGTCGCTGTGCCGCAGCGCCATCAGGACACCGTCCGGCGTCCAGGCCGTACCCTCCACACCGTCGGGCAGGTCGGTCACGGCCAGCGAGTGGTAGCGCACCACCTCGAACGGCGAGGGTATGCCGCGGAACAGCTCGTCGCCGTGGTGCAGCACCGGCGACAGACGGCCGTGGCGGGGCTCCGGCGCCCGGACGACGGCCGCGCCGTGCGCCAGGGCAACGCCCTGATGCCCCAGGCAGATACCGAGCAGCGGGAGTTCGCAGCGCTCCACCAGTTCCCGGCAGATCCCGAAGTCGGCGGCGCGCTCCGGAGTGCCGGGGCCGGGGGACAGTACGACGGCGTCGACCTCGGCGAGCCGCCCGATGTGCCAGTCCGGGTCGTCATTGGGGATGACGACCGGCTCCTGACCGGTGATCCGGGCCAGGTAGTGGACGAGGTTGTGGGTGAACGAGTCGTAGTTGTCGACGAGCAGGATGCGCATGGTCTGTCCCGTTCTTCGTCATGGGGTCGGCAGAGGCGGACACGGCGTCCGCGCGGACGGATCCCGGTGGGTTCAGCCGGAGGTACGGACCGGCGGGGCGACCGCGGGACGAGGGCGGGCCCCGTCCGCCTCGGAGCCGGCCCGGACCGCGGACACCTTGATCAGCATGTGCTCGACCACGTCGTCGCCCTCCCGGACCCGCAGACTGCGCAGCACGTCCAGCTCGCGCCCGGTCTCGTCGGCCAGATCGCGCAGCCGGGCCAGATCGCCCCGGTTGCTGAAGTGCAGCAGGACCGAGCCGCCGGCGGTGGTCCACCGGGGCGCATCCCGCAGGTAGCGGCGGTGGGCGGCGTACCCCGCGTCGACGTAGGCGCGGTCGTGGATCGACTCGTAGTGGTGATCGGCCGGGGCCAGGACGAAGTTGGAGTGCCAGTACACCGTGTCGAAGCGCTGAGCCGGGTCGATCGCGTCGAACAGGTCGCTGTGCAGGGCGCGGACCCGGTCGCCGACGCCGTGCCGGAGCGCGTTGCGCGCGGCGTTGTCCACCGCGTGCGGGTTGATGTCCGTGGCGAGCACCCGGTCGCAGCCCGCCAGCGCCGCGCTCACGGCGATGATGCCGGTGCCGCAGCCGATCTCCAGGAACGATCCCTGCCGCGGGACCTGGGTCCCCTCCATGAAACCGAGCAGCTCCATGGCCGCGTCCGTCGACGGTGAGTACGGCGGGGCGAACACGTCCGGCAGCAGGTCCCACTCACGGCCCCGCATGGTGAAGCACCGCGGCCGGTCGCGGTCGGTGCGCGCCATGCGGCTGCGCTCGAGCGAACGTTCATGGCTACGGATCTGCAAGGTGAGCCTCCTTCCTGTGGCGGAGCCGTGCGGCCCCGCGTCGGCGGCACGAGCCTCGGACAGAGTGGTGCCCGGCAGGAAGGTGGTCCCGGAACACCGCGAAGGCGCCGCAGCGGTGCTCCCGGCACAGCGGTGCGCGAGCGGTCCAGCCCGACGTTGACGTGCCGAAGTCGCGCCAACTAGGTTCTGCCGCGCCGAGCCACGCTCGGCTCGACGAACGGGGGATGGAACATGTCGGGCTTTCATGTACCAGAGGATGATTCCGTACTCGCCGTACTCTCCCTCTTGGCGGAAGAGGCGCCGCCCAGCCGTTTAGAGGCGCTGCTGCAACGTGCCCGCCGCAGCGACCCGGACCCCGGGGAACTGGCCCGCCTCGAACGGGCGGTGCAGCTCGCCCGGGACGTCCACGCCTCCGTGGACCGCAGACAGCAGCGCGAGGCCGGGTACGCCGCACTCGTCGACACCGCGCGCGACCTGACGTTCCCGTACGACCTGGACACGCTGCTGAGCGTCATCACTCGACGGGTCAGGCTGCTGCTCCACTTCGACATGGCCTACGTCGCCCTGCGGGACGACGACGGCCGCATGGTCATCCACACCTCGGAGGGCGCCACCACCGCGCTCAACACCGGACTCAGCATCGAGGGCGGCAGCGGCCTCGGCCATCAGGCGCTGATATCCGGGGCCCCGCTGTGGACGGCCGACTACCTCAACGACGACTCCATCGCCCACGCCGACAGCATCGACCAGGTGGTCGAGGCCGAGGGGCTGCACGCGTTGATGGCCGTCCCGCTGCGCTGCGGCGACAGTGCGGTGGGCGTGCTCTACGGAGCCGACCGCAAGGTGCGGCACTACACGCCCGTCGAGATAGGCCTGATCTGCTCCCTCGCCGACCTCGCGGCCGTCGCGATCGAGAGGACCGGCGTGCTGCAACAGGCTCATGCGCAGCTGGCCGACCTCGAACTCGAGGGGTTCCGGGCGCGCTCGAGCCTGGCCCGCCTGGAGCAGCTCGGGGAGTCCTACAGCCGCATCATGAGCCTGCTCGTCGCGGGCGCCGACCTGACCACCGTGGCCAAGGCCGCCGGCGATGCACTGGACGGCACCCTGCACATGCGCGACCCGGCCGGCCGGGTCCTGGCCGCCGCAGGGGAGATGCCCGACCTGGACGAGGACGCGGTGGCCAGAGCCGTGCTGGCCGCGCACGCCCAGCGCGGGCCGGTGGAGGCCGACGACCGCACCTGGGTCGCTCCCGTCACCGCCGGCACGGAGGACCTCGGCGTCGTGGTGCTGCGGCCGGTCGCCCAGCTGGTGGGGCAGGACAGCTGGCTGCTGCAGACCACCGCGCAGGCGTTCGCGGTGCACCTGCTGATGCAGCGCAGCGCCGCCGCCGCCGAGGGACCGGTGCGCGACGAACTCCTCGACGAGCTGCTGGCCGTGTCCGCCACCGCGTCCCCACCGCACCAGACAGCGCAGCGGGCCCGCAGACTGGACATGGACCTGGAACAGCCACACGTCGTGGTCGTCGCCCGGCCCGAAGGCGGCGAGCAGGGCCGGGCCGTGGTGTGGGCCTCCTCCTACGCGTACCGGATGTCCGGGCTCAAGACCGTGCAGGGCGGCTGCATCGTCCTGCTGCTGCCCGGCACGGACGCCTCCGCCGCCGCCCGGGCCGTCGCCG
>NZ_MUKA01000432.1 GCF_002150735.1 Streptomyces africanus
TCTTCTGGGTCTTCTGGGTCTTCTGGGTCTGAGCCGGGCGCTCGTCGGAGCGGGAGGCCGGCTGCTGCTCGGTCTGGCGGGTCTCGGTGGAGCCGCTGCTCTGCGCGGAGCCGCCGCTGTAGCCGGCGCTCGACAGGCCCTTGCCGCAGACCGGCCAGGCACCCTTGCCCTGGCTCGCCAGGACCTTCTCGGCGACCTGGATCTGCTGGTCCTTGCTGGCCTGGTCGGCGGTGGAGGCGTACTGGGTGCCGCCGTACGCGGACCAGGTGGAGGCGGAGAACTGCAGACCGCCGTAGTAGCCGTTGCCGGTGTTGATGGACCAGTTGCCGCCGGACTCGCACTGGGCGACGGCGTCCCACTCGGAGGCGGTGGCGGCGGAGGCGCTGCCGGACGCGATCAGCGGGGCGGCGACGGCGGCACCGGTGACACCGGCGATGGCGATGACCCGAGAGGCCTTGGACGGACGGCGGTGCGTGCCCTTGCCGGAAAACAGCATGGAGAGATCCCCTCACCGACGCCTGCGAGGTGAGCTGTCGGGTTCGGGCCGGTTGAGTTGCCCGGCCGCGCCCCTCCCGGGACGCGGCTTCACCCCAAGCCCTTCCGGCACAACCGGCCGGTCGGGCACTTACCTTGGGTCCCCCGCTCCTGCCTACGGCGCTTGACGCGACGACTGTTCCCGTGCGGCCGCTGGCAGGATTCGGCGTTGCGGCAGCCGGGGCTCGTGGTGACGAGCGGTCATGACCGTAGACAGGTGATCCGGGGAATTTCAAAGACGATCAGGGCTTCTGAGATCTATCTCTCACCGCACCGATAAGGGACATCAGGTACGAACCGTGACGTGAACTCGCACGGTTTCGGGGTGACTTCCGCCGCCGTTTCCGGACTGCCCCACCGGCTACTTCTCGTCCGCTTCGCCCTTTACCGTGAGCTTCTGACCGGGGCGGATGAGGTTCGGGTCGGTGCCGACGGCCGTCTCGTTCCCGACGTAGAGCGCATGCCACCCACCACTGAGGTCAAGGGAGTTCGCGATGGACCAGAGACTGTCGCCGGGGCGGACGGTGTAGGAGCCGTCCGTCGCCTCCCGGGAGGCCTCGCCGGCGCGCGAGGCGTGCCGTCCGGCGGACCCGGAGGTGCGGCCGTCCTCGGCCGCGGTGCCCTCGTCGGCACTGGGGCCGCGGTGGCGGCCGGCGGCGATGTCGGGTCCGGTTTCCGTTCCGGTTGCGGCGGGCGCCGAAGAGTCGTCGCCCTGGGGAGAGTTGTCGGGCTTGTCACTCTCGGGGGCGGGCGACGGGTCCTGCGTCGAGGAGTCGACAGAATCGGGTGACTTGTCGGACTTGGTGGTTTCGTCCTCCGGGGTCGACTGCTCGTCGGAGGGCGACTCGACGGAGTCGAGCAGTCCGGGCGAGTCCGTCGGAGCGGACGAGTCGGACGTTTCCGGGCTCTTGTCCTGCTCCAGGCCGGAGAGCAGCCCGCAGGTGCGCCACGCGCCGACCCCCTGGTCGGCGAGGATTCTCTCGGCCACGGCTATCTGCTGGGAGCGGCTGGCCAGGTCGGCGCTCGGGGCGTAGTCGAGGCCGCCGTGGTTCTCCCAGTCCTCCTGGGACAACTGGAGGCCGCCGAAGTACCCGTTGCCGCTGTTCTGGCTCCACGCGCCGCCGGTCTCGCAGTCCGCGACCCGGTCCCAGGTCGTGCCGTCGGCCGCGCTGGCACCGGAGGCCCCGAGGAGCGGGATCGCGATGGCGGAGCCGGTGACCCCGGCCGCGACGAGGAGAGCCGGAGCCTGGCGGGGGCGACGGTGCCGACCGTTCCCGGAGAGCATACGGAGACCTTTCGCGAGACAGCAGTGACCGGCGCGGCACAGGGTCCCCCCGGGGCCGCGCTGATGATGGGTGAACGTATCGGCAGACGATCACTTGTCACAAGTTCATGCCGCGCAGATCACGTGAAGATCACAGTCATGACGGCGTGTCATGTTTAGGCCGGTGAGAACTCCACCGGCAGCGTGCGCAGCCCGCGCATGATGAGGCCGCCGCGCCATCGCAGCTCGGCCGGATCCGCCGCCGGCCGCAGGTCCGGGAGGCGGGTGAGGAGCGTGGCGAGCGCGGTCTGGCCCTCCAGGCGGGCGAGCGGGGCGCCGAGACAGTAGTGGATGCCGTGGCCGTAACCGAGGTGCTGGTTGTCGCGGCGGGCGAGGTCGAGCACGTCCGGATCGGCGAACCGCTCCGGATCCCGGTCCGCGGCGGCCAGGACGACGAGGACCGGGTCGCCGGGCGCGATGTGCTGCCCGCCGATGGTGAGCGGCTGGGTGGNNCCCCTCTCCCCGGCGGCGAGGGACGCCTGGAGGCGCGCGCGCTGCTCGGGGTGGGTGAGCAGGGCGTAGGTGCCGTTGCCGATCAGGTTCACGGTCGTCTCGAACCCGGCGAACAGCAGGATGAAGGCCATGGCCGCGGCCTCGTTCTCGGTGAGGTGCTCGCCGTGGTCGGAGGCGCGGATGAGCCCGGAGATGAGGTCCTCGCCGGGGGCGGGCTCGGTGGGCAGCGCCTCCCGCTTGCGGTGGATGAGGTCGGCGAGGTAGCCGC
>NZ_MUKA01000433.1 GCF_002150735.1 Streptomyces africanus
GCCCGGTGCGCACCGGGCGGCTCGAATACGGATTCGATCATGTGCTCGTCGCACATCCTTCAGCTCCCTGCTCGGTCAGAACATGACCCGGGTCCGGACCCCCGTATAGTGGCCGCCCGCCCGGGAACACCTCGGGCTCATGGACCCGCTGTCCGGTGTTTCCTTCCACCGCCCGCGGTTTCGGGGTGCGTCGCGTGAGCGCCGCGGGTCTCTTAGTTCGGCTGACCTCTCCCCGCACCTGCAAACCTCGGTCCGCACCACTGCCGGAAAAAGGACCCGAAAAGACCCCTGGGAGATGCGGGAGATCCGGGACGGCCGTGAATCGTTGCCATCACCACGCGTCGCCGGGGTACGCGGGGTGCATGACCGATGTGGTGGATTCCGACGAACTGCTGCGGCGCATCCAGCGCGCCAGGGCCTGCGCGGTGCGCGAGGAGCGGACGTGGCGGACCAGGAGCGAGGAACTGGGCCCGACCGACCCGCAGGGGGCCCGGGACGCGACCGTGCGGCAGATGTCCTACGAGGCGGTGCTGACGGTGCTGGACGAGATCCTGACGCCGGGCAAACACACCGCGGAGGGCTGACCAGGAGGTCCGCTGCCCGCCGACGGGCACGGGCGGATTGTGAGGGCACCTGCCGGGAACCCGGTGCGCATGACAGCCGACCACACCAGAGCACCGGTCCTGGAAGCCCTGGACGAGTACCGCCGCAAGGGGCACCTCTCCTTCACCCCGCCCGGGCACAAGCAGGCCCGCGGCGCCGACCCGGCGGTCCGGGAGGTCCTCGGTGACGCGGTCTTCCACGGCGATGTGCTGGCCTCGGGCGGTCTGGACGACCGGCTCACCCGGGGGCGGGTGCTGCAACGCGCCCAGGAGCTGATGGCCGACGCGGTGCACGCCGAGCACACGTTCTTCAGCACCTGCGGCAGTTCCCTGTCGGTGAAGGCCGCGATGCTGTCGGTCGCCGGGCCGCACGAGAAGCTGCTGATCGGGCGTGACGCCCACAAGTCGGTGGTGGCGGGGCTGATCATCTCGGGTATCGAGCCCGTCTGGGTCGAGCCGCGGTGGGATGCCGAGCGGCATCTGGCCCATCCTCCGTCCGCCGCGGACTTCGACCGGGCTTTCGACGCCCACCCGGACGCGCGGGGCGCGCTGGTCACGAGCCCCACGCCGTACGGCGGCTGCGCGGATCTGCGGGCGGTCGCCGAGGTGTGCCACCGGCGCTCGCTCCCGCTGATCGTGGACGAGGCCTGGGGTGCGCATCTGCCGTTCCACACCGATCTGCCGTCGTGGGCGATGGACGCGGGCGCGGACATCTGCGTGACCAGCATCCACAAGATGGGCAGCGGTCTGGAGCAGGGCTCGGTCTTCCACCTCCAGGGTGATCTGGTCCCGCCGGCGCTGCTGGGGATGCGCGCGGACCTGCTGGGCACCACCAGCCCGTCGGTGCTGATCTTCGCGGGTCTGGACGGCTGGCGGCGGCAGATGGCGCTGCACGGCGAGGAGCTGATGGGGGGCGCGCTGGAGCTCGCGGCCGAGGTCCGGTCCGCCATCGAGGAGATCGACGGGCTGCACGTCAACGACGGTGATGACTTCTGCGGTCCGGGCCTGTCCGACGACCTCGACCCGCTGCCCGGCGTCATCGACCTCACCGGGCTGGGGATCACGGGCTTCCAGGCGGCGGACTGGCTGCGCGAGCACCGGCAGATCGACGCGCACCTGGTGGACCACCGCCGCATCGGCGCGCAGATCACCCACGGCGACGACCGGGAGACGACCGGGCAGTTGCTGGAGGCGCTGCGGGACCTCGCGCGGGCCGCCCGGGAACTGCCCCGGGCGCCGCGGGTGGAGGTGCCGTCGCCGGCGGGGCTCCGGATGGAACAGGCGGTGCTGCCCCGGGACGCGTTCTTCGGCCCGGCCGAGGACGTGCCGGTGGCGCGGGCGGCGGGCCGGGTCGCGGCGGAGATGATCACGCCGTATCCGCCCGGCATCCCGGCCGTCCTGCCCGGCGAGCGCCTCACCGAGCCGGTGCTGGCGTACCTGCGGACCGGTCTGGCCGCGGGGATGCACCTGCCCGACCCGACGGACCCCGAGCTGGAGACGGTCCGGGTCCTCGCCCGGGAGGCGGAGTGACGTGAAACGGGTCACGCGACCCGGTACGGGGTGTCCGCACGCCCCCTGGATGGTTTACGGTTCATACATACGTGGTGACGGAGTCGACCCACGGTCCTCCGCACCACTGCTTACGGCCCTGGCTGGTCTCCCCCGTCCAGCCAGGGCTTCTTCATGCCCCGGAAAAGTCGGGCACGCCGAGGTGCCCAAGGGCCCGGCAGCGGCTGAAATGGGCGTAGGGAAAGCACCGGAAGTCGACCGCCCGGCGAGGAGCTCCGCGTCATGACCAAAGCGATCAAACTCCTGACCGCCCTGCCCCCGCCCCAGCGGCAGCGCCTGATGACGCTCGCCCGGGAGGTGTCCTTCCCCGAGGACGCCCGGATCTTCGAGGCGGGCGGGACGGCCGACCGCTTCTGGGTCATCCGCTCCGGCGCGGTCTCCCTGGACCAGCAGGTGAACTCCCTCCAGCGGGCGACCGTGGCCAGCCTCGGTGCCGGCGACCTGCTCGGGTGGTCCTGGCTGTTCCCGCCGTACACCTGGGACTTCGGCGCGCAGGCGTTCAGTCCCGTGCGGGCCTACGAGTTCGACGCGGCGGCCGTGCTGCGGCTGTGCGAGGAGGATCCGCAGCTCGGGCTGGTGCTGGTGCGCAACGTCGCCGAGGTGCTCGCGCACCGGCTGGAGATGACCCGGGGCAAGCTGATGGAGCAGTACACGCTGCACCGGCGAGGCTCCCTGTGAGGCGTCAGACGCGGTAGCGCCGCAGCGCCGGTACGGCGGCGGCCAGGACCAGCATCAGGGCGACGACCAGCAGCCCGCCGCCCGCGACGGCGGTCCGGGGACCGAAGGCGGAGCCCGCGGTGCCGTGCAGCACGTCGGCCAGGCGCGGGCCGCCCGCCACGACGACGGTGAAGACGCCCTGCATGCGCCCGCGCATCTCGTCCGTCGCGGCGGACAGCAGGATCGCCCCGCGGAAGACCATCGACACCATGTCGGCCACCCCGGCCACGGCCAGGAAGGCCACGCCCACCCAGAGATTGCGGCTCAGCCCGAACCCCGTGACGGCCACGCCCCAGGCGACGACCGCCCCGATGACCATCCAGCCGTGCCGGCGGGCCCGGGAGAAGGAGCCGGAGAACAGCCCGCCGAGCACGGCACCGATGGGGATCGCCGCGAACAGCAGCCCCAGCGCGAGTCCCTCGCCGTACGGCGCGTAGGTCTGGGCGGCGAGCTGGGGGAACAGGGCCCGGGGCATGCCGAGGACCATGGCGATGATGTCGGCGAGGAACGACAGCAGCAGCACGGTGTGCCCGGAGATGTAGCGGAAGCCGGCGGCGATCTCCTTCACGCCCGCGCGGCGCACCGCCGTGCCGGCCCGGGGCGGCAGCGACGGCAGCCGGTACACCGCCCACACCGTGACGCACAGGGCAAGGGCGTCGATGAGGTACAGCTCGGGCAGTCCGATGACGGGGATGAGGGCGCCGGCGAGCAGGGGGCCCGCCACCTGGCCGGTCTGCATCACGGTGGAGCCGAGGGCGTTCGCGGCCGGCAGTTCGTCCGCGGGGACGAGGCGGGCGATGGAGGCGTTGCGGGCCGGCGCGTTCAGGCCCCAGAAGGCCTGCTGCACCGCGAGCAGCACCATGAGCGCGGCCACAGACTCCAGGCCGGTGAAGGCCTGGAGCCAGAACAGCAGCGAGGTGACGGCGATGCCTCTGTTGGTGATCAGCAGCAGCTTGCGCCGGTCCATGCTGTCGGCGATCGCCCCGCCCCACAGCGCGAACACGATCAGCGGTACCAGACCGGCCAGGCTCGCGGCGCCGACCCACGCCGAGGAGCCGGTGATGTCGTAGATCTGCTTGGGCACGGCCACGGCGGTGAGCTGGCTGCCGACGGCCGTGACGATGGTCGAGCTCCACAGCCGCCGGTAGGCGGGGCGGCGCAGGGGGCGGGTGTCCATGGCCCAGCGCCGCCAGCCGCGCCGCCGGGGGGCCTGCGGCGCCGGATCCTGCTCTTCCGCCGTGCTCTCGCTCGTGTCCACGCGCCGCTTCCTGGATGCTCGCTACACCTACCGGGCCGGGGATCACTATCGCACCGGCCGCCGGCGCCGGGTCGCCGAGGTCTCAGCTTCCGGCGATGAGCACCACACCGAGCACGATCATGGTGGCGGCGACCAGGCCGTCCAGGACCCGCCAGGCGGCGGGCTTGGCGAGGAAGCGGCCGAGCAGCCGGGCGCCGAAGCCGAGGGCCGCGAACCAGCACAGGCTGGCCAGCACGGCGCCGAGGCCGAACGTCCAGCGCCGCGGGCCGTGGTCGGCGGCGACGGAGCCGAGCAGGAACACGGTGTCGAGGTAGACGTGCGGGTTGAGCCAGGTCATGGCTAGGCAGGTGAGCACGGCCCGGCGGCGGGACCCGGCCGCCTCCCCGTCCGTGCGCAGCGCGCCGCCGTCCGGCCGGAACACCCTCCGGGCGGCCAGGGCGCCGTAGCACAGCAGGAAGGCGCCGCCGATCCAGCCGATCGCCGTCAGCGCGCCCGGCCACTCCACCACCACGGCGCCGACCCCGCCCACCCCGAGCGTGATCAGGGCGGCGTCGGACAGGGCGCAGATGCCGACGACGGCGAGGACGGCGTCACGGCGGA
This sequence comes from Streptomyces africanus, assembly GCF_002150735.1. Taxonomy (GTDB): domain Bacteria; phylum Actinomycetota; class Actinomycetes; order Streptomycetales; family Streptomycetaceae; genus Streptomyces; species Streptomyces africanus. Next base: position 4,747 of record NZ_MUKA01000433.1, read on the forward strand.
TCCCCTGGCGCAGGACGAAGGCGTTCTGGGCGCCGATGGCGACGATGAGGGACAGGCCGGTGCCGAACCCCGCGGCTGCGGCGGTGAAGGTGCTGGTCATGGCCGTGACGCTACGGACAGGCCCGCCTCAGGTACAGCTAAGGATTCTTACGTATCGTTAGCGGACGTGATGACGGATCTGCCTCTGGACCAGGTACGGACCCTGCTCGCGGTCGTGGACGAGGGGACGTTCGACGCGGCGGCCGCCGCACTGCATCTGACGCCCTCGGCGATCAGTCAGCGCGTGAAGGCGCTGGAGCAGCGCACCGGGCGGGTGCTGCTGTTGCGGACCAAGCCGGTGCGGCCGACGGAGTCGGGTGAGGTGCTGGTGCGGCTGGCCCGGCAGGTGGCGCGGCTGGAGCGCGACGCGTACGAGGAACTCGGGCTGAGCGGGACCGGAGAGCCGACCCGGGTGTCGGTGGCGGTGAACGCGGACTCGCTGGCCACCTGGTTCCTGAGGGTGCTCACGCGTGTGCCGGAGGAGCTGCGGCTCTACTTCGAACTGCGCCGGGAGGACGAGGACCACACGGCGGCGCTGCTGCGGGAGGGCGTGGTGATGGCCGCGGTGACCTCGTCGCCGGACCCCGTTCCGGGCTGTTCCGTCCGGTCGCTGGGTCGGATGCGCTACCTCCCCGTGGCCGCGCCCGGCTTCGCCGCGCGCCACCTCGACGGGCCGCTGGAGCAGGTGCTCCTCGACCTGCCCATGGTGGCCTTCGACCGCCGGGACGACTTCCAGGACGGCTTCGTGCGCCGGCTCACCCGGGGGCGCAGCAGCGCGAGCGCGCTGCGGCACTACGTGCCGACGTCGGAGGGTTTCGTCGAGACCGTGGCGGCCGGACTGGGCTGGGGCCTGGTGCCCGAGGCCCAGGCCGAGCCACTGCTGCGCGAGGGGCGACTGGTCGAGCTCGCCCCGGGCCGGACGGTGGACGTGCCGCTGTACTGGCAGCAGTGGAAGCTCGATTCGCCGGCGCTGGCGCAGGTGGCGGAGGCGGTGACGGCCGCCGCTGCGCAGGCGCTGCGGGTGTGACGCCCTGGCGGTTCCCGGGCGGCGCTGTTTCACCAGGCCTCGACAGGTGACCCGAAAAGGAGCAATCATCCGAACGGGCACGTTTCTACTGCGATCGCAGGTGACTTCGATGGACAACTGGCGAGACCACGCTGCCTGCCGGCACGAGGACCCCGAACTCTTCTTCCCGATCGGCACCTCCGGCCCGGCCCTCCTTCAGACGGAGCAGGCCAAGGCGGTGTGCCGGCGCTGCTCCGTCCAGGAGCAGTGCTTGCAGTGGGCGCTGGACACGGGGCAGTCCATCGGTGTGTGGGGCGGGACCAGCGAGACGGAACGGCGTGCGCTGAAGCGGCGGACGGCGGCCCGGCGCCGCACCGGCTGACGCCCTCGCACCACCACCCCTGGGGGATTCAGCTGCGGCGCAGCGGCCCCCAGGGGTTCTCCTGCCGGGACACCTCCGCCTTCGCCTCGTCGATCACCTGCTGGTCGATCCAGCACATCGGCCGGGCGTCGGTGACCAGCGGCTCGTTGTCGGGTCCGCGCGAGGTCTCCCTGCCCGCGAGCACCCACGCCCGCACCCCGGGCCCCTTCTCGTGCGGCAGATGGGCGTAGTCGTGCAGACGACGCGCCACCCACACCCGGACAGGCCGGTCCTCCCACCAGTCCTCGACGTCGAGGGGGTTGGCGGACAGGCCCGGCATGGGCACACCCGTCAGATCGTCGGTGCTGGACACGTCGCGGAGATCGGTCTCGGGGCCGCGCGACCAGCGGACGTACAGGCCCTGGTGCCGTTCGACCAGTTCGGTGAGCTCGGCGAGTGCGCGCACGACCGGCAGGTCGTCCGATCCACTCATGTCGTGACCTCCTCCCTCGACGCCGTCAGGCGGACGGAGTACCCGCTCGACGCGAGCGGAATCGGCCCTTCGGCGCGCCGGGCGCCGTCACCCGGTCGGGGTTACGCTCGCGGCACACCCGTCCGTCGCAGCAGCACGTCGCAGCAGCAGAAGGGGCCGAGCATGAGCGTCCGCGTTCGCCGCGTCTACGATCCGCCCGAGCCGGAGGACGGAGTGCGGGTCCTGGTCGACCGGCTGTGGCCGCGGGGCCTGGCGAAGGACGCGGCCCGGGTGGACGAGTGGCCGAAGGCGATCACCCCGTCGACGGAGCTGCGCCGCTGGTATCACGCGGGCGAGGGATCGTACGAGGAGTTCGCCGGGCGGTACGAGGCGGAGCTCGCCGCCGGCGAGGCGGTCGAGCTCCTCGACCACGTCCGTGACCTGGTCCGCACGGGCGACGTGACGCTGCTGACCGCGTCGAAGACGCCGGAACACAGCCACGCCGCCGTGCTGGCCCGCCTCGTCCGGAGCTGAGAGGCGGGCCGTCCGGGCACGGTCAGGCGGTCTGCTTCGCCGCCGCCCGGCCCGCCGCCCGGCCCGAGAAGAGGCAGCCGCCGAGGAAGGTGCCCTCCAGCGCGTTGTAGCCGTGGACACCGCCGCCGCCGAATCCGGCGACCTCGCCGGCCGCGTACAGCCCCTCGACCGGCTTGCCGTCGGTCCCGAGGGCGCGCGAGTCGAGGTCGGTCTGGATACCGCCGAGCGTCTTGCGGGTGAGGATGTGCAGTTTGACGCCGATGAGGGGGCCGGCCGCCGGATCGAGGATGCGGTGCGGGGTGGCGACCCGGCCGAGGCGGTCGCCGATGTAGCGGCGGGCGTTGCGGATGCCCTGCACCTGGGCGTCCTTGGCGTAGGGGTTGGCGATCTGCAGGTCGCGGGCCTCGATCTGGCGGCGGATCCCGGCCGCGTCGAGGAGCGGCTTGTCGGTGAGCTCGTTCATCTTCTCGACGAGCTGTTCGACGCTGGGCGCGGTCACGAAGTCGGCGCCCTTGCGCAGGAACGCGTCGACCGGTCCGGGCGCGCCCTTGCCGAGGATGCGTTCCTTCAGGAAACCGGCGCGGTCCTTGGCGGTGATGTCGGGGTTCTGCTCGGAGCCCGACAGGGCGAACTCCTTCTCGATGATCTTCTGCGTGAGGATGAACCAGGAGTGGTCGTACCCGGCGATGTCCTCGGTGGTGCGCAGGTGCTTCAGGGTGCCGAGGGTGTCGTAGCCGGGCAGGTACGGCCCGGGCAGGCGGCGGCCGAGGGCGTCGAACCACATCGAGGACGGGCCGGGCAGGATGCGGATGCCGTGGCCGGGCCAGATCGGGTCCCAGTTCTGCAGGCCCTCGGTGTAGTGCCACATGCGGTCCCGGTTGACCAGCCGTACGCCCGCCTCGGCGCTGATGTCGAGCATCCGTCCGTCGACGTAGGCCGGTACGCCGGTGACCATCTCCTTCGGCGGGGTGCCGAGGCGCTCGGGCCAGTAGCGGCGGACGATGTCGTGGTCGGCGCCGATGCCGCCGCTGGTGACGACGACGGCCTGGGCGGTGAGTTCGAACTCGCCGATGGCGTCGCGGCTGGAGGCGACGCCACGCGGTGAGGTGTCCTCGGCCAGGACCGTGCCGCGCACGCCGCGGGCGCTGCCGTCCTCGACGACGAGTTCGTCGACGCGGTGACGGTGGTGGAAGGTGAGCAGTCCGTCGCGGGCGGCCTGCTCGGCGTAGCGGACGAAGGGTTCCACCACGCCGGTGCCGGTGCCCCAGGCGATGTGGAAGCGGGGCACGGTGTTGCCGTGCCCGTGCGCCGTGAGGTCGCCGCGCTCGGCCCAGCCGACGGTGGGCAGGAACGTGATGCCGTGCCCGTTCAGCCAGGACCGCTTCTCCCCCGCGGCGAACTCGACGTAGGCGCGTGCCCAGCGCACGGCCCAGGAGTCCTCGTCCTCCAGCCGGTCGAAGCCGGCGCTGCCCTGCCAGTCGCTCCACGCCAGGTCGAAGGAGTCCTTGATACCCAGGCGCCGCTGCTCGGGCGAGTCGACGAGGAACAGCCCGCCGAAGGACCAGAACGCCTGTCCGCCGAGGTTGGCGGCGTTCTCCTGGTCGACGAGGGCGACCCTCCTGCCCCTGCTGGTCAGTTCGTGTGCCGCGACCAGGCCGGCGAGGCCCGCTCCGACGACGATGACGTCGGCATCCATGGCGACCGTTCCCTTCTTCAGTTCCGCGTGTGGTCGGGGGTGCCGCTGCCGTCGGTCAGCAGGGCCGTGAGCAGTTGCTTCAGCCAGGTGCGGGCGTGCTCGACGTCCCGGTCCAGCAGCAGCTGCGCGGTGACGCCGTCGTAGGCCGCGACCACGGCGTGGGCGGCGCCGTCCGTGTCGCCCAGGACGGCGGGCAGTGCGGTGTGCCCGCGGGCGCGGGCGAGCCGGTCGGCGATCGCCTGCCGCAGCCGCGCGCGGTGCTCCAGCAGGCTCCGGGCGACGTCCGGGTCGCGGGCGGCGTGCACCAGGAAGTCCGTCTTCACCAGGAGCCAGTCCCGGTCGAGGAGCAGCACGTCGGTGACGCGGTCCACGGCGCCCGGCACGTCGAGCCCGGGCCCGTCGAGGGCGAGCGCCCCGGACACCTGCTCCGCGATGAGATCGGCCCGCTCCTGGTAGAGGGCGAAGAACAGCTCGTCGAGGCTGGAGAAGTTGGAGTAGAAGGCGCCCCTGCTGTAGCCGGCGGCCTCGCAGACCTCTTCGATGGAGACGTGCCCGAAGCCCTTGGCCGCGAACACGGAGAACGCCGCGTCCAGGAGGTTGGCGCGGGTGCGGGCCCGGCGCCTGGTCACCCGCCCGGTCGTTCCTTCCACGGCCATGCCCCACTCCTCGTTCGATACAGGACTGTATTCGATACACCGATGTATCGAAACCCCTCAGAGGCGAGGGAAATTCATCGAACACACTGTCGATTACGAGGTACTCTGGGCGCATGCACCTCCAGGGCTCCCTCTTCGACCAGACCGACGAGCTGCGGCTCGGGCCTCTCGACGGGATCAGCCGTACCCACCTCGGTTTCGGCGCCTGGCTCGACGTCCTGCCCGGGTGGCTCAGCGGTTCCGACGCACTGTTCGAACAGCTGGCCGCCGAGGTGCCGTGGCGGGCGGAGCGGCGCACGATGTACGACCACGTCGTCGACGTCCCGCGCCTGCTCGCGTTCTACGGCCCCGAGGACCCGCTGCCGCACCCGGTCCTGACCGAGGCACGCGACGCGCTGAGCGCCCACTACGGCGAGGAACTGGGCGAGCCGTTCACCACGGCCGGGCTGTGCTACTACCGCGACGGCCGGGACAGCGTGGCCTGGCACGGCGACCGGATCGGGCGCGGAGCGCGCGAGGACACGATGGTCGCGATCCTGTCGGTGGGAGCGCCCCGCGACCTGCTGCTGCGCCCGATGCGGGGCGGTCGGGACACCGTGCGCCGGCCGCTGGGCCACGGCGACCTGATCGTGATGGGCGGCTCCTGCCAGCGCACCTGGGAGCACTCCGTCCCCAAGAGCACGCGCGCGACCGAGCCCCGCATCAGCATCCAGTTCCGCCCCCACGGCGTGCAGTGAACCCGGGTCTGGTTTCCTTCTCTCGTCGGGCTGGGACCACACAACGCGGGGCGATCATGCGGGCAGACGTACACCACGTCGCGGACGGCACCTACCTGGTGCACGGCTCCAACACCAACTGGGTGATCCTCACGGAAGGGGACGCCGTCACGCTGGTCGACACCGGTTACCCCGGCGACCGGGAGCAGCTCCTCGCCTCGCTCGCGGAGGTGGGCAGCTCCCCGGAGGCGGTGGCGGCCGTGCTGATCACGCACGCGCACAACGACCACCTGGGCTCCGCCGAGTACCTGCGCGCCGCGTACGGCACGCCCGTGTACCTGCACGAGGCCGAAGTGCCGCACGCGCGCCGGGAGTTCCTGCACCAGGTGTCCCTCGGGACGGTGCTGAGGAACGGCTGGCGCCCCGGGGTGCTGCCGTGGGCCGTGCACGCGCTGCGCTCCGGCGGCACGATGCACAACCCCGTCACGGCCCCCGAGCCCTTCCCGGCGGCGGGCGCCCTGGACCTGCCCGGGCGGCCCGTGCCGGTGCACACGCCGGGCCACACCGACGGGCACTGCGCCTACCACGTGCCGGGCACCGGAGTGCTGATCTCCGGCGACGCCCTGGTCAGCGGGCACGCCACCTCGCGGGTCGAGGGACCGCAGCTGCTGCCGGACATGTTCCACCACGAGCGCCCGCGCGCCGTGGCCTCCCTGGACGTCCTCGCGGAGCTTCAGGGCGAGCTGCTGCTGCCCGGGCACGGCCCGGTCCACCGCGGTCCGTTGCGGGACGCCGCCGACCGGGCCCGGGAGCGCGCCCTCTAATCTGAGGTGACGATCAGCGGCGAGACAAGGACACCCGGCGCATGGCACTTCAGATCAGCGCGACCAACCCGGAGCATCCCGCGCTTCTGCTGGAACTGCCGTGGGACCTGCCCCTGGAGGAGTGGCCGGAGGAGTACCTCGTGCCGCTGCCACGCGGCATCTCCCGGCACGTGGTGCGCTACTCCCGGGCCGGCGACGAGGTGATCGCCGTCAAGGAGCTGGCCGAGCGGCCCGCGCAGCGCGAGTACGGACTGCTGCGCGATCTGGACCGGATCGGCATCCCGGCGGTGGACCCGCTGGCCGTGGTCACCGGCCGCACCGACGCCGGCGGCGCCCCGCTGGAGAGCGTGCTGATCACCCGGCACCTGGGCGGTTCGATGCCGTACCGCTCGATGTTCGAGACGACCATGCGCCCGGCCACCATGCACCGGCTGATGGACGCGCTCGCCGTGCTCCTGGTGCGGCTGCACCTGGCCGGGTTCGCCTGGGGCGACTGCTCGCTGTCCAACACCCTCTTCCGGCGCGACGCGGGCGCCTACGCCGCGTATCTGGTGGACGCCGAGACCGGTGACCTGCATCCGCAGCTCAGCTCCGGGCAGCGCGAGTACGACCTGGACCTCGCCCGTGTGAACATCAGCGGGGAGCTGCTGGACCTGGAGGCGTCCGGGGCGCTGCACCCGTCGGTGGACCCGGTCGAGTTCGGCATGGAGATCTGCGCCCGCTACCGCGGCCTGTGGGACGAGCTGACCCGCACCTCCGTCTACCCGGCCGGCAAGCACCACTACATAGAACGCCGGATCCGCCGCCTGAACGACCTCGGCTTCGACGTCGCCGAGATGCAGATCGAGCACGCCTCGAACGGCGACACGGTCACCTTCGTGCCCAAGGTCGTCGACGCGGGCCACCACCAGCGGCAGCTGCTGCGCCTGACCGGGCTCGACGCCGAGGAGAACCAGGCCCGGCGGCTGCTGAACGACCTGGAGAGCTGGATGGCCACCCAGGACGACTACGCCCCGGGCGATCCCCTGGGTGCCCGCCCGGAGGTGCTGGCCCACCGCTGGGTGCGGGAGGTGTTCCGGCCGACCGTGCGGGCGGTGCCGCCCGAACTGCGCGGTTCCATGGACCCGGCGGAGATCTACCACCAGCTCCTCGAACACCGCTGGTACCTGTCCGAGCGGGCCCAGCACGACATCGGCATCGAGACGGCGGTCGAGGACTACATCAGGAACATCCTCCCCAAGGCCCGCAAGACGCTCCAGCCGACGGCGGAATGAGCCGCACCCGCGCTCACGCGTGCGGGACCACCGCGACCGGGCAGTCCGCGTGGTGCAGCACCCCGTGCGCCACCGAGCCGATGCGGGCGCCGACGGCCGTACGGTGGGCCCGCCGGCCGACCACCATCAGCTGGGCCGTCCCGGCCACCGACAGCAGCACCTGGCCGGCGCTGCCCATCTCCACGTGCTCCTCCACCGGCACGCCGGGGAACCGCTCCCGCCACGGCCGCACCGCGGCGGCCAGGGCCCTCTTCTCGTACGGCTCCAGTCCCCCGGCCTCGTCGAGGAGCTTCAGCGATCCGGGGCTGTAGGCGAACACGGGCGGCAGGGTCCAGGCCCGTACGACCCGGACGGTCGCCCCGCGCGCGGCCGCCGTCTCGAACGCGAACCGCAGCAGGTCGGCGCTGTCCTCCTCGTCGCCCTGCTGACCCACGACGATCTCGCGTCCGGCGGCCTCGGCCGAGGGCTGGTCACCGGCCCGGACGAGCACGACGGGCCGGGTGGCCTCGGCGATGACCTGCTGGCCGACCGAGCCGAGCAGGAAACCGACGATCGGCCCGTGCCCGCGCGAGCCGAGCACCAGCAGCTCGGCGTCGGCAGCGGCGGCGACCAGGGTGTCGACGACCGGGCCCTCGACGACGTCGGTGGCCACCTCCAGGTCCGGGTGCCGTTCGGTGACGGTCCCGACGGCCTCGGTCAGCGCGCTGTGCGCCCACTCCGCCTGGCTGTCCGCGTCCCCGGTGATCCCCGCTTCGAGCGCCTCGTGCGGCTGGAACCGCCAGGCGTGCACCACGCGCAGCGGCCGGTCGCGCCGCACCGCCTCGCGGGCCGCCCAGGCGAGGGCCGCGAGGCTCTCCTGCGATCCGTCGACCCCTGCGGTGATCGGGCGTGTCATCCGGCTGCCTCCTGGTGAAAATGTCACTGCGATGCTGATCAGTCTTCACTACCCTGCCCGCATGACCTTGGAGTGGGAGCAGGTAATGGTGGACTCGGCCGACCCCGAGGCCCTGGGCCGCTGGTGGGCCGAGGCGCTGGGCTGGACCGTGGTGAACGACGCACCCGACGAGTTCGAGATCCGGCCCGCCCCGGACCGGCTGCCGGGATTGCTCTTCACGACGGTGCCGGAGAGCAAGACCGTCAAGAACCGCCTCCACCTCGACTTCCGGCCCGACGACCAGGAGGCCGAGGTGGCGCGGCTGCTCGCGCTCGGCGCACGGCACGCCGATGTCGGGCAGGGCGAGCAGAGCTGGGTGACGCTCGCCGACCCGGAGGGCAACGAGTTCTGCGTGCTGGCGGCCCGCCGGAGCTGATCTCCGTATCGGAGCGCGCCGCGGCGATCGAACATACGATGGGCGGAGGTCGGCGCGGTGCCCCGGGGCGCCGTGCCGTGAGTCGACCGCCCGGTGTGGGGGACGTATGGCACAGGCCGCCGATGCGGCGCGGACCGTCATCATGACCGTGGACGACGACCCGGGGGTCTCCCGGGCCGTGGCCCGGGACCTGAGGCGGCGGTACGGCGCGTCGTACCGGATCGTGCGCGCGGAATCCGGCGAGTCCGCGCTCGACGCGCTGCGGGAGCTGAAGCTGCGCGGCGATCTCGTGGCCGTGATCCTGGCCGACTACCGGATGCCGCAGATGAACGGCATCGAGTTCCTCGAACAGGCCCTGGACGTCTACCCCGGTGCGCGGAGGGTGCTGCTCACGGCGTACGCGGACACGAACGCGGCGATCGACGCGATCAACGTCGTCGACCTCGACCACTACCTGCTCAAGCCCTGGGACCCGCCCGAGGAGAAGCTCTACCCGGTCCTGGACGACCTGCTCCGGGCGTGGCGGTCCAGCGACCACCGGCCCGTGCCCAGTACCAAGGTCGTCGGGCACCGCTGGTCGGCGCGCTCCACGGACGTGCGGGAGTTCCTGGCCCGCAACCAGGTGCCGTACCGCTGGTACTCCTCCGACGAGCCCGAGGGGCGGCGGCTGCTGGCCGCGGCCGGCGAGGACGGGATGCGGCTGCCGGTGGTGATCACGCCGGACGGGACGCCGCTGATCGAACCGGAGGCCGTCGACCTCGCCGCCCAGGTCGGGCTGGCGACGACGCCGACGGCCGACTTCTACGACCTCGTCGTGATCGGCGGCGGTCCGGCCGGGCTCGGCGCGGCGGTGTACGGCGCCTCCGAAGGGCTGCGGACCGTGCTGGTGGAGCGGTCGGCGACCGGCGGGCAGGCCGGGCAGAGCTCCCGGATCGAGAACTACCTCGGCTTCCCCGACGGCGTGTCGGGAGCGCAGCTCACCGACCGGGCCCGGCGGCAGGCGACGAAGTTCGGCGCCGAGATCCTCACCGCGCGCGAGGTGACGGCGCTGGAGGTCAGCGGCGCCGCCCGGGTCGTACGGTTCTCGGACGGCTCGGCGGTCGCCGCGCACAGCGTGATCCTGGCGACCGGTGTCTCCTACCGGCAGTTGTCGGCGCCCGGCTGCGACGACCTGACCGGATGCGGGGTCTACTACGGGTCCGCCCTGACGGAGGCCCCCGCCTGCCAGGGGCAGGACGTGTACATCGTCGGCGGCGCCAACTCCGCGGGGCAGGCGGCGATGTACCTGTCGCGCGGTGCCAAGTCGGTGACGCTGCTGGTGCGCGGCGAGTCGCTGACGGCGTCGATGTCGCACTACCTGATCCAGCAGATCGAGGAGTCGCCCAACATCCAGGTGCGCGCCCGCACGGTCGTCGAGGAAGCGCACGGCGACGGCCGCCTGGAGCGGCTGACGTTGCGGGACGTGGACACCGGCGAGAGAGAGCAGGTCGACGCGCAGTGGGTGTTCGTGTTCATCGGCGCGGCCCCGCTGACCGACTGGCTCGACGGCACGGTGCTCCGCGACGAGCGCGGGTTCATCCTCGCCGGGCCCGACCTGACCCCCGACGGCCGCCCGCCGGAGGGCTGGGAGCTGGACCGCCCGCCGTACCACCTGGAGACCAACGTGCCCGGCGTGTTCGTGGCGGGCGACGCCCGCTCCGAGTCCGCCAAGCGGGTCGCGTCCGCCGTCGGAGAGGGAGCCATGGCCGTGATGCTCGTCCACAGATATCTGGAGCAGTCGTGAGCGGGCAGCCCGCGCCGTGCAGCCCGCAGGAGATCGGCTCGCTGTTCCTGTTCGAGAAGCTCACGCCCGAGCAGCTGGGGCGGCTGTGCAGCGAGGGGCGGGTGGAGACGCTGGAGCCCGGACCCGTCTACACCGAGGGAGACCCCGCCACCTGCTTCTACGTGCTGCTGGAGGGCACGGTCGTGCTGTACCGCCGGGTCGGCGGTGACGACGTGGAGGTGAGCCGGACCTCCCAGCGCGGGGTGTACGCGGGGTCCATGCAGGCGTATCTGGGCGACCGGGTGCCGCAGGTCTACAACAACTCCATGCGCGTCACCGAGCCGACGCGGTTCTTCGTGCTGCCCGCCGACACGTTCGCGGGCATCATGCAGGACTGGTTCCCGATGGCGGTGCATCTGCTGGAGGGGCTCTTCTTCGGTGCGAAGAACACCCAGCGGGCCATCGGGCAGCGCGAACGGCTGCTGGCGCTCGGCTCGTTGTCCGCCGGCCTCACCCACGAGCTCAACAACCCCGCGGCGGCGGCCGTGCGGGCGACCGCGACGCTGCGGGAGCGGGTGGGCAAGATGCGGCACAAGCTGGCGGTCATCGCACAGGGTTCGTACTCCCCCGAGGTCATGGCGAACCTCATCGACATCCAGGAACGCACCGCCGAACGCGTCGCCAAGGCCCCCACGCTGAGTCCGCTGGAGGCCTCCGACCGGGAGGACGCGCTCACCGACTGGCTCGACGACCACGGCATCCCGGACGGCTGGCGGATCGCGCCCGCCTTCGTCCAGGCCGGTCTCGACGAGGACTGGCTCGACCAGGTCGCGGCGGCGGTGGACGAGGAGATCCTGCCGAGCGCGATCGGGTGGCTCAACTACACCGTCGAGACCGAGCTGCTGATGGACGAGATCAACGACTCGACCACGCGCATCTCGCATCTCGTCGACGCGGCCAAGCAGTACTCCCAGCTCGACCGGGCCCCCTTCCAGAACGCCGATGTGCACGAACTCCTCGACAGCACGCTGCTGATGCTCTCGGGCAAGATCGGCCGGCAGATCAAGGTCGTCAAGGAGTACGACCGGACGCTGCCGAGGATCCCGGCGTACCCGGCGGAGCTCAACCAGGTGTGGACGAACCTGGTCGACAACGCGGTCTCGGCGATGAACAGCGCGGGCGGGGAAGGGACGCTGACCGTGCGGACCGCCCGGGACCACGACCGGCTGCTGGTGGAGTTCCGGGACACCGGCGTCGGCATCCCGGCGGAGGACCGGGGGCGGATCTTCGACCCGTTCTTCACGACGAAACCGGTGGGTGAGGGGACCGGGCTCGGGCTCGACATCTCCTGGCGGATCGTGGTCAACAAGCATCACGGGACGATCCAGGTGGAGTCGGAGCCGGGGGACACGCGGTTCCAGGTACTGCTTCCGCTGACAGCGGTCGAGGAGGAGTCGGCATGAGTGCTGAGAACGCGATCGACCCGAGTGTGCCGCCGAGCGGCAGCGGGTGCGCGGAGTGCGAGGCGGCCGGCGGGTGGTGGTTCCACCTGCGGCGGTGTGCGCAGTGCGGGCACGTGGGGTGTTGTGACAGTTCGCCCGCGCAGCACGCGACGGCTCATTTCCGGGAGTCGGGGCATCCGTTGGTGCAGAGCTTCGAGCCGGGTGAGGGCTGGTACTGGGACTACTCGGCGAACGAGTTGTACGAGGCGGGGCCGGAGCTGGCCGCGCCGGTGAGTCATCCTGCGGATCAGCCGGTGCCGGGGCCTGCGGGGCGGGTGCCGGATGATTGGGCGAGGAGTCTGCGGGCCTAGGAGCTCGGGGGTTGCTGTTTCAGTGGCGGCTGCGGATTGTCGGGGGTTGGCCGCGCAGTTCCCCGCGCCCCCAGGAGAGTTGGTCGAGTGCCGAACATTTCCTTCATCACGCCGGTTGTCGGGCGGGACGCCGAACTCACCCGGCTCTCCGGCGTGCTGGAACGCGCTCGTGCCGGTGAGGCGCGGGCCGTGCTGGTCGCCGGGGATGCCGGGGTGGGCAAGACCCGGCTGCTGGACGAGGCCGGTGGGCTGGCCGCTGACGCCGGCATGACCGTGGTCACCGGACACTGCGTGGATCTCGGTGACGTCGGGCTGCCCTATCTGCCCTTCACCGAGATCCTGGGCATGCTCGCCGCCGACGAGCGGTTCGCCGCCGCCCTGGCCGCTCATCCCGTGGTCGAGCGGCTGCTGGGGGCCGGGACCGGCTCCGCGCGGGACGTCGACGGGCGGTTGCGGCTGTTCGAGGGGATGGCGGGGCTGCTGGCCGAGGTGGCGGACACAGCGCCACTGCTGCTCGTGCTGGAGGATCTGCACTGGGCCGACCAGTCGTCACGGGATCTGCTGCGGTTCCTGCTCGCCCGGGGTGTTCTGCGGCACCGGCTGGCGGTGTTCGCCTCGTACCGGGCGGACGACCTGCACCGCCGCCACCCGCTGCGGCCGCTCCTGGCGGAGCTGATACGGCTGCCCGCCGTGGAGCGGCTGGAGCTGCGGCCGCTGGGCGACTCCGACGTGGCCCGGCTGGTGCGCCACCTCGAACGGCGTCCGCTGGCGGACGCCACGGTGCGGCGGATCGTGGAGCGGGCCGAGGGGAACGCCTTCTACGCGGAGGAGCTGCTCGCGGCGACGGACACGGAGTCCGGCGGGGTGCCCAGCGGACTGGCCGAGGTGCTGCTGATCCGTTTCGAGCAGCTGTCCGACACCGCGCAGCAGGTGCTGCGGACCGCGGCCGTCGCCGGGCGCCGGGTGGAGCACGAGCTGCTGCGGCAGGCGGTCGGGCTGCCCGAGGAGGAGCTGGAGTCGGCGCTGCGGGAGGCGGTGGGGCGGCAGTTGCTGGTCGCCGGGGCCGACGACACCTACTCCTTCCGGCACGCCCTGGCCCGTGAGGCCGTCTACGCCGATCTGCTCCCCGGGGAGCGGGCGCGGCTGCACGGCGCGTTCGCCCGGCTGCTCGCCGCGCAGGGCCGGGCCGCGGAGAGCGCCGCCGAGCGTGCCCACCACTACCGGGAGAGCCACGACCTCGCCGAGGCGCTGGCCGCCTCCCTGGAGGCCGCCGATCATGCCCAGCGGGTCGGTGCGCCGGCCGAGGAGCACCGGCATCTGGAAGCGGCCCTCGATCTGTGGCCGGCGGTGGGTGCCGAGGCACGGCCCAAGGGCACAGGCGTCGACCGGGTGACGCTGACGTTGCGGGCCTCGGCGGCGGCCGCGCACGCCGGGGATGTGCACCGGGCGGTCTCCCTCTCGCGGTCCGCGCTGGCGGAGCTCGGCCAGGACGCCGACTCCGAACTCGCCGCCCGGGTCCGCTACACCCTCGCCGGGAACCTGCTGAGCGTGGACAGCCTGACGGCGGCGTTCGCCTACAGCAGCGAGGCCCTGGCGATGATCCCCGAGGACCCTCCGTCGCCCACCTGGGTGTGGGCGGCGTCCACGCATGCCATGGCCGCACGCCACGTCGGGGAGAGCGAGACCGCGCTGCGGGTCGCCCGGCGGGCCCTGCGCGCGGCCGAGGAGCTGCGGGTGACCGACGCCCAGGCGGACCTGCTGATCTCCCTGGCCGTCTTCGACGGAGACGGGCGGCGCGGCGCCGAGGGCCGGGAGCGGCTGCTGAAGGCCCGGGAGCTGGCGCGGAGTTCGGGCAATGCGGCCGTGGAGCTGCGCGCCCTGTTCAACCTGGCCATGGGCTGTTACGAGCTGGGTGAGCTGGCGGAGTGCGTGCCCTGGCTGACGGAGGGCCTGGACCGGGCGCGGCGCGCCGGGCTGCTGTCGTCCCCGTATCCGCTGGAGATGCGGTACCTGCGGCTGCTGGTGCTGCAGGTGCTGGGCCGCTGGGACGAGTGTGTGCGGGCGGCGGCGGCCGATGCCGAGGTGCTGCCGGCCGCCGGCGGGTACACGGTCGGTCCGGCGCTGAACGTCGCCTTGGCGCGGGGCGACTTGACGGCCGCCGACCGGGCGCGTGCCCTGCTGGAGGGGCCCTTCGACTGGATGGCCACCCTGGTCGCGGGCATCGTGCTCACCGACGCCGCGGCGCTGCGCCGTGATCCCGAGGAGGCGGTGCGGTGGGCGCGGTCCACGGTCGCGGCCCTCACCGACGAGGCGGGCGATCGCCCG
>NZ_MUKA01000434.1:0-570 GCF_002150735.1 Streptomyces africanus
CGCGCGGCGGATCTCCTCGGCGACGTACTCGGCGACCCCCGTCCGGTCGACCTCCACCGCCAGCCGGTACGGATCGGCCGCGTCCGGCAGCCGCCCCCCGGTCGCCTGGAGCAGCGGATCGGCGCCCTCCCGCAGCCGCAACCGGAGCCGTCCGCGCTTGCGTTCCGGTTCGAGGACGACGCCCGAGACCGCCTCCAGCGGCACGNNTGCCGTCGAAGGCCCAGGCCCCGTCACGCTGGATGATCTCGGCCATAAGGGAATTCTCGCAGCCGGGTCAACACGGCGCGCCGAACTTCACCCGTGCTGACCAGACAGGGCGGACGCGGACCAGGTGGTGAAGGGATAATCCGCTGTCGTCGCACGGGAGTTGTACAGCGGTGTTTCCGGGGTCCGGAAGACCGACGGTGGTTGGGTCGCGGGAAGGCGGGCGTCGGGCGTGACGGTGCGCGAGACGGGGCAGGGCGGTGCGGACGCGGGTGGGTACGCGGGTCGGTACACCGGTGGGGCCGGGGATGCGTATGCCGGTGGGTATGCGGGCGACCACGGCGGCGTGCGGGGAGGTGCGCCGGG
>NZ_MUKA01000434.1:657-869 GCF_002150735.1 Streptomyces africanus
GGCCGCCGCGCTGGTGGTCGCCGGGGCGCTGACGGCGGCGTCGTGGTTCCACCGGGCGAAGGGCGGTGCGCTGGCGCCCGTCATCGGTGAGGACAACCGGCTCTCCACCTCCCGTACGGTCGCCGGGGCGTGGGTGCTCTTCGTGGCCTACTCGGTGCTCGTGCTGGCCGGGCGGCTGGCGGGCGCGTCCCGGCACGCGGACCGGGACGCGC
>NZ_MUKA01000435.1 GCF_002150735.1 Streptomyces africanus
ACGCGCACCCCCACCGAAGCAGCCACAGGCCGCCGCAGGCACCCGGCCCAACCACCGGAGGTTTACGCTGCCGGTCATGACACCAGCCGCCCCCACCCCCGCCTACCGGCGCCTCAGCGTCGAGGAACGCCGCAGCCAGCTCCTCACCGCCGCGCTGGGCCTCTTCGCGCACCGCGCCCCCGAGGACGTCTCCCTGGACGACGTGGCGGAGGCGGCCGGGGTGTCACGGCCCCTGGTCTACCGGTACTTCCCGGGCGGCAAGCAGCAGCTGTACGAGGCCGCCCTGCGCTCCGCCGCCGACGAGCTCCAGCACTGCTTCGACGAACCCCGCGAGGGCCCCCCGCTCCCCCGCCTGTCCCGCGCCCTGGACCGCTACCTGGCCTTCGTCGACGAGCACGACGCCGGCTTCAGCGCCCTCCTCCAGGGCGGCAGCGTCGTCGAGACCTCACGTACGACGGCCATCGTCGACGGCGTACGCCGCGCCGCCGCCGAGCACATCTTCCGGCACCTGGAGGTCACCGACCCCGGCCCGCGCCTGCGGATGACCGTCCGGATGTGGATCACCGCCGTCGAGGCGTCGTCGCTCATCTGGCTCGACGAGGACAAGCAGCCCCCCGCCGAGGAACTGCGGGACTGGCTCGTCGAGCAGTTCGTCGCCATGCTGACGGTGACCGCCCGCCGCGACCCGCAGACCGACGCCCTGGTCCTGGCCATCGCCGAGGATGTCTGACACTGATCCCGTGAAGAGCGAAGACACCCCCTTCGAGGGCGGCCCCATGGACGGCCGGGTCCTGCCCGTGCTGCTCGGCATCACCGGCCACCCGCCCAAGACGTACCGCATCCCCGTCCCGGCCCCGGACGGCGGCCCGCCCACCGTCCTGGTCTATCGCCGCGTGCCCCGGAGCCGGGGCGGAGTCGGACTGACCCACCGCTGGAAGTACGCGTACGCCCCCGAGGGCGCACCGGCCCGCCGGCTCAACTGGCCCTGGTCGAAGCCAGACGCCACGCCGCCCGGCAAGCGGGACGACGCCGACGGGTGACCCCGTTGCGCCGAACCGCGCACACCCACCGCGCGCGACGCGCGCACACGCCTGATCCTCACGGTGTCCGGCGGCGAACAGGCCGCCCCGCAACGGAGGTGATGGCATGTCAGGAAGCCTTCTGCGCCTGGTCTGCACGGCCGCGGTGGCAGCGACGACCGTCCTCGCTCCCGCCCCTGCCACGGCGGCCCCGGAACCGGAATCCGACCTCGGGCAAGACCAACCACAGTCCGCCGCCGCCGTCTCCGGCCTCCTGACGAACCTTCAGCAGCTGTACCGGAAGGCGGAACAGGCCACCGAGGCCTACAACGCCACCGAGGAGAAACTGAAGAAGCAGCGCGCCGAGACCGACCGCCTGGACCGGGCCCTCGCCCGCACCCGGCTCTCCCTGCACGACAGCCGGGGCGCGGCCGGCCGGCTGGCCCGGCAGCAGTACCAGAGCAGCACCGACATCTCCCCGTACGTACGCCTGCTCCTGGCCCGCGATCCGCAGCATGCGATCGACCAGGGCCGTGTGATCGGCCGGCTGGCCCGGGAACGGGCCGGCACCGTCGGCCGGCTGACCGGTGACGAGCGCAAGGCCCGGGACCTGGCCCGCAAGGCCCGCAAGGCCCTCGACGATCAGCTCGCCCTCACCGAGCGGCGGAAGAAGGAACGGGACGAGGTCCGCGAGCGGCTCCACGACGTCGAGGAACTGCTCGCCTCCCTCAGCCGCGACCAGCTCACCGCCCTGGCCGAGTTCGAGAGGAAGGGCGTCGCCAAGGCGCAGCAGAAGTTCATCGCGTCCGGCGCGCTCAGCAGCGTCACCAACGGCGACGACGGCAAGAACACCGGCAAGAACATTGAAAAGAACACCGGCAACGGCAGCGGCATCCGCAAACCGTCTGCCGACGGCGACCGCGCCCTGCGCCACGCCGTGCGGCAGCTCGGCAAACCCTACGAGTGGGGCGCGGAGGGCCCCACGTCGTACGACTGCTCGGGCCTGACCTCGCAGGCCTGGGCGGCGGCCGGTACGCCCATCCCCCGGACCAGCCAGGAGCAGTGGAAGCGGCTGAAGCGGATCCCGCTCCCGGAGCTGCGCCCGGGGGATCTGGTCGTGTACTTCCCGGAGGCCACGCACGTGGCGCTGTACCTCGGCGATGGCATGGTCGTACAGGCGCCCCGGCCGGGC
The DNA here is from genome assembly GCF_002150735.1 of Streptomyces africanus. GTDB lineage: Bacteria > Actinomycetota > Actinomycetes > Streptomycetales > Streptomycetaceae > Streptomyces > Streptomyces africanus. Next base: position 2,212 of record NZ_MUKA01000435.1, read on the forward strand.
GCGAAGGTGAAGGTGTCACCGATCGCGGCGAACCCGGTCCTGGGCGCCGTACGCCCGGACCCGGACGGGAAGCCCCTGCGGCGCTACGAGCCGCCGGAGCTCCCCGAGGGGGCGACGGCCGGGTCGGACGAGGGATACGAGGGCTATCCGGACCACGCGAACAGCGCCGACACCCCCGGCACCGGCACCGCCGACACCGCCGACACCGCCGACAAGACGGACTACGCGGCGCCCGCGCCGGACACCTCGACCAGGTAGGCCTGCGTCTTCTCCGGGTCGTAGAAGAAGTTCTCGAAGTCGGCCGGGTCGTTGAAGCCGTTGGCGAACCGGTCGGCGACGGGCTGGAGCTCACCGGCGGCGCCGATCAGGTTCAGGATGTGCTCCGGCGGCGGCGCGAGCATCGCGTTGGTCCACTTGGTGACGTGCTGCGCGGTGGCCCAGTAGCGGTCGAAGGTGGCCCGCATCCACTCCTCGTCGAACGGCTTGTCGCCGCGCTCGACGATCGAGGAGAGGTAGGCGGCCGCGCACTTCGACGCGGAGTTGGAGCCCTGGCCGGTGATCGGGTCGTTCGCCACGACGACGTCCGCCACACCCAGCACGAGCCCGCCGCCGGGGAGGCGGCCGACGGGGTTGCGGACGGTGGGGGCGTAGCGGCCGGCCAGTGTGCCGCCGGCGTCGGTCAGTTCGACCTTGGTGGCCCGCGCGTACTCCCAGGGGACGTACCGCTCCATGAGTTCCAGGGTCAGGGAGAGGTGCTCCGCCGGATCCTTGACGCCGTTGAAGACGTCGAGCGGGCCGCCGGGTATGCCCTCCCAGAACAGGATGTCGGCGCGGCCGGAGGTGGTCAGGCAGGGCATGACGAACAGTTCGCCGACGCCCGGCACGAGGTTGCAGCGGACCCCTTCGGTGTCGGGGTGCTCGGGGCGCGGGCCCAGGCCGTGGACGTACGACACGGCCAGCGCGCGCTGCGGCTCGCTGTAGGGGGAACGCTCCGGGTCCCGGGCGAACATCTGCACCAGCTCGCCCTTGCCGGCCGCGACGAGCACCAGGTCGTACGTGCGGGCGAAGTAGTCGAGGTCGCCGACGGCCGCGCCGTGGATGACGAGCTGCCCGCCGCGCTGGGCGAACGTCTCCATCCAGCCGGCCATCTTCACCCGCTGGTCGATCGACTGGGCGTACCCGTCGAGCCTGCCCAGCCAGTCGATCGCACGGGCCGCGGGACCCTCGGCCCAGGAGCCGGGGGCGGCGACCGAGACACCGAGTCCTTCGATCTTCGGGGCCTGGGACTCCCAGAAGTTCAGCTGGAGATCGCGTTCGTGCTGCAGGGCCGTGTGGAACATGCACTGCGTCGACATGACCCGGCCGGTACGGATCTCGTCCGCCGTCCGGTTGGACATCAGGGTGACCTCGTACCCCTGCGACTGGAGGCCGAGAGCGATCTGGAGCCCGGACTGACCGGCTCCGACGACGAGTATCTTCCGCATGCGGGGCTGTCCTCTACTCGGGGGTTTCGTCGAGCGCGTGGCCCACCAGGGCCAGGAGGGTCTCGATCACGGAGATCCGGCGACGCGCGTCCATGATCATGACAGGTATGTGTTGCGGGATGGTCAAGGCCTCCCGCACATCCTCCGGCTCGAACAGCTCGCTGCCGTCGAAGTGGTTGACCGCGACCACGTAGGGCAGTCCGGAGCTCTCGAAGTAGTCCAGGACCGGGAAGCAGTCCTTCAGACGGCGCGTGTCGGCCAGGACGACGGCACCGATCGCGCCGCGCACGATGTCGTCCCACATGAACCAGAACCGCTGCTGGCCCGGCGTGCCGAACAGGTAGAGCACCAGGTCGTCGTCGAGCGTGATGCGCCCGAAGTCCATGGCGACGGTGGTGGTGGTCTTGCCCGGCGTGGCGGTGAGGTCGTCGGTGGCCTCGCTCGCCTCGGTCATCAGCGCCTCGGTCTGCAGGGGCGTGATCTCCGAGACGGCGGTGACCAGTGTGGTCTTGCCCACGCCGAAGCCTCCCGCCACCACGATCTTCGTCGCGATGGGGGCGCGGGTGCGGTCCGTCTCCCAGGCGTGCATGCTCTCGCCGGGCTGGGCGAACGGGGATGTACCAGCGACGCCGTGAGCGGCGTCAGAGACGACGGAGTCCACTCAGCACCCTTTCCAGCAGAGCTCGGTCCGGGCGGCCCGTGCCATGGCCGGTTCCCGTCCCGTACACACGGATCTTTCCCTGGTCCGCGAGGTCGCTGAGGAGCACGCGGACCACGCCGAGCGGCATCTTCAGCAGCGCGGCGATCTCGGCCACCGTACGCATCCGGCGGCACAGTTCGACGATGGCCCGCAGCTCCGGCATCACGCGGGTGGAGAGGTGGCCGTTCGTCAGTTCCTTGCGCTCCTCCGGGGCGTCCAGCGCGGCCGTGCTCGCCACGAACGTCTCCACCAGCAGGACGTGACCGAAGCGGGTACGGCCGCCGGTGAGCGAGTAGGGGCGGACCCGGGCGGGTTTGCGGTCACCGCCGCGGACCGGGAGGTGCTGTTTCGGCGTACTGCTCATCGGGCACTCCCCGTCGTCTGGGAATCCTCCAGGGATTTCCGCAGTTCGCTGCGGAGTTCGGGCGTCAGGACGTGACCGGCGCGGCCCACGAACAGGGCCATGTGGTACGCGACCACGCTCATGTCGCAGTCCGCGGAGCCGTGGACGCCGAGCAGCGAGCCGTCGCTGATGGACATCACGAACAGGCTGCCCTCGTCCATCGCGACCATCGTGTGCCGGACCCCGCCGAAGTCCATCAGCTTGGCGGCGCCGACGGTGAGGCTGCCGATGCCGGAGACGATGGTGGCCAGGTCGGCGGCGGAGCCGCGCGGGCCGGTCTTCTTGGTCCCGCGGCCCTGGAGGGCCTGACGGGCCTGCTGGTTGCGGTGGTCGTCGGAGGACAGCAGGAGCAGTCCGTCGGACGAGACGACCGCGACCGAGACGATGCCGGGTACCTCCTCGACCAGGTTGGTCAGCAGCCAGTGCAGGTTGCGGGCCTCACTGCTCAGTCCGATCAGTCCGAAGGTACTGGGAGCGGTCAACTGCTTGCCTCCTCGACTGTGCCCCCCGTGGCTTCTTCGGATTCAGCTGGTTCTGACGCGCCGGTGTCCGGCCGCTTGTGCGAGGCCGTCTTCTCGGCGATCTCGGCCTCCACCTCGCGGTAGCCGGCCTGGGCGCCCTGCCGGAAGCCGCCGAGGCGGCGGCGGAGGGCTTCGGCGTCGACGGAGCCGCCGCGCTGGCGCGGTGCGGTGGCCGGAGTGGTGATCTTCGGCGTGCGCTTGGGGAGGCCCTTGTCGGTGACGCGGTCCTCTTGGTCGTCAGGCGCGCGTTCGTGTTCCGCCTCGGATTCGGCCTCGGCGATGCCGTTCCCACCCGCACCCCCCGTGCGGGTTTCGTCGTCGGCGGCCGCGGGTGCGTGGTCCGGGGCCGGCTCGTCCTGAGGGATCGGGGCCAGCACCATCGTGGTCTCGGCGGGGGTTTCCGCGGGTACGGCCGACTCCGCCGCCGCCTCCTCGCGCTGCACCGCCTTCTCCGCCAGGGCCACCAGCGGGTCCCCGCCGCTCGCGCGGCCGTGCAGGACGTTGGAGTTGGCCTCGGCGTCGGCGCCGGGGAACGCGACCGTGTGGCCGGTGCCGGAGAGCGGGCCGGACGCCGGGACGGCCACCGCCGGGGCCGCCGCCAGCAGGGTGCGGGGCAGGACGACGACCGCCGCGACACCGCCCTGCTTCTGCTCGCGCAGCTGCACGCGCACACCGTGCCGGTGGGCGAGGCGGGCCACGACGTACAGGCCGAGGCCGAGACCGTCCTCGCCCTCCTGGTCGTACGGCGCCTCCGGGTCGAAGTCGGCGAGCCGGGCGTTCAGGCGCTCCAGCCGGTCCTCGGCCATGCCGATGCCCTCGTCCTGGACGGAGAGCATGACCTCGCCGTTCTCCAGCAGCCAGCCGGAGATCTCGACGGGCAGGTCGGGCGGCGAGAACGAGGTGGCGTTCTCCAGGAGTTCGGCCAGCAGGTGGGACAGGTCGTCCGCGGCGAACCCGGCGATGTGCGCGTGCGGCGGCAGCGCGGCGATCCGGACCCGCTCGTACCGCTCGATCTCGCTGACCGCCGCGCGGACGACGTCCACGAGCGGCACGGGCCCGGCGGCGTGCTGGACGTGCTCGGTGCCGGCGAGGACGAGGAGGTTCTCGCTGTGCCGGCGCATGACCGTGGCGAAGTGGTCGAGCTTGAACAGCGTGGCGAGGCGGTCCGGGTCCTGTTCGCGCTCCTCCAGGTTCTCGATGACGGCCAGTTGCCGCTCGACCAGGCCGAGGGTGCGCAGCGCGAGGTTGACGAACGTACCGCCGATGGCCGTGCGCAGCCGCTCCAGCTGGGCGGCGGACTCGGCGAGTTCGCCGCGCAGTTCCTCGCGCGCGTCGGCCATCTTCTGGCGCTGGCCGACGAGGTGCTTGCGGTCGGACTCCAGCGTGGAGATCCGCTCGGTGAGGGTGACGGCGTGCGCGTGCAGGGCGTTGACGGAGCGGACGACCTGGGCGAACTCGTCGTTGCGGCCGGTGTACTTGACGGGTTCCTCGGCCGTCGGCACCTCCGCCTCGGCCAGCCGCTTCGAGCCCAGGCGCAGGACCGCGAGGGGGCGTGTGAGGCTGCGGGCCATGCCCGTGGCGACGCCGACGGCGAGCAGCATCAGGGCGCCGAGGACGGCGATGCGGATCTCCAGCGCGGTGACGTCGTCGTCGCGCAGCACCTCCAGGTCCTTGGTGCGGCGGTCGTAGAGGGCGGACTCCACGCCGCGCATCAGGTCGACGCGGGCGGAGAGGGCCGCGTCCACCTTCCGGGCGTTGGTGGAGCGTTCGCCACTGGAGAGGGTCGGCTGGTCGGTGAGCGTGGCGAGGTACTTCTCGGCGGAGTTGACCTCGGTGCCGGTGACCGTGTTGTCGAAGGAGGTGCGGGACGCCTTGGGCGCGGTGTCGCGGAAATCGGCCAGGGCCGCGTCGGAGCGCAGCCGGGCCTGCTGGGCGGCGGCGCTCAGGGCGTCGCGCTGCCGGGTGTCGGCGTCCGAGGAGGTCTCGGTCGGCAGGCCGGTGACCGGGTCGATGGCCGTCTCGGTGCCGCGCGGCACGCTGAGGGCGGCGAGCAGCAGCCCCCGGGCCGCGGCGGCCTGCTGGACGGCGGAGTCCAGTTCGGCCAGGGCCTGGCCGCCGGAGCCCGCGCGCGGCGGCGTCTGCTGCGCCAGCTGCTCGGCGAGCCGGTGGAGTTCGGTGATGGCGGCGGAGTACGCCTGGTGCGCTTCGAGGGCGCTGCTCTTGCCGGTGAGCGCCGCCCGGCGCACGGCCGCGATCTCGTCGAGGTCGGAGCGCAGCGAGGCGGGCGTGTCGGTGTCGCCCCGCAGCTCCTCGACCTGCCGGTCCACGCGGGCGCTGCGCTGCTCGGAGGGCGCCTTGGACTTGGGGCGGCCGGCCGCGATGTAGGAGGTGACGTCGTCGCGTTCGTCGGCGAGGGAGTGCGCGAGGGCGAGGGCGTCCTGCGTCTGCCCGGCGAGCGTCACGAGCTCCTGCGAGTCGTGGAGTTGCCCGGAGGCGGCGAGGACGGACGGGGTGCCCGCACCGGCGATGGCCGCGGCGACCACGGCGACGGCGACGATGAGCCTGTTGCGCACATGCGTGGGGCGGCCCTTGCCGGTGGGGGGCGTCGGCTCAGCGCCCTGAACGGGGGTCGTCTGCTTGCCTGTACGACGAGGCCGCGACTTCTGCACCGGTGCTCGCATTCCTGACTCGTGAACTCATGGGCCCGGATGACGCTCCGTCAACTGGTGCGTACTCCAGGTACACTTCCCGACCCTCCCAGCGCCGGTGGGCAGCGCACGTGCATCACCTGACCCGCCACCCGAAGGAGTGAACCCCGGAGGGGAGTTGGCGGGCAAGTTCCGCTGGCCCTTGCAGCGGCCTTGCGCGGCGGGCCGGTTGGACGCCGTGCGCGGGCGGTGGCAGTATTCGCCACCACGCCTTCCCGGAACAAAGCATTCCAGCCCAAACGGGGCGTCTGACCTGCTTGACTGCACCGATCCGGCAACCATTGGCAGCGTTTTGCGGACCTTGTGAAGGGCTCGTGCAGACTGGCTGGATGCGTACGGAACTCGCCTCGGAGCCGGGAGACGCGGATCGCCCCAACGAGGACTTCGCCAGTGTCGGACTACCGGCCTCCGGACAGGGCGGTTCGGTCGTCGTCCTGGACGGGGTCACACCCCCGAAGGGCGGGACGGGCTGTCTGCATTCCGTCCCCTGGTTCACCGCGCGCCTCGGCGGAGCCCTGACCGAACTGTCCGTTTCACTCCTGGATGTTCCCCTGGTCGACGCCTTGTCCCGCGCCATCGCGCGTACCGCCGAGGCACACGCCTCAACCTGTGACCTTTCTCACCCCCGCACTCCTCAGGCCACGGTGGTCATGGCCCGCTGGTCCCCCCGGGCGGTGGAGTACCTGGTCCTGTCGGACTCGGCTCTCCTCGTGGAGTCCCCGGACGGTGTGGTCACGCCCTTCCTCGACGACCGGCTGGCCCTTCTCCCCCGCTCCGCCCTGGCCACGGACGCGCTGGTGGACTCCACGCTCCGCAACAAGGAGGGCGGCTTCTTCACGGCGGCGGCCGATCCCTCGGTGGCCCGGCGAGCGGTGACCGGCACTCTGCCCCGGCGCGAGGTCCGCGCCCTGGCCGCCCTGACGGACGGCGCCGCCCGCTGGGTGGAGCGGTTCGCGGAGGGCGACTGGACGGACTGCTTCCGCCTCCTGCGCAAGGAGGGACCGCAGGCGCTGGTGGACCGGGTGCGAACACTGGAGCGGGCGGATTCGGCCAGATCGTTCCTGGGCCGCAGCAAGACGCACGACGACGCGACGGTCGTGTACGCCGAGCTCTGAACAGGCGGGACCGCGTCCTACTTCTCCATGCCGCGGTTGAGCTGGTGCAGCAGCCGGGCCAGTTCCGTCACCTCGCGGGTGTCCCAGTCGGCCAGGCGGCCGGCGTAGCGGGCGCGGCGGGCCTCGCGCACCCGGCGGACCCGGTCCTGCCCCTCCTGGGTGAGGGCGACCAGCCAGGCGCGTCCGTCGGCGGGGTCGGGCTCGCGGTCGATCAGGCCCAGGTCCTCCAGGGCGCGCAGCTGGCGGGACATCGTGGCCTTGCCGACGCCGATGTAGGCGGCGAGCTCGGTGGCCCGCTGCTTGCCGTACTCGTCCAGCCGGACGAGCAGGCCGTACGCGGACGGCTCCAGGTCGGGGTGGACCTCCCGGGCCATCTCGCCCTGGTTGGCCCGGGCCCGCCGCAGCAGCACGGTCAGCTCCCGCTCCAGCGCCAGAAAGGCAGTCTGATCCACACCGGTTCCCGCCAGGGAGGCGTCCCGGTGTCCGTCGTCGTTGCCGTCCTCGTGCACGTGAGCCCTGCCTCGGTTGTCGCCCGGTACCTGCAATGTTCCGCCACGTGCGGCCATCGCCGCAGTTCGGCAAGTATTCCGCAGGTCACGGGGGGCGCGTCCACAGGGCCACCACAGGGTGAAGGCCCGGGCCTCCCTCACGGGACCCGGGCCTTCCCTCATCCGATGACCTCCGTCACGCGGCCACCGGAACCTCCGGCGCCGCGTCCGCGGTGGCGGGCGCCAGCGCCAGCTCGAGGACCTGGCGGACGTCGGTGACGGCGTGGACGTCGAGCTTGTCCAGCACCTCCGCCGGGACGTCGTCCAGATCGGGCTCGTTGCGCTTGGGGATGATCACGGTGGTGACCCCGGCGCGGTGGGCGGCCAGCAGCTTCTGCTTCACGCCGCCGATCGGCAGGACCCGGCCGGTCAGCGAGACCTCGCCGGTCATCGCCACGTCCGTGCGGACCAGACGGCCGGACAGGAGCGAGGCGAGGGCCGTGGTCATGGTGACGCCGGCGCTGGGGCCGTCCTTGGGGACCGCGCCCGCCGGGAAGTGGATGTGCACGCCCCGGTCCTTCAGATCACCCACCGGCAGTTCCAGCTCGGCACCGCGGGAGCGCAGGAAGCTCAGCGCGATCTGCGCGGACTCCTTCATCACGTCCCCCAGCTGACCGGTCAGGGTCAGCCCGGCCGCGCCCGTCTCCGGGTCGGCCAGCGACGCCTCGACGTACAGCACGTCACCCCCGGCGCCCGTCACCGCGAGGCCCGTCGCCACGCCCGGCACGGACGTCCGGCGCTCGGCCGGGTCCTGGGCGGACTCGGGCACGTGGTGCGGCCGTCCGATCAGCGAGCGCAGATCCTCGTCCCGGACGGTGAACGGCAGCTCCCGCTCGCCCAGTTCGTGCAGGGCCGCGACCTTGCGCAGCAGCCGTGCGATCGACCGCTCCAGGTTGCGCACGCCCGCCTCGCGCGTGTACTCACCGGCGAGCTTGCGCAGCGCGCCCTCGTCGATGGCCACCTCCTCCTTCTCGAGCCCGGCCCGCTCCAGCTGGCGCGGCAGCAGGTGGTCGCGGGCGATGACGACCTTCTCGTCCTCGGTGTAGCCGTCCAGCCGGACGATCTCCATCCGGTCGGCCAGCGCCTCCGGGATCGCCTCCAGGACGTTGGCGGTCGCGAGGAAGACCACGTCCGACAGGTCCAGCTCGACCTCCAGGTAGTGGTCCCGGAAGGTGTGGTTCTGCGCCGGGTCGAGCACTTCGAGCAGGGCCGCGGCCGGGTCGCCCCGGAAGTCCGAGCCCACCTTGTCGATCTCGTCGAGGAGCACGACCGGGTTCATCGACCCGGCCTCCTTGATGGCGCGGACGACCCGGCCGGGCAGGGCACCGACGTACGTACGCCGGTGGCCGCGGATCTCGGCCTCGTCACGGACGCCGCCGAGGGCGACGCGCACGAACTTGCGCCCCATGGCGTGGGCGACGGACTCGCCCAGGCTGGTCTTGCCGACGCCGGGCGGCCCCACGAGCGCGAGCACGGCACCGCCGCGCCGCCCGCCGACCACGCCCAGCCCCCGTTCGGTACGCCGCTTGCGCACCGCCAGGTATTCGGTGATGCGCTCCTTCACGTCCTGAAGGCCGGAGTGCTCGGCGTCGAGGACGGCCTGGGCGCCCTGGATGTCGTACGCGTCCTCGGTGCGCTCGTTCCACGGCATCTCCAGGACCGTGTCGAGCCAGGTGCGGATCCAGGAGCCCTCGGGCGACTGGTCGGAGGACCGCTCCAGCTTGTCGACCTCCTTGAGCGCGGCCTCCCGGACCTTCTCGGGCAGGTCGGCGGCCTCCACCCGGGAGCGGTAGTCGTCGGACTCCTCGCCCTCCTGCTCGCCGTTCAGCTCGCGCAGCTCCTTGCGGACCGCTTCCAGCTGGCGCCGCAGCAGGAACTCGCGCTGCTGCTTGTCGACGCCTTCCTGGACGTCCTTGGCGATGGACTCGGCCACGTCCTGCTCGGCGAGGTGGTCGCGCAGCTGCTGGGTGGCGAGCTTGAGGCGGGCCACCGGGTCGGCGGTCTCCAGCAGCTCGACCTTCTGGTCGGTGGTCAGGAACGGCGAGTAGCCGGAGTTGTCGGCGAGCGCCGAGACGTCGTCGATGGCCTGGACCCGGTCGACGACCTGCCAGGCGCCGCGCTTGCGCAGCCAGGCGGTGGCGAGGGCCTTGTACTCCTTGACCAGTTCGGCGACCTGCCCGGGCAGCGGCTCCGGGACGGACTCGTCGACGCGGGTGCCCTCGACCCAGAGGGCCGCGCCGGGACCCGTGGTCCCCGCACCGATCCTCACCCGGCCCCGGCCGCGGATCAGCGCGCCCGGGTCGCCGTCGGCCAGCCGGCCCACCTGCTCGACGGTGCCGAGGACACCGGTGCCGGCGTATGTGCCGTCGATGCGTGGCACCAGGAGTACCCGGGGCTTTCCGGGTGTTGTCCGAGCAGCGGCCTGGGCGGCCTCCACCGCGGCACGGACCTCGGAGTCGCTCAGGTCCAGCGGGACCACCATCCCGGGCAGGACGACCTCGTCGTCGAGCGGCAGCACGGGCAGGGTGAGCGGTGTGGACGTCGAAGCCATGATCTCCCCTTCGGCAGTCAAGTTGAGCTATGCCGACTCAATGCACGGGGGCCGCCGGATGTTCCCCACCCGCCGTTCGCTGTGAGCGATCGACCGTGCCGCCAGGAGCGACCGGGCCCGTAGAGTCGGCGGCGTAACAGGCCACAATGGCGATCGCCTATTACCTAGGGGTGGCGTGGACAGGACCGTGCAGGCGTGGGTGGACGGGTGGATCGTGTCGCGCGGGGCCGCTCCGCCCGTGCAGGAGCCGTGGGGCTGCACGATCGACGTGGGGGCGAACGGCCACGTCACACGGCATGTGTTCGGCGCGACCGGCGACGACCTCGACGAGACGGCCGTCCGCAAGGTGGCCGGCGCGGTGACCGGTGCCGGGGTGTGGCTGAAGGCGTTCCGGGACCCGTCGGTGGTCGCCGGCTGGCTGGACGACACCTGGTGGATCGACCCCGAGCCCGGCTACCTGATGACGGTCCCGTTGACCGCGGGGCACGCTCCGGACGTGCCCGACGGCTACCGGCTGCGCAGCTGGTCGCGCTGTGGGGTGACGCGCGTGATGGTGGCCGCGCCGGACGGTTCCCTGGCGGCGCGCGGGCAGATCGCGCCGACGGGCGCCACCGCCGTCGCCGACCAGATCGAGACGGCCCCCGAGCATCGCCGCAAGGGACTCGGCAGCCTCGTCATGCGGACATTGCAGAGCGCCGCCGTACAGCAGGGGGCACACACCGGTGTGCTCGCCGGCACTCCCGCGGGGCGAGGGCTGTACGAGGCGCTGGGCTGGGAGGTGGCGGCCCTGCTCACCAGTGCGAGACACGACCCGCGGACCTGAACGGCCTCTCCTTAATCCCGGGCCGGTCCGGGCGAGGCGGTGCGCCCGACACGCCACCGCCGGAGCACCGGCCAGGTCGCGACACCGATGGCCAGGGCGATCAGATGCCCCCAGTTCGTCAACGGGTCGGTGAGGGCGAGCAGGTCCTGGAGCAGCATCCCGCCGAAGCCGGCCAGCAGCGGCACCCGCAGCCAGAGCGGCAGCAGCCCGGCCAGGGCGCCGGTGCCGGCGGCGACGCCGAAGCTGACGCCGTAGTCGAGGCGGTGCAGCGAACTCTGGGGGAGCTGCCCGGCCAGCACCGCGAGCCCGACCGGGACCTCGGTCGCCAGGGTCGCGAGGACGTGCCCGAACAGGAAGACCCCGGCCGTGCGCAGGCCGCCGATCCGCCGTTCCAGCGCGGTCAGCACGAGCACGAACCCGATCGCGAACGGGGAGGCCACTCCGCCCGCCAGCCACAGCGCACTGCCGACCAGCACCAGCTCCGGCGTCCGCACCAGGTGCGCCACATCCGTACTGGAGCCCTGGAGCAGTGCGTGCATCAGGGCGGGGTCCGCGTACGCGGAGAACAGCGAGGTCAGACAGAGGACGATCCCGTACCCGAACGTGAACGGCGTACCCGTGGGGGTGGGGAGCAGCCGCCAGACGCGCGGTGCCCGAAGCCGAGGCTCCTCCACCGCAGCGGGCTCCCGTACATCCGGACCCGCGGTCCCGCACGGCACCCGGCCGCCGGCCCGCTGCCGCGGCACCCCGTCCAGCAGCGCCGACGCGTCGGGAACGGGCGCGCCCGAAGGCGTCGGCGTGGCCGTCTGGTCGGCCGGCGCGGTGCGGTCCACGGCGGGCGCTCCTTCCGTCATGTCCCACCCTTCGCGCACCTTCGGCTCCTGTCTGTGACGGGCGTCACGCGAGACCCGGTTCACAGCAACCTGACAGCGGCGCACGGCGTCCCCTGGCGGCCGCTCCGTAATACTTGGCGCCGGACACCCCTCACCTGCCAGGATGCTCGGATGCCCACCTCGAACGACATCCCCCTCGTGCTGGACCGTCGCGAGGGTCCGCACGGCGAGGTCGTGCTGCGACGACACGGCGACCGGCTGGAGATCATCGCGAACGGCTGTTTCCTGATGGACACCTCCGACGGCCGCTCGGAGCGGCGGCTGGTCGACGCGGCCCTGGACGCCCTGACCGGCCGGGACCGCCCGGAGGTGCTGATCGGCGGACTCGGCGTCGGCTTCTCCCTCGCCCACGCGGCGGCCGATCCGCGCTGGGGAGGGATCACGGTCGTGGAACGCGAGCGGGCGATCGTCGAATGGCACCTCGACGGCCCGCTCTCCGCGTTCTCCGCCGAGGCCCTCGCCGACCCGCGCACGCACATCGTCGAAGCCGATCTCGTCGCCTACGTCAATGAGACATCCGCCACGTACGACGCCCTGTGCCTCGACATCGACAACGGACCCGGCTGGACCGTCACGGAGGGCAACGAAATCCTGTACGGAGAGGCCGGACTGGCAAGCTGCGTACGGGTGTTGAGGCCCGGCGGGGTACTCGCCGTCTGGTCCGCCCAGCCCTCTCCGGAATTCGAAGAAACCCTGCGGAATGTCGGGTTCCAGCAGGTGCGTACCGAAGAGATCCCGGTTGCCCGGGGCGTTCCGGACGTCGTGCACCTCGGCATCAGCCCTGGATAGCAAAGGTGTGCTGACTCCCCGTACGCTGCTCCTCTGACGCCGATCATTCAAGCGTCAATCGCAACCATGCGCAGACCGAGGAATCACCCCACTGATTCCGGAAAGCACACCCCAGGGGCGGGCGATGGAGCAGACACACACCTCCCACAACGGTTCGGCGACGGCTACACCGGGCGCACAGCGCCGGGTTCTCGTCGTCGAGGACGACGCCACGATCGTGGACGCCATCGCGACCCGCCTGCGAGCCGAGGGATTCCTCGTGCAAACAGCGGGTGACGGTCCGGCCGCTGTCGACACGGCCGAGGCCTGGCAGCCCGACCTGCTGATCCTCGACATCATGCTGCCCGGCTTCGACGGTCTGGAAGTCTGCCGGCGCGTGCAGGCCGCCCGGCCGGTGCCGGTGCTGATGCTCACCGCGCGCGACGACGAGACCGACATGCTCGTGGGGCTCGGCGTCGGTGCCGACGACTACATGACGAAGCCGTTCTCGATGCGGGAGTTGGCGGCGCGCGTGCACGTGCTGCTGCGCCGCGTGGAGCGGGCCGCGCTGGCCGCCGCGACACCGCGCAGCGGCATCCTGCGCCTCGGCGAGCTGGAGATCGACCACGCGCAGCGCCGGGTCCGGGTCCGGAGTGAGGATGTTCACCTCACGCCGACCGAGTTCGACCTGCTGGTGTGCCTGGCGAACACCCCGCGCGCGGTGCTCTCCCGCGAGCAGCTGCTCGCCGAGGTCTGGGACTGGGCGGACGCCTCCGGCACCCGGACCGTAGACAGCCACATCAAGGCCCTGCGCCGGAAGATCGGCGCCGAGCGGATCCGCACGGTGCACGGCGTGGGCTACGCCCTGGAGACCCCGACGCCATGAGCGGCGGGCCGGCCGCACGGAGAAACCCCCGGGAGCCGGAACCCTGGGGCGGGGTGAGCCCGTTCTCGATCAAGACCAAGCTGGGCGCGCTGGTCGTCATCTCGGTGCTGATCACCACGGGCCTGTCGGTGATCGCGGTGCACACGAAGACGGAGCTGCGCTTCATCACGGTCTTCTCGATGATCGCCACACTGCTCATTACGCAGTTCGTGGCCCATTCACTCACCGCGCCGCTGGACGAGATGACGGCGGTGGCCCGTTCCATCTCGCAGGGCGACTACACCCGCCGCACGCGGGAGAACCGCCGTGACGAGCTCGGCGACCTGGCCGTGACGATCAACGCCATGGCCGACGAGCTGGAGGCGCAGGACAGCCAGCGCAAGGAACTCGTGGCCAATGTCTCGCACGAGCTGCGCACGCCCATCGCGGGACTGCGCGCGGTGCTGGAGAACATCGTCGACGGCGTCACGCAGGCCGACCCGGAGACGATGCGCACGGCGCTGAAGCAGACCGAGCGGCTCGGCCGGCTGGTGGAGACGCTGCTGGACCTGTCCCGGCTGGACAACGGCGTCGTACCGCTGAAACAGCGGCGGTTCGAGGTGTGGCCGTATCTGTCCGGCGTGCTGAAGGAGGCCAACATGGTCGCCTCCGTGCGCGCGGGCATCGCCACCGGCTCGGGCAGTCACACCCGTACGGACGTCCATCTGCATCTCGACGTCCACCCGCCGGAATTGACCGCGCACGCCGACCCGGAGCGCATCCACCAGGTCGTGGCCAACCTCATCGACAACGCGGTCAAGCACAGCCCGCCGCACGGCCGTGTGACGGTCAAGGCACGGCGCGGAGCGCTGCCGGAGTCGCTGCAGCTGGAGGTCCTGGACGAGGGCCCCGGCATTCCGAAGTCCGAGTGGCACCGCGTCTTCGAGCGGTTCAACCGCGGCAACGTCAAGCGGCCGCAGGGGCCGGGGAGCGACGGCGGCACGGGTCTCGGGCTGGCCATCGCGCGCTGGGCGGTGGATCTGCACGGCGGGCGGATCGGAGTGGCCGAATCCGAGCGGGGTTGCCGGATTCTTGTCACTCTTCCGGGACTTCCATCTGTGCCAAGTTGACGTAAAGTTCGAAGCGGAGCCACAAGATCCACGGGTGTCCGTACTGACGGACACGTGTGATCAGGCACAGGCCCGCGCCGTCGGCGCACGAGGCCTTGCCCCGCCCTTCCCTCTTTAAGCGGAACCACGTTTGTTTCCCGCCATTTCAAGCCCCGAAACACACTTCAAGATGTGACTTGCACGACGTTGAACGGGCCCGACCTGACCTACCCCGTCCTGGGGGCGTAGCCTTGATTCCCGCTGTCCATCATCTTGTGAAGCGGAAGAGGGCGGTTGCCGCCGTGTCGCCACAGTCCCCCAGTAACTCGAGCATCTCGACCGACACCGACCAAGCGGGGAAGAACCCTGCCGCGTCGTTCGGTGCCAACGAGTGGCTCGTCGACGAGATCTATCAGCAGTACCTCCAGGACCCGAATTCGGTAGACCGAGCCTGGTGGGACTTCTTCGCCGACTACAAGCCGGGGGCGGCTGCCGCCTCGGCTCCGGCGGGTACCGCGGCCGCGGGGGCCGCGGGGACCACCACGTCTCAGCCGGCGGCCCAGGCCGCCCCCGCCCAGGCCGCCCCCGCCC
>NZ_MUKA01000436.1:0-639 GCF_002150735.1 Streptomyces africanus
CCCACACCCTGCGCGACCGCGGCGGTACGGCGGGCCTGCAACTCCTGCGACTTCGGTCCGGGAACCGGGGGGAGGGGGGTGGGCATGCTCCATGTGGGCGTTGTCGAAGAGGCGGCTTGTCCGGGGTGGACATGGCGCTCTTGTGGGCTGGTGCCCACACCCCGGCCGTGTAAGCGGTGAACTCCCCAGGGGAGGGCGTTAGATTGGCTCGCTGATGGTGGACGGAGCGGCTGGTCAGGGGGCAAGGGCGATGGACAGCGACGGGACGCAGGAGGCGCGGGGTACGCATGCGAACCCGGTGCCGCGTCCGGCGGCGGCCGGCGGAGGAGCCGGAGGAGATCCCCACGCGGCAGCTGCTGAGCGGGGCGCTGATCGCCTTCCTGGTGGGATGGCTGATCTGGTCGCTGCTGCAGAACGGCTACCTCGGCAACTGGTGGTGGGTGCCGTTCGATCTGATCGTTCCCGACGCGTGGCGCGGCGCCGACAGTGCCATCGGCGAGACCGGCACGTTCGTGGTGTACCAGGGGTACGAGCTGCTCGTCGCCCTGGCGATCATGGTCGGGGTGGCTCGGCTCGGCCGCTGGGGGGAGGTCTGGCGCCGCTTCGTCGTCCCCCGCTTCCGCCGGCCGGAGTCCCAGG
>NZ_MUKA01000436.1:648-822 GCF_002150735.1 Streptomyces africanus
CCGCTCGGGGCTCATGCGGGACGTCGACCATGCCCGGATCCTGCGTGCCTGGCAGGGCGTGCGCACCGGACGGCACAGCCTCGCGACCTTCAGTTCCACGGTCCTGCGGGACGGCGCCACCGCCTGCCTCCACCCTTCCGGAGAGCGTGACCTGCCCGCCCGGCTCGCCCGGCA
>NZ_MUKA01000437.1 GCF_002150735.1 Streptomyces africanus
AACTGCGCGACCAGCCACATCGGACCCGCACCCCCGTACGGCGCTCACCGAGGCGGCGCAGTGGACCCCCGAGGCACCAGAACAGGCGTAGGCACAGGATGCGTCCCGCCCTCACCCCCGGTGATCACCGAGAACAACGTCCGAGCCACCTCCGCCCCGAACCCGTGCACGTCATGACTCATCGCGGACAGCGTCGGATGCGTCAGCCGGCACAGCTGCGAGTCGTCCCAGGCCAGCAGCGACACCTCCTCCGGCACCCGCAGCCCCATCTCCGCCGCCACCGACAACCCCGCCACCGCCATGACGTCGTTGTCGTACACGATCGCCGTCGGCCGGTCCGGCGGCGCGGCCGTCAGCAAGGAGCGTGTCGCCCGCGCCCCCGCGTCCCCGGAGAAGTCCGTCGCCACCTGCCACGCCCCGGCCAGCGCCAGCGCCCCCGCCGCCTCGTCGAACGCCGCCGTCCGGATCGCCGTGTGCCCGAGAGCCGCCGCCCCGCCCACCCGGGCGATCCGCCGGTGCCCCAGCGCGGCCAGATACCGCACCGCCTCCGTCACGGCCGTCGCGTCGTCGGTCCACACCGAGGTGAGCCCGCCGGTCAGCGAGGGATGTCCCACCGCGACCACCGGCAGCCCGAGCCGCTCCACCAGGCCGGCCCGGGGATCGTCGGCCCGGAAGTCGACGAGGATCGACCCGCCGATCTGCCGCCCCCGCCACCACGACTCCTGGACCCCGATCTCCTCGTCCAGATTCCGTACGAGTCTCAGCAGCAGGGAGCAGGAGTGCTCGGCCAGGACGCTCTCCACGCCCGAGACGAACTCCATGTACCAGGGTTCGAGCCCGAGCATCCGGGCCGGCCGGCACACCGCGAGCCCCACCACGTCCACGCGCGAACCGGCCAGCGTCCGCGCCGTGAGGTTCGGTGCCCAGCCCAGCTCCCGCGCCNNCGTCGCCGTCATCGGGTGGGCTCCACGCAGTACAGGGCCGCACGGGCACGCTCCGCGTCCGGGGTCTTCCAGCCGCGCACCCCGATGGTCACCTCTTCGCCCGGCAGCAGCGTGACCAGCCCCCGGTCGGCCCGCGCCCGCGGATCCAGCCGGTCGGCCTGGAGCAGCAGATCCCGGACCAGGGTGCGGGCGGTG
>NZ_MUKA01000438.1:0-7252 GCF_002150735.1 Streptomyces africanus
CGTACGCCCTCGCCGGTGCCGTCACGGCGACGGGGCTCGCGGCGACCGCGGTGGTCGCGCCGTGGACCGCACGCCTCGTCGACCGGCACGGCCAGTCCCGGGTGGCCCTGCCCGCCACGGTGTTCGCCGTCCTCGGCTCGCTCGCCCTCCTGCTGTGCGTCCGCAACGACGCCCCCGACTGGACCCTGTTCGCCTCCTACGCCGCGACGGCCACGACCCCCAACACCGGCGGTATGTCCCGCGCCCGCTGGGCGCATCTGCTGGCCGGTGACCCGAAGGGCCTGCACACCGCCAACTCCTTCGAGCAGGCCGCGGACGAGCTGTGTTTCATGCTGGGCCCGGTGCTCGCGGCCTTCCTGTGCGGAACGTTCTTCCCGGAGGCGGGCACGCTCGTCGGGGCGGTGCTGCTGCTGACCGGCATGGTCCTGTTCACGGCCCGGCGTGCGACGGAGCCGCCCGTCCGCGCGCACATACCCGGGAAGGCGCCGCTGCGCGCCCCCGGCATGCCGCCGCTGCTCGCGGTCTGCCTGGCGATGGGCGCGGTGTTCGGCTCGACGGAGGTCGTCACCCTGGCGTTCGCGGACGCGCTGGGGCACCGGTCGGCGGCCGGTGCCGTGCTCGCGCTCCAGGCGGCGGGCTCGTGCGCGGCGGGCCTGCTGTACGGCGCCGCGAAGCCCGTCGGGCCGGCCGCGTCCCGGCTGCCGTGGTGCGTGGCCGCGATGACCGCGCTGCTGACCCTGCCGCTGCTCGCGGCCGCCCTCACCGGTTCGCTCCCGCTCGTCGCCGGTGCGCTGCTGATCGCCGGGATGGCGACGGCCCCGACGATGGTCACCACCATGACGCTGGTCCAGCACCGCACCCCGGAGGGCCGGCTGAACGAGGGCATGACCCTGGCGGTGACGGGCCTGCTCGGCGGCATCGCCTGCGGCAGCGCGCTCGGCGGCTGGACGGTGGAGCACCTGTCGGCGACGGCGGGCTACGGCATCCCGGTGACGGCGGCGGCCGTGGCCCTGGCGTTGTCCCTGGGCCAGGCATGACAAAGACCCCGCCGCTCGTAAGCGACGGGGCCTGTGCCCACATGGGATGAGTGGAGATGGCGGGAATCGAACCCGCGTCCAACGGTGTGGAATCAGGGCTTCTCCGTGTGCAGTCGGCTGTGCTTTTCTCGGCCCCGGAGATCACGCCGACAAGTCTCCGACGGGCCCAGTCACTGTGTGGTTTCCCTCTTCACCCCGTGACCGGGATCAAGGTTTAGTTCCCTAAATGATGCCAGGATCCGGGTCGGGAACACCCCCGGGCTGACACTCCCTTAAGTAGGGGAGCCGCTGCTCGCTACCTGAAGATCAGGCAGCGAGGGCGAGCTCGCCCTGGGAGATGGATCGCTTGGAATTGGCGATTATTTTTTTCGGCCTGTGGTTTACGAGATCATGGCCGCTTCCTCGACACGCTTCCCCTGCTTCGACAGCCGCTGTCGAAACCGATCATCCCCATGTTGATTTTTCAATCGTCGCCCCGCGAGGGGCGCTCGCACCCGCTGTGAGGTGCAGGTGCCATCGTACGTGACCAACGCAGGTCGATGCCAGCGTATTCCCCCGCCCCCTCGGGGGGCCTACGCCCGCTGCTTGCGCCGTACCGCCGAGATCACCCGCTCGGCCTCGCGCCGGTCCTGCTTCTCGCGGAGCGTCTGGCGCTTGTCGTACTCCTTCTTGCCCTTCGCCAGCGCGATCTCGACCTTGGCCCGGCCGTCCTTGAAGTACAGGGCGAGGGGCACGATGGTGTGACCCGTCTCCTGCGACTTCGACTCCAGCTTGTCGATCTCCTCGCGGTGCAGCAGCAGCTTCCGCTTGCGCCGCGCGCTGTGGTTGGTCCACGTGCCCTGGCTGTACTCGGGCACGTGCACGTTGTACAGCCACGCCTCGTGCCCGTCCATCTGTACGAAGCCGTCGACCAGCGACGCCCGTCCCTGGCGCAGCGACTTCACCTCGGTGCCGGTGAGGACCAGGCCGGCCTCGTAGGTGTCGATGATGAGGTAGTCGTGCCGCGCCTTCTTGTTCTGCGCGATCAGCTTGCGCCCTTTTTCCTTAGCCATAGTGCCGCCCATTTTCGCACTACGGAGGGGGCTCGCGGGAAGTCGATTACGAGGGACCGGCCAGACCGCGCAGTACGGTCTCGGCCCGCTGGAGGGCGCCCTCGTCGGCCTCCAGGTCGGGCGTGATGCCCCGGCCGTCGACCGCGCGGCCGGAAGGGGTGCGGTAGTGCCCGACGGTCAGCTCCGCGACGGAGCCGTCGGGCAGCCGGCTCGGCATCTGGACCGAGCCCTTGCCGAAGGTGCGGGACCCCACGACGAGCGCGCGTCCGCGGTCCTGGACGGCGCCGGTGAGGAGTTCGGCCGCGCTCATCGTCCCGCCGTCGACGAGCGTGACCAGGGGTCTCGTCGTGTCACCGCCGGGCTCGGCATGCAGGGCGCGCTGCTCGCCGTCGACGTCGTACGTGGCGACCAGGCCGCCGTCGAGGAACGCGGAGGCCGCGGTGACGGCCTCGGTGACCAGGCCGCCGGAGTTGGCGCGCAGGTCGAGGATGATCCCGGCGCCGGGCGGAGACCGCCGGACGGCCTCGCGGACCTGGTCGCCGGAGCCCTTGGTGAACGTGTCGACCCGGATGACGGTGACCGAGCCGGCGGCTTTTCGAACGGCGACCGAGTCCGTGGACAGCTGGGCCCGGCGCACGGTCTCGGTCCACGCGCGCGTGCCCCGCTCCAGGCCCAGGCGGACCGTGGTGCCGGCGGGGGCGTCGGTGGCGTCCCCGCGCAGCATGGCGACGACCTCGGTGACGGGCCGCCCGTCGGTCTTCTCGCCGTCGACGCTGCGCAGCAGGTCGCCGGGGCGGATCCCGGCGGTGGCCGCGGGCGAGCCGGAGCGCACCTTCGTCACCTCGATACGGCCGTCGCGTGCGCTGCGCGCCCACAGGCCGACGCCGGTGTACTGGCCGTCGAGGGTTTCCTCGAACTCCTCGTACTCGCCCTGGGAGTAGACGGCGCCCCAGCGGTCCCCGCTGCGGCTGACGGCGCGCTTCGCGGCCTCCATCGCGGACTTGCCGTCGGCCATGGCCTCCTCGGCCGCCCTGGTGACGTCCGCGTGGTGCCCGGCCGGGGCGGCCGAACGCGCCTCGTCCGCCGCCGACTTCCGGTCGGCCTGCGGGAGGGCTCCCGTGGCCGCGCCCGCGACGAGGACGCTCGCGAACATCAATGTCAGGGCGGCCCCGCGGCGCATGCGACGGGGCTGACAGAACGGGTCACGACCTGACATGGCGGTGAGTCTAGGACAAGGGGAAGGGCCGTACGGCTGGTTGACCGCACGGCCCTCTTGTGATGCGTCACACCTTCAAGTACTTGCGCAGCGCGAAGAACGCGGCCAACGCCGGCATCAGCAGACTTGTGGCGAGGATGAGCGGCAGCTTCGTCAGGACGGCGTCCCAGCCGATGAAGTTGATCAGTGTCAACTGATCGGCCAGGGCCAGTCCGTGATCGATGAGGAAGTACCGGGCGATCAGCAGGAAGCCGCACGCGAGCGTGCCGCCGATGAGCCCGGCGACCGCGGCCTCCATGATGAACGGCGCCTGGATGTAGAAGCCCGAGGCACCGACCAGGCGCATGATGCCGGTCTCGCGCCGGCGGCTGAACGCCGAGACGCGCACGGTGTTGACGATCAGCATCAGCGCGACGACCAGCATCAGCGCCATCACCGCCCGCGCGGCCCAGTTCATGCCGTTCAGCAGCTTGAAGAGGTTGTCCAGGATGCCCTTCTGGTCCTGGACGGACTGCACGCCGTCCCGGCCGTTGAAGGCGGTGGCGATGACCTGGTACTTCTGCGGGTCCTTCAGCTTGATGCGGTACGACTCCTGCATCTGGTCCGGCGTGAGGGAGCTGGCCAGCGGGGAGTCGCCGAACTGCTCCTTGTAGTGCTTGTACGCCTGGTCCTGCGACTCGTAGGTGACCGTCTGGACGACGTTCATCTTGTCGAGGTCGGACTTGATCTGCGTCTTCTGGTCGTCGGTCACCGCGCCCTTGGCGCAGTTCGGGTCGGACTCGGCGTCGCTCTTGTTGCAGAGGAAGATCGAGACGTTGACCTTGTCGTACCAGTAGCCCTTCATGGTGTTGACCTGGTCGCTCATCAGGAGCGACCCGCCGAACAGGGCGAGCGACAGGGCGACGGAGACGACGACCGCGAAGGTCATCGTCAGATTGCGGCGGAGACCTACGCCGATCTCCGACAGGACGAACTGGGCGCGCATGGCGAGGGGTTATGCCTTTCCGTGACTCTCTGGTGCGGTCTCAGTGCTGGTAGCCGTAGACACCGCGGGCCTGGTCGCGGACGAGGCGGCCCTTCTCCAGTTCGATGACGCGCTTGCGCATCTGGTCCACGATGTTCTGGTCGTGCGTGGCCATCACCACGGTCGTGCCCGTCCGGTTGATGCGGTCGAGCAGCTTCATGATGCCGACGGAGGTCTGCGGGTCGAGGTTGCCGGTGGGCTCGTCGGCGATGAGCAGCTTGGGCCGGTTGACGAAGGCCCTGGCAATGGCCACACGCTGCTGTTCACCACCGGACAGCTCACCGGGCATCCGGTCCTCCTTGCCGCCGAGCCCGACGAGGTCGAGCACCTGCGGCACGGACTTGCGGATCTCGCCGCGCGACTTGCCGATGACCTCCTGCGCGAAGGCGACGTTCTCGCCGACCGTCTTGTTCGGCAGCAGGCGGAAGTCCTGGAACACCGTCCCCAGCTGGCGCCGCATCTGCGGAACCTTCCAGTTGGACAGGCGCGCGAGGTCCTTGCCCAGAACGTGCACCTGCCCGTGACTGCACCGCTCCTCGCGGAGGATCAGCCGCAGGAAGGTGGACTTTCCGGAGCCGGAGGACCCCACGAGGAAGACGAACTCGCCCTTCTCGACCTCCAGGGAGACATCCCTGAGGGCGGGGCGGGTCTGCTTGGGGTAGACCTTGGAGACGTTGTCGAATCGGATCACGGATGCACCACGGGTCGCCGGGGGTAGATGAGCGTGACCATACGCGAACCGGGCAGCAGACCGCAGTCACCGACTGTGGTTGCGTGGTGGATGTGCCGTTTTGTGCCGACCCAAGGGGCGCGGGGAACTGCGCGCCCAGCCCCCACGGCCCCGCAGCCGCGCACCCATGCACAACCACCCCTTTGGGAGCGACCCGCGCGCCCTCCGGAGGAACCTGGCACAGTGGAGAGGGAACGTTCGCACCACCGCGAGCGTTACACACAAGGAACCGGCGCAAGGAGGGCGAGCGCATGACGTACGACCGGCTGGTGTGCGCGAACTGCGCGGCGCCCGTGAGCGAGGGCCGGTGCCCCGTGTGCCGTGCGAACCGCGAGCGGCTGCAGCAGGAAAACTTCCTCGCGGGTCTGAACCCGGTGACCCTGATCGCACTGCTCACGGTGCTGATCGCCGCAGTCGCACTACTGGCGCACCAAACCGCCTAGCGACGCACTCGGCGGCCTGAAAGACCCGGAAACACCAAGACACGGCCGAGGGCCCGGAGCGTTTCGCTCCGGGCCCTCGGCGCTGCGCTGTGCCTACCGTCCGTAAGGACGCGGCTACCGTCAGGCGGCAGCCCCGCCGCGGCCGCCCATGAGGCGCGGCAGGACGCGGAAGCCGACACCGCCGGCGATCATCGTGGCGGCGCCGATCACCAGGAAGGTGGTCTGCGCGGCACCCGTCTCGGCGAGCTCCTGGCCGTTGCCCTGGGCCTGCGGCGCCGCCGGGGTGGCGTCCGAGCCGGTGTCGGTGAGGGAGGAGGAGCCCTCCTCCTGCGGCGAGGTGCCGCCGTCGGGGTCGGCGGCGTTGCCGCCACCGTTGGCGCCGCCGTTGGCGTTCCCGCCGCCGTTGCCGCCGCCGTTCCCGTTGCCCGGGGCGGTCGGCTGGTCCGTCGGGTCCTCGGTCGGCTCGGTGGGCTCGTCCGTGGGCTCGGTCGGCTCGTCGGTGGGGTCCTCGGTCGACGGCGGGTCCGTCGGGAGGTCCGTCGGCGGGTCGGTCGGGATGTCGGTCGGGACCGGCGGGGTGGTCGACGGGGTCGGGGCCGGCGACTCGTCGGCGCACAGGATGCCCAGCAGGCAGTTGTCGGTCTCCGCGGCGGATGCGGCACCGGCGGCGGTCAGCGAGGCACCGGCGGCGATCACGGCACCGGCCGCTATCCGCGCGACACGGATCCGCGTCTTCTTCGTCATGTGGTTGCTACCCCCAGTAGCTCATCGTCATTAGGCAGCGTTTGGAGCTGTGCTCGACGGGGGTAGCTGCAGTGAAAGAGCCCCCCGGTTCACATGCGCCCCAGAGACACGCATGCCGCGCTTTACCCTTCCCATTTTTCAAAGACACGTCAAGGGCGTTTGCGGGCGCCATGTCCAAGTACGGGGGCAATGCCGGGAGTCTGACCCTGTGAGTGTGATGTAAAACCCAGACATCGGGGCACAGAAGCGGGCACGGACAAGGCAACTGCCGTTCTGCGAACGGCAGTTGCCTTGTCGACAAACTTACTTCTCCTG
Source organism: Streptomyces africanus (assembly GCF_002150735.1). Lineage (GTDB taxonomy): Bacteria > Actinomycetota > Actinomycetes > Streptomycetales > Streptomycetaceae > Streptomyces > Streptomyces africanus. The sequence continues at coordinate 6,562 of NZ_MUKA01000438.1, forward strand.
CTGCTTGCGCCAGCGAATTCCGGCTTCGAGGAAACCGTCGATCTCACCGTTGAAAACAGCCTCGGGGTTGCCGACTTCGAAGTCGGTGCGCAGGTCCTTGACCATCTGGTACGGGTGCAGCACGTAGGAACGCATCTGGTTGCCCCAGGAGTTGCCGCCGTCGCCCTTGAGGGCGTCCATCTTGGCCTGTTCCTCCTGGCGGCGCCGCTCCAGCAGCTTGGCCTGGAGCACGTTCATGGCCGTGGCCTTGTTCTGGATCTGAGAGCGCTCGTTCTGGCAGGAGACGACGATGCCGGTGGGGATGTGGGTGAGGCGCACCGCGGAGTCGGTGGTGTTGACGCCCTGGCCGCCGGGGCCGGACGAGCGGTACACGTCCACGCGCAGTTCGGACTCGTCGATCTCGATGTGGTCGGTCTGCTCGACCACGGGAAGGATCTCCACGCCCGCGAAGGAGGTCTGCCGCCGGCCCTGGTTGTCGAAGGGCGAGATGCGCACCAGCCGGTGCGTGCCCTGCTCGACGGAGAGCGTGCCGTACGCGTAGGGCGCCTGGACGGCGAAGGTGGTCGACTTGATGCCGGCCTCCTCCGCGTACGACGTCTCGTAGATCTCGGTCTTGTAGCCGCGCTGCTCGGCCCACCGCAGGTACATGCGCTGGAGCTTCTCGGCGAAGTCGGCGGCGTCGACGCCGCCG
>NZ_MUKA01000438.1:7314-7579 GCF_002150735.1 Streptomyces africanus
AGGTCGTCGATACGACCGCGCAGCGCCTCCGCCTTGCGCACCTCGGCCTGGAGGTGGGACAGCTTGCTGGTGATCTTCTGCGCCTCATCGGGGTTGTCCCACAGGGACGGCGCGGCCGCCTGCTCCTCGAGCACGGCGATGTCTGCCCTCAGCCGGTCGAGGTCCAGAACGGCCTCGATCGACTCCATGGTCGAGGAGAGGGACTTGAGCTCTTCGGATACATCGACGACTGCCACGCCCTCCAGCGTAACGGCTCCGCCCGGCG
>NZ_MUKA01000439.1 GCF_002150735.1 Streptomyces africanus
CCGTCGAGCACGGCGTCGACCTCCAGCTGTCCGGCCACACCCACGGCGGCCAGCTCTGGCCCGGCAACCTCATCGCCGCCGCCGCGAACCCCACCGTCGCGGGCCTGGAGCGCTACGGCGACACCCAGCTCTACGTCTCACGCGGCGCGGGCGCCTGGGGCCCGCCCACCCGGGTGGGGGCACCGTCGGACATCACCCTGATCGAGCTGGCGTCGCGGCAGGCCTGACCCTGTGAGAACGCTGTGAAACCGGACCGAAACGCCCATCGGTAAGTTCTTTCCCAACTCGGCAGATCTCCCTTCCGCCCGCTCAAACACCTGTGATTGGGTGAGGCCGCCACAAAGGGGTGTGGCACTGGCACGAGGGCCCACGGGCCTGGGAGGCAAGGCCGATGCGATCGGTTCGCATGCGGATACTCGCGGGACTGCTCGTCCTGGCGGCCGTGGGCGTGGGCGCCTGGCAGCTCGTGCCGTCGAAGAAGCACGGCACGGCCATCACGGTCGGCACGACGGACGCCGTCACGTCCCTCGACCCGGCCGGCGCCTACGACGCCGGTTCCTGGGCGCTGTTCAGCAACGTCTTCCAGTCACTGCTCACCTTCGCTCCGGGCGGCACCGCGCCCGTCCCGGACGCGGCCAGGAGCTGTGCGTTCGCCGGCGGCGACCTGACCACGTACCGCTGCCGGTTGCGCTCCGGCCTCTCTTTCCCGAGCGGCCGGACGATGACCGGCGCGGACGTGCAGTACTCCTTCGACCGGATCATGAGGATCAAGTCCGCGGTCGGCCCGGCCTCCCTGCTGGACACCCTGCGTTCCGTGGACGCCCACGGGCTGACCGTCACCTTCCACCTGTCCTCGCCCGACGCCACGTTCCCGTTCAAGGTGGCCACCGGTGCGGGCTCGATCGTCGACCACACCGCGTACCCGGCCGACAAGCTGCGCACCGGCAGCGGTGTCGACGGCACCGGCCCGTACACCCTCACCTCCTACACCAAGGACGCCAAGGCGGTCCTCGCGCCCAACAGCCGGTACCAGGGCGCCGTCAAGGGCGGTGCGAACCGGACCGTCGAACTGCGCTACTACGCCACCCCCGGCGCCCTGGACACCGCCTGGAAGGCCAAGCGGGTCGAGGTCGCCACCCGCCAGCTGCCGCCCGACGTCCTCGCCGGCCTGAACCCGAGCGATCCCGCGCAGCGCGTCTTCGAGGCGGACGGCTCCGAGACCCGCAACCTGTACTTCAACACCCGCGCGGGCAAGCCCCTGCACGATCCGAAGGTCCGGCGGGCCATGGCCTGGCTCATCGACCGCGAGCGGCTGGCCGCCACCGTCTACGACGGCACCGTCGACCCGCTGTACTCGCTGATCCCGGCGGGCCTCACCGGGCACACCGCCTCGTTCTTCGACGACTATCCCCAGCCGGACCCGAAGAAGGCGCGGAAGCTGCTCACCCAGGCCGGTGTGACCCTGCCCGTCCGCTTCACCTACGGCTACGCCAAGGGCCGCGGCGCCGGTGCGCAGGAGGCCGCCGAGATCAAGCGGGAGCTGGAGGCGAGCGGCCTGTTCGAGGTCACCCTCAAGGGCTACGAGTGGACCGACTTCCAGAAGCGCTGGTCGAGCGGTGAGCTCGACGCGTACGCCGTCGGCTGGGTCGCCGACTTCCCCGACCCGGACACCTTCCAGGCCGCGCTCGTCGGCACCGGCAGCGCCATGAACACCGGCTACAGCAGCAAGACCGTCGACCGGCTCATCAAGGACAGTCAGCGCTACGCCGATCGCGGCGAGGCCGACCGGGACTTCCAGTCGGTGCAGCAGACCGTCGCCGAGGACGTGCCGGTGCTGCCGCTGTGGCAGGGCAAGGAGTACGTCGTCACCACGGAGGACATCGGCGGCGGCCAGTACCTGTCGGACGGCACGGGCGTGTTCCGCCTGTGGAGCCTCACGCAGCTCTAGAGGCCCGTGCGTGCTCCGGGCGCCCGTGCCTTACGCGCCGGTCCGCCGCGCGGCGGGGTCCGGGACCGCCCGGGTCATGCCCGGCAGGAAGTCCGTGAACAGCTCGTGCACCTCGCGTACGAGCGGCCGCAGCACCCGGAAGCGGGCCAGTGCGACACCCCGCGCGGTGAGCCGCGCCCCGCGCTCGGCGAGCCGGTAGCTGCGCTCCCGGCCCTCGGTCCGGTCGAAGATCCAGTACAGGACGAGGCCCATCTGGGACAGCCACATCAACTCGGGCAGGATGTCCCGCAGTTCCTCGGCCACCTTGGTCTTCGTCGCCCCGGCCAGCACCTCCCGGTGGACGCTGATGGCCTCCTCGCGCGCGTGCTCCGACTCGGGGGAGAAGGGGCTGAGCGGGCTGTCCGGGTCGGCGGCATTCTTGAAGAACTGCACCGCGAACTCGTGGTAGGGAGCGGCGATGTCCAGCCAGGCCCGCAGCACGCCCGCGAGCCGGGCCTCCAGATCGCTCTCCCGGTCCAGGATCTCCCGGACCGCCACCTGGTGCTCGGCGGCGATCCGGTCGTAGAAGCCCTGGATCAGGTGTTCCTTGCCCTCGAAGTAGTAGTACGCGTTGCCGACGGAGACCCCGGCCTCCTTGGCGATGGCCCGCATCGTCGTCTTGTCGTAGCCGCGCTCCTGGAACAGCCGCATGGCCGTCTCCAGGATCAGGGCGCGGGTCTGCTCGGACTTGCTCGGGGTGGCGCCGTCGTCGGGGCCGTCGTTCTTCGCGGACACGGGAAGAGAGCCTAACGTCAGCGCCCCGGCGCCCGGTGAGGGGCGCAGGTGCCGTCGGCGCAGCCCGGCGCGGTGTAGGTCCAGCCGAGGTCCGGGTCGTACGCCCACCCGTCCGCCCGCCGGTACACCCGCCCGCCCCACTGCCCGCCGCCCTGTCCACGGCTCCACTGCGTACCGCGCCACTTGGCGGCGGCCAGCACCGCGCCCTTGGCGAGCCGGGCGCCGGACGGGGTGCTGAGCCGGTGGGCGAGCGGCCGGTGCTCGCGCAGCGCCCACAGGGTGACGATCCAGGCGGCGGGGCCCCGGTAGACCTGCCCGGCGTCGCCGACGACGGTGATCTCGTCGAGGGTGGCGCCGTGGTCGAGGCCGGGAAACCGCCGCCGGGCCTCCTCGGAGCCGGCCGGGACCAGCTCCAGCGGCACCAGCTTCGGCTGCCGCAGGAGCCAGTCGCGCAGGAACGCGCACAGGGAGCACTCGGCGTCGTACAGGACGGTGAGCCGGCGGACCGGTGCGGGTGCGTTCGTGCCGGTCGTGTTCGTGCCGGTGGCGTTCATGCCGCGCTCCGCTCAGGCCTGCGCCTGCGGGGCGGCCCAGCCCTGCGGCGGCACCGGCGGCACCTGCTCGCGCTCCATGGCACCGCGCCGCCGGATCCGGTTGAGCACGTAGACGTTGGCCAGGTGCATCACGCCGAGCACCAGCAGCACCACGCCGAGCTTGGTCGACAGGGCCTCGAAGACGCCGCGCGTGTCGCTGATGGTCCCGTCGCCGCTCAGGTACAGCGCGACGAACCCGAGGTTGACGAGGTAGAAGCCGACCACCAGGAGGTGGTTGACGGCGTCGGCGAGCTTCTCGTTGCCGTGCAGCACGTCGGCGAGGAAGATCCTCCCGTTCCGGCTGAGCGTGCGGGCCACCCAGACGGTCAGACCGATGCTGACCAGCAGGTAGATGACGTAGGCGATGACCGTGCGGTCCATTGCCCCACCCTTCTTGAACACGTTCAAAACGCTGTCGGGGATGACTCTAGACCTGTTTTTGAACATGTTCAACACATGGTCGGGGGTGATTGTCAGTGGTGGCCCGTACTGTCGTCGGCATGGCAATCGTGACGTTCGTCGACGAGACGACAGCGGGGGAGCGGCGGGCCGCGTGGGGGCTGGAGATCGCCGAGGAGCGGCTGACCGCACGGGAGTTGATCCGGCGCCGGGTGTTCCAGGAGGTCGCCGAGTTCAACGCCCGGACGCCGGAGGTGTTCCAGGGCCTCGTGCAGCCCGAGGACACCGAGCGCGTGCTGAACGGGTACGCGGTGCGCACGCCCCGCCGGATCGACGCCGAGGCGCAGACGGCCCTGGCCCTGCGGGCGTTCGCGGGGAACGGCTTCCTGGTGCTGGTGGGCGACCGTCAGGTCACCGACCCCGACGAGGAGATCGACCTCCCGCTGGGCGCCGAGGTCACGTTCCTCAAGCTCGTCCCTCTGGTCGGTGGCTGATGAGCGCCTTCCGCACGCCCAGGTCCCACCTGGACCGGCTGCGCAACAGGATCGCCGACGGCGACGTGGGCCGGGTCGCCGACGAGGTGCTGAGCGTCCTCGACTCCAGCCGCGGCACCTGGGGCGGCAGTTGGGAGCAGGTGCTCGACCTGCTCCGGGACCTGCCGGCGGAGCGCCGCCGCCCGCTGCTGCACGCCCTGGCCGACCGCTTCGGGCAGGCCGGTGACGACACGGAGGACCGCTGCAGCCATCTCGCCCTGTGCGGCCTGGTCTCCGAGGGCCTCGACGACGACCCGCTGGCCGCCGAGCGCCACCGGGCCCTGACCGACCTGGCCCGACGGCAGACCTTCTGGCACTCGGCCCGCTTCGACGTCCTGGCCCGCGCCGAACTGGCCGCCGGCCGCCCGCTCCCCGCGCCCGTCGTGGCCGTCGTCCGCCGCGCGGCCCTGGACGCCTACCGCGCCGACGACCTCCCGAGCCTGGTCCGCCGGCTCACCGACCCTGTCCTCAACGTCGGTGAGGCCTGGGCCGAACAGGCCCTGCGCGACGCCACCACTCCCGACTGGCAGGCACTCCTCAGACACGCCCTGACAGCCACGGCGTCCAAGCCCACGGCCAAGTGGGACAAGGGGGCGCGGGCCCTGCTGGACACACTGGGCCCGGACGCGGTGCGCGAGAGGCTCCTGACCTGGCTCGCCCTCGTCGGCCGCCCCCGCACGCTTCCACTGGAGCGCCGCGCGTGGGAGCCGGACATCAACAACGCCTACGACCCGTACAACGCGACAGCCCTGCGCGGACTGGCCTGGCTCCTGTCCCTGCTGCCGCCCGACCCCGGCACGGCCCGCGCCCTCGGCGCCCTGGTCGAGACCTCACTGAAGAAGGTCGCGGGCCTCGGCCCCCGCAACCCCAAGGTTGCCAACGCGGGCGTCGTCGCGCTCGCCCGCGTCGACTCCGAAGCGGCCCTCGCCGAACTCGCCCGGCTGGCCACGCGGGTGACCTACAAGAACACCGCCAAGCTCCTCGACACGGCCCTGGAGGCCCGGGCCACCGCGCTCGGCCTCAGCCGCGAGGAGATCGAGGAACTGGCGGTCCCGGCCTACGGACTCACGGAGGTCGGCCGCGCGACGTACGGCCTCGGGGACGCCACGGCCCTGCTGGAGATCCGAGGCTCGAAGGCCCTGCTCGGCTGGCGCAACGCCGCGGGCAAGCCCGTCAAGAGCGTGCCGGCCGCGGTGAAGCGGGACCACGCCGACGAGCTGAAGGAACTGAAGACCGCGGTCAAGGACATCGACAAGATGCTCTCGGCCCAGAGCGAGCGCCTGGACCGCCAGTTCCTGGCCCGCCGCAGCTGGCCGTACGCCGTCTGGCGGGAGCGCTACCTCGACCACCCCCTGGTCGGCACCCTGGCCCGCC
>NZ_MUKA01000056.1 GCF_002150735.1 Streptomyces africanus
CCGCCCGGGGAGCAGTGGGAGCGGGCGTTGGTCAGGGTGCCGCCGGGGAAGGGGGCCGCGCTGGCCGGTGCGCTGAAGGCGGCGCAGGCCGCGCGGATGGCCCGGGGGAGTGCGGAGTCCGTCTGGGTGCGGATCGATCCGGCTGACATCGGGTGAGCCGGTGGCTGCGGTCGTGCCTGCCGCTGTTCGTTGCCCGATATGCCGCTGCCCTCCCGGACGCATCGGGAGGGCAGCGGCGTACCGGGGCGGGGTGCGGCTCAGCCGTTGCGCGGGCCGGGGAAGGCCGTGGGCCTCGCCTCGTCGCGGAGGGCCGGGCTGCCCGCCGTCGGCTGGGTGGGCATGGAGCGGGCCGCCGGGACCGTCGGGAGACCGGTGTTCACACCGACCGTGCGGGAGCCCGAGGGCTCGGGTGTGCGCTCCGCCTCGGCCGCGGCAGGCTGGGGCGTGGCCCGGCGGGCGCCGTAACGGCGGTGGACCGCCTGTTTGGTGACTCCGAGCGCGGAGCCCACCGCGTCCCACGAGAAGCCGAGTGAGCGGTCGAAGTCCACGGCCGCCGTGACCAGGGTCTCGACGCTGTCCCGCAGCTCCTGGGCGAGACGTACCGTCGGGGCGGGGGCGCGTCCGTAGACGACGAAGCCCGTGGAGGGGCCGGAGCGGCGCGGGCGGTAGACGTTGCCCAACTGGGCGGTGAGTGTGCGCAGTGCGTCCACCTGCCGGCGGACCCGCTCGATGTCCCGCACCAGCAAGTGCAGGCTGGCCCGAGCCTGGGCGTCGTGGGTTGCGTGGTCGGCCATGAACAAGCCTCTCGAACCGGCGTTGAAAGGAATGGGCCGCGTTCGCGGCCCGATGTGGTCAACTCTGTCTTGACCAACGCGGATTCGCTCCGCGAGTCACGGTGTGGGGGCGTGGGGGCACATGCGTGCGCCCGTTTGCGCGGGGTGCGCGCCTCGGCCTTCGGCCTTCGGCTGGGGTCTCCCACCCGCGCACCGCCCGTAACTGTCCGTCGAGTGGCCCGGCTCTCCCGTGGGTGGCCGGGCGCCGTCGGCGGCTTTCCGTGTCCGGCTCATAGACTTGGGCGTTGCCCGTCCTTGATCCCCTGCCCGAGAGGCCCCCACCACCCCATGAAGCTCGTCTTCGCCGGTACACCCGAGGTCGCCGTTCCCGCTCTGGACGCTCTTCTCGCCTCCGAGCGGCACGAGGTGGCCGCTGTCGTCACGCGGCCCGACGCGCCGGCCGGGCGGGGGCGCAGGCTCGTCGCGTCGCCCGTCGCCGAGCGGGCGGAGGAGGCCGGGATCGAGGTGCTGAAGCCCGCGAAGCCGAAGGACCCCGAGTTCCTGGAGCGGCTGCGGGAGATCGGGCCGGACTGCTGTCCCGTCGTGGCCTACGGCGCGCTGCTGCCCCGGGTCGCCCTCGACGTCCCCGCGCACGGCTGGGTCAATCTGCACTTCTCCCTGCTGCCGGCCTGGCGCGGTGCCGCGCCCGTGCAGCACGCCATCATGGCCGGGGACGAGATCACCGGGGCTTCCACCTTCCTGATCGAGGAGGGGCTCGACTCCGGACCGGTGTACGGGACGGTCACCGAGGAGATCCGGCCCACCGACACCAGCGGGGATCTGCTGACGCGGCTGGCCTTCGCCGGCGCCGGGCTGCTCGCGGCGACCATGGACGGGATCGAGGCCGGCACCCTGAAGGCCGTACCGCAGCCGGCCGAGGGGATCAGCCTGGCCCCGAAGGTCAACGTCGAGGACGCCCACATCGACTGGAGCGCGCCCGCGCTGCGCGTCGACCGGATGGTGCGGGGCTGCACTCCCGCTCCCGGCGCCTGGACCACGTTCCGCGGTGAGCGGCTCAAGCTCATCCAGGTCACCCCCGTGCCCGACCGCAAGGATCTCGCCCCGGGGCAGATCTCCGCCGGGAAGAACAGCGTGTACGTCGGCACCGGCTCGTACGCCGTCGAGCTGGTCTGGGTGCAGGCCCAGGGCAAGAAGCCGATGCGGGCGGCGGACTGGGCACGCGGGGTGCGGATCGCCGAGGGCGAGCGGCTCGGGGGCTGACACGGCGACACGTCCGGGGCGGCGTAGGCTGGACGGCGCACTTCTTCTCACAACCGGAGCACCTTTTTCGTGAGCGACCAGCCCCGTCGGCCCCGTACGTCCGGCAAGCCCTACCGTCGGCCCAAGAAGGACCCCGTCCGCATCCTCGCCTTCGAGGCTCTGAGGGCCGTGGACGAGCGGGACGCCTACGCCAACCTCGTTCTGCCGCCCCTGCTGCGCAAGGCGCGGGAGAAGGAGGGACCCGAGACGTTCGACGCCCGTGACGCGGCGCTCGCCACCGAGCTGGTCTACGGCACGCTGCGGCGGCAGGGGACGTACGACGCCGTCCTCTCGGCCTGCGTGGACCGGCCGCTGGGGGAGGTCGACCCGCCGGTGCTGGACGTGCTGAGCCTCGGCGCGCACCAGCTGCTCGGGACGCGGATCCCGACGCACGCGGCCGTGTCCGCCACCGTCGAGCTCGCCCGCGTCGTGCTCGGCGACGGGCGCGCCAAGTTCGTCAACGCCGTGCTGCGGAAGGTCGCGCAGCACGATCTGGACGGCTGGCTGGAGCGGGTCGCGCCGCCCTACGACGACGATCCCGAGGACCATCTCGCCGTCGTCCACTCGCATCCGCGGTGGGTCGTGTCGGCGCTGTGGGACTCCCTCGGCGGCCCTCGCGCCGGCATCGAGGACCTGCTGCGCGCCGACAACGAGCGGCCGGAGGTGACCCTGGTGGCGCGGCCCGGGCGGGCCACGGCCGAGGAACTGCTCGAAGAGGACGCCGCCGTGCCGGGCCACTGGTCGCCGTACGCCGTGCGGCTGACCGAGGGCGGTGAGCCGGGCGCCGTCGCGGCCGTGCGGGACGGACGCGCGGGCGTGCAGGACGAGGGCAGCCAGCTCGTGGCGCTCGCCCTGGCCAATGCGCCGCTGGACGGACCCGACCGGCGGTGGCTGGACGGATGTGCGGGGCCCGGTGGCAAGGCCGCGCTGCTCGCCGCCCTCGCGGCCGAGCGGGGCGCGCTGCTCGTCGCCTCGGAGAAGCAGACCCACCGCGCCGGGCTCGTGGCCAGGGCGCTGGAGGGGAACCCCGGCCCGTACCAGGTGATCGCCGCCGACGGGACGCGTCCGGCGTGGCGGCCCGGGAGTTTCGACCGCGTTCTGGTCGACGTGCCGTGCACCGGACTCGGTGCCCTGCGGCGCCGCCCCGAGGCGCGCTGGCGGCGCCGGCCGGAGGACCTGGAGGGGTTCGCGCCGTTGCAACGCGGCCTGCTGCGCACCGCCCTGGAGTCGGTACGGGTCGGCGGCGTCGTCGGCTACGCGACCTGCTCGCCGCACCTCGCCGAGACCAGGGCCGTGGTCGCCGACGTCCTCAAGCAGTACCCGGACACCGAGCTCCTCGACGCCCGGCCGCTGCTGCCCGGCGTACCGGACCTCGGCGAAGGGCCCGACGTGCAGCTGTGGCCGCATCTGCACGGGACCGACGCGATGTACCTGGCGCTCATCCGCCGGACCGGCTGACCCCCGCTGCGACGCTCTCCCGGTCCGCCGCACCGCCGTCCTCCCCGGCCAGCCGGTGCGGCCACCACACCTTCGGGCCGACGTCCAGGAACAGCGACGTCACCAGGACCGAGCGCACGATGAACGTGTCGATGAGGACGCCGAGGGCGACCGCGAAGCCGATCTCGGCGAAGGCGACCATCGGCAGGGTGCCGAGGGCGGCGAAGGTGCCGGCCAGGACCAGGCCGGCGGAGGTGATGACCGCGCCGGTGGTGGCGAGCCCGGTGACCACGCCCGCTCTGGTGCCCTGGCGGGCCGCCTCCTCGCGGATGCGGGTGGTCAGGAAGATGTTGTAGTCGATGCCCAGGGCGACCAGGAACACGAAGACGAACAGCGGGAAGTCGGTCGCCTCGCCCGCGTAGTCGAAGACGTACCGGAACGCGAGCGCGCTGATGCCGAGGGCCGCCGCGAACGACAGGATCACCGTCCCGATCAGCAGCAGCGGGGCGATCAGGGCGCGCAGCAGGGCGCACAGGATCAGCAGGACGACCGCCAGCACCACCGGGATGATCAGCACGTTGTCGTGGGTGATCGCCTCGTCCATGTCCACCAGGCCCGCCGTACCGCCGCCCACCTTGGCATCGGCGTCCGGTACCGCATGGACGGCGTCCCGTACCCGCTCCACGGTCTGTTTCGCCGCGTCGCTGTCGGCCGGGGCGGTCATCGTGGCCTCGAAGAGGACCCTGCCCTGGAAGGACGGTTTCGTGCCCGGGGGCAGGCCCAGCGACTGCGGGACCACGCCCGGCGTGGCGGCCACCGCGCGGCCCACCTGCCGGGCCTGCGCCTGGTTGCTGACGATGACGAGCGGACTGCCGCTGCCCGCCGGGAAGTAGCGCGCCGACACCTCCTGGCCGGTGACCGAGTCCGGTTTCCCGGTGAACGCGTCCGCGTTGCCGATGCCCTCCGCGCGCAACTGGATCAGGCCCAGCGAACAGACCGCCAGGGCCAGTGCCGTGACCGCCCAGGTCATGCGCGGCCGGCGGGCGATACGGCGGCCCGTGCGCGCCCAGATGCCGCGCTCGGTCGGGTCGGGTGCGCCGTAGTGCGGGACCGCCGGCCAGAAGATCCACCGGCCGACGATCACCAGCAGCGCCGGGAACAGGGTCATCATCGCCAGCAGGGCGACGGCGACACCGATCGCGGCGACCGGGCCCAGGCCGCTGGTCGAGTTCATCTCGGCGACCAGCAGCACCAGCATGCTCAGCACGACCGTCGCGCCGGAGGCGAGCACCGCGGGGCCCGCGCGGTGCAGCGCCAGGGCCATCGCCTCGTGCCGGTCCTCGTGCCGGCGCAGCTCCTCCCGGTAGCGGGCGACCAGCAACAGGGCGTAGTCCGTCCCCGCCCCGAAGACGAGCACCGTCAGGATGCCGGCGCTCTGGCCGTTCACCGTCAGGCCCGCGTGCTCGGCCAGCAGATAGATCAGCGCCTGGGAGGTGAACAGCGCGCAGACCACCGACACCAGGGGCACCAGCAGCAGGGTCAGACTGCGGTAGGTGATGAGCAGCATGACGATGACGACGGTCATCGCCGCGAACAGCAGCGTCGAGTCGATGCCCTCGAAGGCCTCCGAGAAGTCCGCCGACGTGCCGCCCGGGCCCGTGATGTGCACGGCCAGCCCGCCGGCGCCCTCGCCGACGTCGTCCCGGACGGAGTCGACGGCGGGCGCGATCCGCTCCCAGCCCTTCTCGTCCATCGTGATCGGCACGAACACCTGCGCCGCCCGCGGACCGGTCTGCCGGTCGAAGACCGGCCCCCGGGTCTCCGCACCCCGGATGCCGTGGTCACGCAGCTCCTTCAGCTGCCGCACGTCCTGGGCGATCTCCGCCCGGTCCCGCGCCGTCAGCCCGCTGTCCCGGGCGTAGATCACGACCGCCGGGATCTGCTCCGGCCGGAAGTCCTCGGAGATCTGCAGCACCTGCGTCGACTCCGCGGACCCCGGCAGCCAGGACGCAGCGTCGTTGTCCTGCGCGTCGGTGAGCTTCATCGCGAGTGGTGCCGTCACGAACAGCACGGCCACCCACAACACCAGCACCAGCCACTTGGCCCGGCGCCCGCAGACGAGATGTGCGACGCCCTGTTTCACGGCAACCCCCTCTGCGACCCGGGACCGATGCCCACGACCCCCGGAGGGCATGGCAGTCTTAGGACATGGCCGCGCAGATCAACCCCAGCATCCTGTCCGCCGATTTCGCCCGCCTCGCGGACGAGGCGAAGGCCGTGGAGGGAGCCGACTGGCTCCACGTCGACGTCATGGACAACCATTTCGTCCCGAACCTCACCCTCGGCGTGCCGGTCGTAGAGTCGCTCGCCCGTGCGACGGACACCCCGCTGGACTGCCATCTGATGATCGAGGCCCCCGATCGGTGGGCGCCCCAGTACGTCGAGGCGGGGGCCGGTTCCGTCACCTTCCACGTCGAGGCGGCCGCCGCCCCGGTCCGGCTCGCCCGGGAGATCCGCGCCAAGGGCGCCCGCGCCTCCATGGCGCTGAAGCCCGCGACCCCCATCGAGCCGTACGAGGACCTGCTCCCCGAGCTCGACATGCTGCTGATCATGACGGTCGAACCGGGCTTCGGGGGACAGGCCTTCCTCGACATCATGCTTCCGAAGATCCGCCGCACTCGCGAGTTGATCAGCAAGCACGGTCTGGAGCTCTGGCTCCAGGTCGACGGCGGAGTCTCCGCTTCCACGATCGAGCGGTGCGCGGACGCCGGAGCCGACGTCTTCGTGGCCGGATCGGCGGTCTACGGGGCAAACGACCCGGCAGAGGCGGTACGTGCACTACGCACGCAGGCGGATGGGGCGACCGCCAAGGCCTCCTGGGCCTGCGACCACTGAGCCACAGCAAAGTGAACGGCTCTCATCAGGGCTGATCATCCGCGCCGGATCTGCAAGGATGAACGGCGAATCCAGAGTGTGAACAGCAGTGAGGAGATCGCCGTGTCGGGTATGTCGGCGGGCCGGTCAGCCATGCGGATGGGACCCGCTGAGCTGGTGCAGGCGGCGGCCATGGCCCGCCGCTTCTACCTCGAGGGCAAGTCCAAGATCCAGATCGCGGAGGAGTTCGGCGTCAGCCGCTTCAAGGTGGCCCGGGTCCTGGAGACCGCCCTCGAACGGGATCTCGTGCGTATCGAGATCCGTGTGCCTGCGGAGCTGGACGCCGAGCGCTCGGACGCGCTCCGCGCCCGCTACGGCCTCAGGCACGCCGTCGTGGTCGAGTCCCCGGCCGATGCCGAGGAGTCGCCCGACCCCGAGAACCTGGGAGAGGTGGCCGCCGACCTGCTCGGCGAACTGGTCAACGAAGGAGATGTGCTGGGCCTGGCCTGGGGCCGCTCCACCATCCACATGGCGGCGGCGCTCGACCGGCTGCCGCCGTGCACGGTGGTGCAGCTGACGGGCGTGTACGACGCCGGGACCGCCGAGCGCGGCTCCGTCGAGGCGGTACGCCGTGCCGCCCAGGTGTCCGGCGGTGACGCGCACCCCATCTACGCGCCGATGCTGCTGCCCGACGCGGCCACGGCCACGGCCCTGCGCAACCAGACGGGGATCGCCCGGGCCTTCGAGCACTTCGACAAGGTCACCGTCGCCTGCGTCTCCATCGGCTCCTGGGAGCCGGGCATCTCCACGGTGCACGACATGCTGAGCGACGAGGAGCGCGCCCACTACGCCTCCCTCGGTGTCGCCGCCGAGATGTCCGCGCACCTCTTCGACTCCGAGGGCCGCAGGGTCGGCCGGGACCTGGGCGAGCGGTGCATCACCGTCAAGGCCGACCAGCTCCGCCGTATCCCCGAGGTCGTCGCGATCGCCGGCGGACAGCGCAAGGGGCCCGCGATCGACGCGGTGCTGCGGTCCGGGCTCGTCACCAGCCTGGTGACGGACACCTCGGCCGCGGACTATCTGATGACGGCGGGCCCGGCACCGAAGCCCGCGCTCAACAGGGCCGACCCGGACGGAGTCTGACAGATGGCCAGCCAGTCGCACGAGGTGCCGGACGACCCGGCCGGCCGGATCGTGCTCGTGCTGGACCTCGACGGGGTCACGGACAAGGCGGGCCTCATGGACCGCTGCGCCCGTGACCTGTCCCTGCCCGAGTGGTTCGGCCGCAACTGGGACGCCCTCGCCGACTGCCTGGCCGATCCTGACCTGTGGCCCGAGGGGTCCCAGGAGCGGGGGCTGCTGGTCGTCGTCCGGGGCTGGCGGGCGTACGCCGAGAAGCGGCCCGAGGAGTGGCAGGTCGCGGAGGAGATCTTCGCCGAGGCGACGGACCGGGGCCCGGGCCTCTTTGTGACCCTCGGGCTTGGAGCATCCTCCGAACGGGGCCCTGACCAGCCTGGATGATCCGCTGGGGGGTGTTCGCAGGCCCGTCATGGGAGAATGAAGTACGTGCTCTTTTCCCCCTGGCCGGCCGGTCGGGGGGTCACCTCTGATCGACTGGGATGTGCAGCACGTGCGTTTCCTCAATGACATCCAGCCCGGGTACGACCTGACGTACGACGACGTCTTCATGGTGCCGAGCCGCTCCTCGGTGGGCTCGCGGCAGGCCGTCGACCTCAGCTCCCCGGACGGCACGGGCACCACCATCCCGCTCGTCGTCGCCAACATGACCGCCATCGCCGGGCGCCGCATGGCCGAGACCGTGGCCCGCCGCGGCGGCCTCGTCGTCATACCGCAGGACATCCCGATCGACGTGGTCACCGACGTCGTCTCCTGGGTGAAGAGCCGCCATCTGGTCCTGGACACCCCGATCATGCTGGTGCCCCACCAGACGGTCGCGGACGCGCTGGCGCTGCTGCCCAAGCGGGCGCACAACGCCGGAGTCGTCGTCGACGAGAACCACCGTCCCGTCGGTGTGGTCACCGACTCCGACCTGTCCGGCGTGGACCGCTTCACGCAGCTGGGCGAGGTCATGTCCCGGGACCTGCTGCTCATCGACGCGGACATGGACCCGGGCGAGGCCTTCGACACCCTCGACCACGCCAACCGCCGCTACGCCCCCGCGGTCCACAAGGACGGCACGCTCGCCGGCATCCTCACCCGCAAGGGCGCCCTGCGCGCCACGCTCTACACGCCGGCCACGGACGCGCGGGGGCGGCTGCGGATCGCCGCCGCCGTCGGCATCAACGGCGACGTCGCGGGCAAGGCCAAGCAGCTGCTGGACGCGGGCGTCGACACGCTCGTCATCGACACCGCGCACGGCCACCAGGAGTCGATGATCAGCGCCCTGAAGCTGGTGCGCGGCCTCGACCCGCAGGTGCCGGTCGTCGCGGGCAACGTGGTGGCCGCCGCGGGCGTGCGCGACCTCATAGAGGCGGGCGCGGACATCGTCAAGGTCGGTGTCGGACCCGGCGCCATGTGCACCACGCGCATGATGACCGGCGTCGGCCGGCCGCAGTTCTCCGCCGTCCTGGAGTGCGCCGCCGAGGCGAGGAAGCACGGCAAGCACGTGTGGGCCGACGGCGGGATCCGCCACCCGCGCGACGTGGCCATGGCCCTCGCCGCCGGCGCGTCCAACGTGATGGTCGGCTCCTGGTTCGCGGGCACCTACGAGTCCCCGGGCGACCTCCAGCACGACGCCCAGGGGCGCGCCTACAAGGAGTCCTTCGGCATGGCCTCCGCGCGGGCCGTGCGCAACCGCACGTCGGAGGAGTCGGCGTACGACCGGGCCCGCAAGGCGCTGTTCGAGGAGGGCATCTCCACGTCCAGGATGTTCCTCGACCCGGCCCGCCCCGGCGTCGAGGACCTGATCGACTCGATCATCGCGGGCGTCCGCTCCTCCTGCACGTACGCCGGGGCCGGATCCCTGGAGGAGTTCGCCGAGAAGGCCATCGTCGGCATCCAGAGCGCCGCCGGCTACGCCGAGGGCAAGCCGCTGCACGCCAGCTGGAGCTGACGGCCTCACACACTCGTCCCAGGCCCCCGGTGAAAAATCGGGGGCCTCGTGCGTGCGGGGGCCCTACCGTCGTACGGCATGGAGATCACCGTCTGCCGGGCCGTCGACGTGCCGCTGCTCGACCGGTACATCGGCTCCCCGGGCGCCACCTCGTTCCACGCGCGCCGCTTCGAGCGTCAGGAGCAGGGCACGAGCACGTACCTCGTCGCCTGGCTCGACGGACGGCCCGTGGGGCACACGGAGCTGCGCTGGGGCGGCTGCGACGACGCGGCCGTACGGGCGGCACGGCCCGGATGCCCGGAGATCAACGCGCTGGCGGTATGGCCCCCGGCGCTGCGCTCGCGCGGCATCGGCAGCGCCCTGGTACGGGCCGCCGAGGAACGCGCCCGGAAGCGCGGCCGCGCGGCCATCGGCCTCGGCGTCGCCGACGACAACCCGCGCGCCGCCGCCCTCTACGCCCGGCTCGGCTATGTGCCCCTCGTGCCCTACCAGGGCCGCTGGTCCTACGAGGGCCACGACGGCGTCACGCGCGAGTGTGTCGAGGAGCTCACGTTCCTCGTGAAAGAGCTGGTCCGGGCAAGGGCTGCGCAACGGACCAACGCTGACGTGCAACGAACCTCCGGCCAGTCCAGAGGAACGCAATGATCTTGCGGGCACGCGCAAGGTTGCTGCATTACACGGGCAACGCCGCTGCTCGTAGGCTGTCGCCTCGTACGTGGCGTGGCGGGGACCCCGCTCGGTGGGTCCCGGCTGTCGGGCGGGGCGCTGCCGGTCCCCGCCGCCCAAGACCGGCAGTGACGAAGGAGTCAGCGCGTGCTCGACCAAGGCGCACCCCCGCACAGCAGTAGTCAGACCGCCCCGCCGTCCCCGGGCGTCGGCGCGCGCCTCATGCGTCGCAAGCCGGTGGAGAACCTGGTCGCGGAGGGTGGCCAGGGCGAGGGAGGCTCGCTGCGGCGCTCCCTCGGCCTGTGGCAGCTCACCATGATCAGCATCGGTGCCACCCTCGGCACCGGCATCTTCGTCGTACTCGGCGAGGCCGTCCCCAAGGCGGGCCCGGCCGTCACGATCTCCTTCGTCATCGCCGGTCTGACCGCCCTGTTCTCGGCCCTGTCCTACGCCGAGCTGGCGGGCACCATCCCGGTCTCCGGCTCCTCGTACTCGTATGCGTACGCAACGATGGGCGAGCTGATCGCCTGGATATGCGGCTGGTGCCTGGTCCTGGAGTACGGCGTGTCCGTCGCCGCCGTCGCCGTCGGCTGGGGCGAGTACCTCAACGAACTGCTCGACGGGACCATCGGCGTCACCCTCCCGGCCGCCCTGTCCGCGCCGCCCGGTGACGGCGGCGTGTTCAACCTGCCCGCGCTGATCGTCGTCCTGCTCGCGATGGCGTTCCTGCTGGGCGGCGCCCGCGAGTCCGCCCGCGCCAACACCGTCATGGTCATCGTGAAGATCGCCGCGCTGGTGCTGTTCTGCGCCATCGGCGTCCAGGGCTTCCGCTCCGGCAACTACGAGAACTTCATGCCGCTGGGCATGGCGGGCGTCAGCGCCGCCGGGGCGACGCTGTTCTTCTCCTACATCGGCTTCGACGCCGCCTCCACCGCCGGTGAGGAGGCCAAGAACGCCCAGCGCGACCTGCCGCGCGCGATCATGCTGTCGCTGGTCATCGTCACGGCGCTGTACGTCCTCGTCGCCGCCGTCGCGGTCGGCGCCAAGCCCTGGAAGGGCTTCACCGACTCGGAGGCCGCCCTCGCCCAGATCATGCGCGAGGTCACCGGGCAGACCTTCTGGGGCACGCTGCTGGCCTTCTGCGCCGTCATCGCCATCGCGAGCGTGGTGCTGACCGTGCTCTACGGCCAGACCCGCATCCTGTTCGCCATGTCCCGCGACGGCCTCGTGCCGAAGGTGTTCGCCAAGGTCCACCCCAAGAGCGGCACGCCCCGCGCCAACACCCTGATCGTCTCCCTGTTCTGCGGTGTGCTGGCCGCCGCGATCCCGCTCGGGCAGCTCGCCGACGCCACCAGCATCGGCACCCTGTTCGCCTTCGCGCTGGTCAACGTGGCCGTCGTGGTCCTGCGCCGGACCCGGCCGGACATGCCCCGCACCTTCCGGGTGCCGCTCTCCCCGGTCCTGCCCGCGCTGGGCTTCGCCCTCTGCCTCTGGATGATGGGCAGCCTGTCGGCCGTGACCTGGGTCGTCTTCGGTGTCTGGATGGCCGCCGGGCTCGTGTTCTACTTCGTGTACGGCTATCGCCGTTCCCGACTCGCACCATCCGAAAAGTGACCGACCCACTGTGCTGAACGATCTCGACGAACGCATCGTGCACGCCCTCGCCGAGGACGCCCGCCGCTCCTACGCCGACATCGGCCACATCGTCGGCCTGTCCGCGCCCGCCGTGAAACGGCGCGTGGACAGGCTGCGGGCCACCGGAGCCATCACCGGCTTCACCGTACGGGTGGACCCGGGCGCCCTCGGCTGGCAGACCGAGGGGTTCGTCGAGATCTACTGCCGGGGCAACACCTCCCCGGAGACCATCCAGCGGGGCCTGGAGCGCTACCAGGAGGTCGTGGCCGCGTCCACCGTCACCGGGGACGCGGACGCGATCGCCCAGGTCTTCGCCTCCGACATGCGGCACTTCGAACGGGTCCTGGAGCGGATCGCCGGGGAGCCGTTCGTCGAGCGGACCAAGTCCGTACTCGTGCTGTCGCCACTGCTGCGGCGCTTCTCGTCGGGGTCGCCGACCTAGGGGGTGTCCGCAAAGTCCCGTCGTCCGCCCGGAGGGCGGGCCCTGCGGCGTCCGGTGCGTGCTCTCGGTGTGCCGGGCGGACGCCCGCGTACTGGTTGTACGCGGGTGTTCGCCCGGTGCGGCGAGAGGGCGTGCCGGGCGTCGCGGGGCAGGCGGGACTTTGCGGACACCCCCTAGGGCCTGCCGTCGGCGGTGGCACGCACCGCCGTCAGCAGGTGCCGGACGCCGAGCGCGTGTCCGCCCGTGGTCATGAGGAGACGTCCGTAGAGGGCGCCGGCCGGGCCGGGGAACCTCGCGCGGGTCTCGGCACGCAGCCGGGTGCGTCCCGGGCCGGCCTCGTCCAGGTGGAAGAGCAGGGCGTACGTCGAGAAGTGGTGGCGCCCGATCAGGGCCAGCTCGGCCCCCGGAGCCGCGGAAGCCACCCGGAAACCGGGCATCGTCGAGCCCTCCCTCAGGGGACGGGGCCCGGAGGCCGTGCGGTCGGCGCAACCGACCAGGCGTGCGTACGCGACCGCTCGGCCACTCCCGAAGGAGCGGTCCAGAACCGTGCCGAGCGCGCCCCACACGACCTCGGCGTCCGCCGCGACGACCGTCGTGTGCTCGTCGACGTACGGCAGGCAGAGCAGTGCGGCGGCGTCCATGGAGACCCCCTTCGCCGGCCGGTCGGGTTCGGCTCGCCCGGCCAGTCTCGCGCGCCCGGCCGTGGCGGGGCCTCCTCCGGCGGGCGGACATCCATCGCCGCACCGCGGAGACGGGCGGCACCCGCCCTCCTCCCGGCGGAGGACGCCCTCTTGGGAATCTCGCTGTGCTCCGGGCCCCGGTCCGCCTAGCATCGGTGGCATGACCTGGCGACATTGATCCACCAGCCGCGCCTCCCGAGGACCGCCGCGCACGCCGTATCTCCGGCGTCCGATCGGTCCTTACGGGAAGGCCTCATGACACTCTCACCCGCACGCGTGCCCACCACCGGCGTCCGGCGGCTGACACGCACGCTGTACGGCTACGCGTTCCTCGACGACTTCGTCCTGCTCTACCCGGTGTACGCACTGCTGTTCGCCGACACCGGCCTGTCGCTCTGGCAGATCTCCTCCCTCTTCGCCCTGTGGTCGATCACCGGGGTGGTGCTGGAAGTGCCCTCCGGTGCCTGGGCCGACGCCGTGTCGCGCCGCAGGCTGCTCTGGATCGGCCCGCTGCTCACCGCCGCCGGCTTCGCGCTGTGGGTGGCGGTCCCGTCGTACGGGGCGTTCGCGGTCGGCTTCCTCCTGTGGGGCGCCGGCGGAGCGCTCGGCTCCGGAGCGCTGGAGGCCCTCGTCTACGACGAACTGGACCACCTCGGCGCCGTCGGCCGGTACGCGCGGGTCATGGGCCGGGCCCGGGCCGCGCGGCTGGCGGGCACCGTGGCCTCCCTCGGCCTCGCGGGGCCCGTCTTCGCCGAGGGCGGCTACGCGGCCGTCGGCGCCGCCAGTGTCCTGGCCTGTGTGCTGACCGCCCTCACCGCGACCCGGTTCCCCGAGCACCGGGCGCGCCCGGAGACCGCCGACGACAGCTGGGCGACGACCCTGCGGACCGGACTCGCCGAGGTCCGCGGGGACCGCGCGGTGCGCGGCGCCCTGCTGCTGGTCCCGGCCGTGGCCGCGGTGTGGGGTGCACTCGACGAGTACACCCCGCTGCTCGTCCGTGACATCGGCGTCGCGGAGGCGACGGTGCCTTACCTGATCATGCTGATCTGGGCGGGCGCCACCGTCGGCAGCCTCCTGGCCGGACCCGCCGAACGCCTCGGCGCGGCCGGGCTCGCGGCTCTGCTCGCCGGCGCCGCCCTCGCCCTGGCCGTGGGCGCCGCGTCCCGCTCTCTGGCCGGTATCGCCCTCGTGAGCCTCGCCTTCGCCGGGTTCCAGCTGGCCGAGGTGCTGGCCGACGTCCGCCTCCAGCACCGCATCGACGACTCCCGCCGGGCCACCCTCACCTCCGTGGCGAGCCTGGGCACCGAGCTGGCCACGGTCGCCACGTTCGGCGTGTACGCGCAGCTCGGCGCCCACCTGGCGCACGGCACCGTCTTCACGGTGCTCGCGGTGCCCTACCTGGTGACGGCCCTGGCGCTGGTCAGAGCTCGGGCTGCCAGGGCACGACCGTGAAGTCGCCCGTCCCCTTCTTGACCTTCTCGAAGGGGGCGGAGCTGACGCACTTGGGCGGCTCGTTCCCGGCGCCGGGGCGGCCCGTAGAAACCCAGCTGTAGCCAAGCCGGTCGTGGCGGCCGAGGTCGTGAACGGTGACGCCGACCCGCTTGCCCTCGGCGCCCGGGAGGTCGGATTCGGTGACGACGCCTGAGACGACGGCCACCTTGCCGCCGGTCACCAAGCAGTCGACCTTCGCCTTCGCCCAGGCGCCCTTGCCGTTCAGGTAGTGGCTGAACTCGAAGGTGCCCGTGGCCTTCATCGGGTCGGCCGTGTCCTTCGCGGCCAGGTGCGCGTCGAAGGAGAAGGTGATGTCGTCTCCGGCCGAGCGGTACAGCTTGGCCTTGCCGGTGAGCGCGGCGGCCTCACGCCCGCTTTGGTGGTGGGCGGACGCTCCGGCGGAGCCGGCCGCGGCGGCGACGGTGAGCAACAGCGCGGAGCCGAGTAAGGCGGTCCTCGTACGGCGGTTCATGGCGGTCCTTTCCGCAGGTGACGCACGTCGACTGGACACTCACCACTGTCCCGGCGCGGCGCCCGCGCCACATCGCACCCGGGTCGGGACCCGGCCTCCGCCGCCCGGCGGAGAAAGGCCGTTCGGGCATGCGCCCGGGGAAGGACCGTCAGGGTCCGCAACGAATCGCCGCCGACCCCCCGGCGGACGCAATGATCCGCTCACGGACGCGCAACGGCTGCTCCTTGTCCGGCCGGAGCCGCCGACCGTACCGTCTAACAGGCCCCCCGAAACCCCCGCGTACCGGTGAGGAACACGCATGCGCACCGCCCTGCTCCAGAGCTCCGGCCGACCCGGCTCCACCGCCGAGAACCTCAAGGTCCTCGACGAGGCCGCGGGCCGGGCCGCCGCCGCGGGCGCCGGGCTGCTGGTCGCGCCGGAGATGTTCCTGACCGGGTACGCGATCGGCGACGACATCGGCCGGCTCGCCGAGCCCGCCGACGGCACGTGCGCGGACACCGTCGCCGAGACCGCGACCAGGCACGGACTGGCGATCGCCTACGGCTACCCCGAGCGGGCCGGCGACGCCGTGTTCAACTCCGCCCAGCTGATCTCCGCCGACGGCACCCGGCTCGCCAACTACCGCAAGACCCACCTCTTCGGCTGCTTCGAGCGGGACCACTTCACGCCCGGGGATCAAACCGTCGTCCAGGCGGAGCTCGGCGGTCTGCGCGTGGGGATCCTGATCTGCTACGACGTCGAGTTCCCGGAGAACGTCCGCGCCCACGCCCTCGCCGGCACGGACCTGCTGGTCGTCCCGACCGCGCAGATGCACCCGTTCCAGTTCGTCGCCGAGTCGATGATCCCGGTGCGTGCCTTCGAGAACCAGATGTACGTCGCGTACGTCAACCGGGCCGGCCGGGAGGGCGAGTTCGAGTTCGTGGGGCTGTCCACGCTGGCCGGGCCCGACGGGGTCGCCCGGACCCGGGCCGGGCGCGCCGAGGAACTCGTCCTCGCCGACGTCGACCCCGTCTTCCTCGCCGCGTCGCGCGAGGCCAACCCGTATCTGCGGGACCGGCGCCCCGGCCTGTACGGGCCGCTCGTCTGACACCCCCCTTCAACGCCTGTTCGTATCTGCAAGGAGTCCGTACCCCATGACGTCCACCGTGCCCAACGCCGTCGAGCACGCAGACGCGCAGCAGCCGCCGATCACCATGTTCGGCCCGGACTTCCCGTACGCCTACGACGACTTCCTCGCCCACCCGGCGGGTCTCGGGCAGATACCCGCGACCGGGCACGGCACGGAGGTCGCGGTCATCGGCGGCGGCCTGTCCGGCATCGTCGCCGCGTACGAGCTGATGAAGATGGGCCTGAAGCCGGTCGTGTACGAGGCCGACCGGATCGGCGGACGGCTGCGGACGGTGGGCTTCGACGGCTGCGACGACTCCCTCACCGCCGAGATGGGCGCGATGCGCTTCCCGCCGTCCTCCACCGCCCTCCAGCACTACATCGACCTGGTCGGCCTCGAGACGCGGCCCTTCCCCAACCCCCTGGCGGAGGCGACCCCGTCGACCGTCGTCGACCTCAAGGGCGAGTCGCACTACGCCGAGACGATCGCCGACCTGCCCCAGGTCTACCGGGACGTCGCCGAGGCCTGGAACCGGTGCCTGGAGGAGGGCGCCGACTTCTCCGACATGAACCGGGCGCTGCGCGAGCGGGACGTCCCGCGCATCCGGGAGATCTGGTCCCGCCTCGTCGAGAAGCTCGACAACCAGACCTTCTACGGCTTCCTCTGCGACTCCGAGGCGTTCAGGTCGTTCCGGCACCGCGAGATCTTCGGCCAGGTCGGCTTCGGCACGGGCGGCTGGGACACCGACTTCCCCAACTCCATCCTGGAGATCCTGCGCGTCGTCTACACCGAGGCCGACGACCACCACCGCGGCATCGTCGGCGGCTCCCAGCAACTGCCGCTGCGCCTCTGGGAGCGCGAGCCGGAGAAGATCGTCCACTGGCCCTACGGGACCTCCCTCGCGAGCCTCCACGACCACCGTGCGCCCCGCCCGGCCGTCACCCGCCTGCACCGCACCGCCGGCAACCGCATCACGGTGACCGACGCGCACGGCGACATCCGCACCTACCCGGCGGTGATCTTCACCGCCCAGTCCTGGATGCTGCTGTCGAAGATCGACTGCCACGACTCGCTCTTCCCGATCGACCACTGGACGGCCATCGAGCGCACGCACTACATGGAGTCCTCCAAGCTGTTCGTCCCGGTCGACCGGCCGTTCTGGCTGGACAAGGACGAGGAGACGGGCCGGGACGTCATGTCGATGACGCTCACCGACCGGATGACGCGCGGGACCTACCTCCTCGACAACGGCCCGGACCAGCCCGCCGTCATCTGTCTCTCCTACACCTGGTGCGACGACAGCCTGAAGTGGCTGCCGCTGTCCGCGAACGAGCGGATGGAGGTCATGCTGAAGTCGCTCGGCGAGATCTATCCCAAGGTCGACATCCGCAAGCACATCATCGGCAACCCGGTGACCGTCTCCTGGGAGAACGAGCCGTACTTCATGGGCGCGTTCAAGGCCAACCTGCCCGGCCACTACCGCTACCAGCGGCGCCTGTTCACGCACTTCATGCAGGACCGGCTGCCCGCGGACAAGCGCGGCTTCTTCCTCGCCGGCGACGACATCTCCTGGACGGCCGGCTGGGCCGAGGGCGCCGTCCAGACCGCCCTCAACGCGGTCTGGGGCGTCATGCACCACTTCGGCGGCACGACCGACCCCGCCAACCCGGGTCCCGGCGACGTCTACGACGAGATCGCGCCGGTCGAACTGCCGGAGGACTGAGACAGGCAGGAGGGCTGCGGCAGGGGCGTGAGCAGCATGCGCCCCGCGAAGCCCACCGCCGTGTCCAGGCGTTCGGTGAACTCCTCGGCGACGTCGGGGAGTCCGCGCAGCGCCCACAGCGCCCGGGCCGCCGTCCAGGTGGCGTCGCGGGCGCGCTCCAGGCTCCAGGAGCCGAGCAGATGCGTCAGCGGGTCGGCGATCTGGAGGAGGTCGGGGCCCGGCATCAGATCTTCGCGGATGCGCTCCTCCAGCGACACGAGGAGATCGCCCACCGCGTCGAACTCGTCCTCCAGCTCGGCGGGTGCGCAGTCGAGCGTACGGCAGGTGTCCACGACGGCCAGCGCGAGATCGTGCCCGATGTGCGCGTTGATGCCCGCGAGCGCGAACTGCAACGGCCGTACCCCGGGATGGCGCCGGAACTGGAACAGGGGCCGCCAGCAGGCCGGCGGGCGCCGCTCGCCGGCCACCGCCTCGACGGCCTCCAGGTACCGCTGCGCGAACCGTACATCCAGCGTGATCGCGGCGTGCGGGTCCGCGAACCGCCCGCTGTCGACGTACCGGTCCACCGCTTCCGTCACGGCGAGGTAGACGCGGTTGAAGACCGCCACCCCGTCCCGGGGGTGCAGGGTCGCGTCGAGGGCGCGCATACGGCAGATGACTCCGTCGACCGGCGTGTCCACGGCTGGGGGGACTTGTTCGCATCGCGGCATGCGGGCAGAGTCCCAGCTCTAGGCCGGCGGGAGTACCGGCAGGCCCGGCGCTTCCCCGAAACGGGGGAACGCCGCCCGCCGCAGGGGGAGGGGGACCGGCACCGTGTCAGGCTTACGCGCCCAGCGCCTGGCCGCCCGCAGGGCCGAGCGCAGGCGTGCCGTACGGCGTGGCGCGATGGTCGTGGCGGCCTGTGTCGTGGTCGCGGCCGGCTCGGTCGCCGGGGTGCTGTCCGCGTTCGACGACCCGCGCGGCCCGGACCGGGCCGAGCGCCCCGTGGTGTCCGCCTCGCCCCGTCTGGCGCCCCTGCCGGCCCGGCCGTCGGCGTCCCCGTCGGTGACCGAGCCGGCTTCCCCGACGCCCGTCACCTCCGCACCCGAGACGCCGAGCCACACGCCGTCGCCGTCGAGAACCCGCGAGAAGCGGGAGCGGACCGCCCCCGTGAGCGCCCGGCTCTACCGCCACCCCGACTCCCAGGTGCTCGACTGGGTCCGGGCCCACGCCGGCGATCCCCGCCAGGCGGTCATCGCCTCCCGCATCGCCGACCAGCCGGCCGCCGTCTGGTTCGCCGACTACGCCCCGGACACGCTCACCGCCCGGGTCGCCGCGGTGACGTCAGGCGGTGCCGCGCTGGGCCGGGTGCCCGTCCTCGTGCCGTACGCGATCCCCGGCCGGGACTGCGGCGGTCACTCCCAGGGCGGGGCGCCCGACCTGGACGCCTACGACGCGTGGATCGACCGGTTCGCCGACGGGCTGGGCTCCGGCGAGGTCATCGTCGTCCTGGAGCCGGACTCGGTCGCCCAGGCCGCGTGCCTGTCACCCGGTGAGCGCGCGGACCGCTTCGCCTCGCTGGCCCGGGCCGGACGCGTCCTGAAGGCCGCAAACCCCCGGGCACGGGTGTACTTCGACGCGGGGCACTCGGGCTGGAACGCGCCCGGCAAGCAGGCGGCGTGGCTGCGGCAGGCCGGTGCCGCCTCGCCGGAGTCTTCCGACGGGATCTTTAGCAACGTCTCCAACTTCCACACCACGGCAGACGAGGTCGCCTACGACCGGCGGGTCCTCGACGCGCTCGGCGGGTCGGCGGGCCTGGGCGCCGTCATCGACACCAGCCGCAACGGCAACGGCGCCCCGCCCGACGGCACGTGGTGCGACCCGGCGGGCCGCAAGCTCGGCCGGACCCCCACCCTCGGCACCGGCGAGGACCGGATCGACGCCTATCTGTGGGTCAAGCTGCCGGGGGAGTCGGACGGCTGCAAGGGCAGGCCAGGGACGTTCACGGCGTCCTACGCCTACGAGTTGGCCTCGTCGTAGGAGCTGGTGCCCTCGTCCAGCAGCGGCGCTTGCGTCTTCAGGTGGGGCGGGGCGAAGGCCCGCAGCGCGTGGTAGCCGGTGATGACGACGAGCGTGCCGAGCGCGATGCCGCTCAGCGAGAACGTGTCCGTGATCTTCATGGAGACGTTGCCGACGCCGATGATGATGCCGGCCGCCGCCGGGACCAGGTTCAGCGGATTGCGCAGGTCCACCCCGGCGTTGAGCCAGATCTGGGCACCGAGCAGGCCGATCATGCCGTACAGGATGACGGTGATGCCGCCGAGCACCCCGCCCGGGATCGCCGCCACGACCGCGCCGAACTTCGGGCAGACGCCGAAGAGCAGGGCGAAGCCGGCGGCGGCCCAGTAGGCGGCCGTCGAATAGACGCGGGTCGCGGCCATCACGCCGATGTTCTCGGAGTACGTCGTGTTGGGCGGGCCGCCGACCGCGGTGGACAGCATCGAGCCGACGCCGTCGGCCGCGATCGCCGTGCCGAGCTTGTCGTCCAGCGGGTCGCCGGTCATCTCGCCGACCGCCTTGACGTGCCCGGCGTTCTCCGCGACCAGCGCGATGACGACCGGCAGGGCGACCAGGATCGCCGACCACTCGAACGACGGGGCGTGCAGGCTCGGCAGCCCGATCCAGTCGGCCTCGGCCACGCCGGAGAGGTCGAGCCGCCAGTGATCGGTCAGCCTGCCGCTCGCGTCCACCGAGTGGATCCTGCCGAAGACCAGGTCGAAGACCCAGGAGATGCCGTACCCGAAGACCAGCCCGAGGAAGATCGCGATCCGGGACCAGAAGCCGCGCAGACCGACCACGGCGAGACCGGTGAACAGCATCACCAGCAGCGCCGTCCACTGGTCCTGCGGCCAGTACGTCGAGGCCGTCACCGGTGCCAGGTTGAAGCCGATCAGCATCACCACCGCGCCGGTCACGACCGGCGGCATCGCGGCGTGGATGATCCGCGCCCCGAACCGCCGCACGGCGAGCCCCACCAGGAACAGCGCGGCGCCCACGACGAAGACCGCGCCGGTGACGGTGGCGCTGCTGCCGCCCTGCGCCCGGATCACCGCCGCCACGCCGACGAAGGACAGCGAGCAGCCCAGATAACTGGGCACGCGCCCGCGGGTGGCGAGCAGGAACACGACGGTCGCGACGCCCGACATCATGATCGCGAGGTTGGGGTCCAGGCCCATCAGGACCGGGGCCACGAAGGACGCTCCGAACATCGCCACCACGTGCTGGGCACCGAGCCCGGCGGTGCGGGGCCAGGAGAGCCGCTCGTCGGGGCGGACCACGGCGCCGGGCGCCGGGGTGCGTCCGTCGCCGCCGTGCAGTTTCCAGCGGACGCCGAGATCCATGGTGCGGTTTCGCTTTCGTCGTGCGTGCGAGTGTCCGGACCATTGTCGGGGTGCGTCAGCGGTGGTGATGACCCAGGGCGGTCGGATGCCCGTTCAGGGGCGCGGGTCGGGGACCGCCGCGTCCGGCCGGCTGATAGTTGCCCGGTCGCCGCGGCGCAGCACGCGCGCGAACGCCACGATCCCGCAGGACAGCAGCGTCACCAGAGCGAACGACACCATCAGGCTGGTCGCCTGCGCCAGCATGCCGATCGCGCTCGGCGCGATCAGACCCGAGGTGTACGTGATGGTCGCGACGCCCGCGATGGCCAGGCTCGGGTTGGACCCGCTGCGGCCCGCCGCCGCGAAGCACAGCGGTACGACGACGGCGATGCCCAGCCCCATCAGCGCGAACCCGCTCATCGCCACCGCCGGGTGCTCCGCCACCACGATCAGCAGCCCGCCGAGGACGGCGAACACCCCGCTCGCCCGCACGGTCCGCACGGCACCGAAGCGGTCCACGACCTTGTCACCGGCGATCCGGGCGATGGCCATGGTGAGCGTGAAGCCCGTCGTGCACGCCGCCGCGAGACCGGCCGAGGTCTCCAGCTGCTCGCGCAGATAGACCGCCGACCAGTCCAAGCTCGCACCCTCGGCGAACACCGCGCAGAAGCCGATCGCGCCGATGAGCAGCGCCGAGCGGGGCGGCAGCGCGAAGCGCGGCGGCGGCTCCTCGTCCTCGGCGGGCTGGAGGTCGAGCACCCACTGGCAGGACAGCACGCCGACGACGGTGAGGACCCCGGCGGCCAGGACGTGGTGCAGCCGGGCGTCCGAACCGAGGTGGGCGGCCAGCGTGCCGGCCGCCGAGCCGACCAGGGCGCCCGCGCTCCACATGCCGTGCAGTCCGGACATGATCGACCGGCCGAGGCGGTTCTCGACCTCGACGCCGAGCGCGTTCATCGCCACGTCCGCCATGCCGGCCGTGGCGCCGTAGGTGAACAGGGCCAGGCAGAGCGTGAGCAGGTTCGGGGCGAGGGACGGCAGGACCAGCGCCAGCGTCCACAGGGCGATCAGTCCGCGCAGGGCGTTGCGGGCACCGAAGCGGTGGCTGACGCTGCCGGCGAGCGGCATCGCGACGGACGCGCCGAGCGCGGGGAAGGCGAGCGCGATCCCCAACTGGCCGGCGCTGACGCCCGCGTGGTCCTGGATCCACGGCACGCGGGTGGCGAACGAGCCGGTCACGGCGCCGTGCACGGCGAAGACGGCGGCCACGGCGTACCGCGACCGCTTCACCTCGCGCTCGTCATAGACCACGTTGCTCATTCTCCGGCCCCCGTCCTCTCCTGGTCTTCCCCGCGTCGGCGCCCGCGGGCACGCGCTGTCGAGCGCCGGCGCGCGTAAACTATCAGGAACCCTGCCTGATAGATAAGGGGACGACCAGTCGGCCAAAACACCCGGCCGTGCGGCCCCCATGTTCTGGAAGGATCCCGGCATGCCCGCATCCCCGAGCACCGCCCGGGCCATCAACGACCGGCTCGCCCTGCGTCTGCTCCAGCAGGAGGGCCCGCTGACGGCAGGGCAGTTGAAGCAACTGACCGGTCTGTCCCGGCCGACCGTCGCCGACCTCGTCGAACGCCTCACCGCCGCCGGGCTGATCGCGGTGGTCGGCGAGGCGGGGGAACAGCGGCGCGGGCCCAACGCCAAGCTGTACGGCATCGTCGCGGACCGGGCGCACCTCGCCGCGCTGGACATACGCACCGAGGGCGTCTCCGTGACCGTCGCGGACCTGGTGGGACGGGTGCTGGCCGAGGAGTCGGTGCCCATCGGCGGCGACATGGGGACGGGTCCGGCCGTGGAGCAGGCGGTCGCGCTGGTCGAGCGCGTGGTGAAGGAGGCCGGCGCCGACCGGCTGCACACCGTCGGGATCGGGGCGCCCGGCCTCATCGACCCGGCCAGCGGCGAACTGCGCGACTCCTCCGGGTTGCCCAAGTGGCACCGCCGGCTCGTCGCCGCCCTCCAGGAGCGGCTGCCCGAGGCCCGGGTGAGCGTGGAGAACGAGACCAACCTCGCGGCGCTGGCGGAGCAGCGTGACGGGGCGGCCCGGGACCGCGACACCTTCGTCCTGCTGTGGCTCGGCCACGGGACGGGCGCGGCGGTGGTCCTCGACGGCGCGCTGCGACGCGGTGCCTCCGGCGGCACCGGCGAGATCGGCTTCCTCCCGGTCCCGGGCACGGCCGCGCTGCCGTCCTCGACGGACTGCGTGGGTGGCTTCCACTCCCTGGCCGCGGCGGGCGCGGTCGTGGACCTGGCGGCGAGGTGCGGGGTTTTGGCGGAGCCGGGGCAGGAGCGCTCGGTGGTGGGAGTGGTGCGGGCGGCGGTGGGGC
>NZ_MUKA01000440.1 GCF_002150735.1 Streptomyces africanus
CGACCTCTGCGCCGCCGCCGTGCCGTCGCTGTAGCGGACGGCGGCGGCGCAGAGGTCGCGCAGGGTCATGCCGGTCGTGACGTGCCGTCCGGTGATCGGCGAGGTGGACTTCAGGTCGGCCCGCGTGTAGGTGACGCGCCGGTCCAGGCCGTCGAGGGAGCGGTGGTGCAGGACCGCCGCCGCGGCCAGGGCCTTGAAGACCGAGCAGAAGGCGAAGCGCTCGTCGGCGCGGTGCACCGCCGTGGCGCCCGTGCCGGTCGCGAGGGCGTAGACGCCGACGCGGGCGCCGTACTCGCGCTCCAGGTCCGCGAGCCGAGGGCGGCGGGGGGGGGGGGCGGGGGTGCTGCGGCTCGGCTCCGGTGTGGGCCGGGCACTCGTGGCGGCCCGGTCCGCGCGGTCGGTGTCCCGGCCGCCCGTGCCGCAACCGGCCAGGGGAAGTAACGCCGCGGTGGCCAGGACGGCGCGGCGGGACGAGGCGGGCCCGTCTACGGACATGCGTGGTGCTCCTCTCACCGAGCAGGCGGCGGACTACCGGCCCGGCCGAGCCGCCGCCTTCACCGAGCCGGGTCGCTGATCAGAGCTGGAACTCAGGGCTGGGACTCAGGACTGGGACTCAGGGCCGGGACTCAGAGCTGGAACTCCGCCGGAGACAGCCCCAGCGCCGCGCAGGCCTCGCGCAGGACCTGCGCCTCGGCCTGGGAGAAGTGGCCGTCGGCACCGGCGATGACCATGCCGGTCTGGATCACGGCCCTGGCCTCGGTGGGCTTCTTGGCGGTCTTGGCGATCTCCTGCATGGCCTCGGCCTTGCCGTGCTGGAAGTTCATCGTCAGCTGGTCCACATGCTTGTTGAAACGCTGCCGCAGCTGCTCGGGCGGGAAGTTCTGCAGCACGTCGTTGCTGAGGATCATCGACTCGACCTGCTGGCGCTCGGCGGGGTCCACCTGCCCGTCGGCCGCGGCGACCAGGGCGCAGACCGCCATGCTCGCGTCCCGGTACGCACCGCTCTTCAGCTCGGTCTTCAGCGAGCCGAGCTGGGTCTTCAGCACGCCGATCAACTGGGCCTTGCTGCCGCCGCCGGACCGCGTCCCGCCGCTGTGGCCGCCGCTGTGCCCGGCGGTGGCGCCACGCCCGCCCTGGTTCTGCTGGAGAGCCTTGGCCTGATCCTTGAGCCGGTCCCAGACTGCCATGGAGTCACCTCGGTAATCGTCGGAAGTCATCTCGCGAACCCGCTCCCGCGCGCTCACCGGATCAACGCCCGACCCCCGGGCAAAGGTTCCGCAAAACGCGCCCCTCTCTCACCATCTGCTTCTCTCGCCGCCGAAACGGCGACTGCCCGCACCCGGTGACCGGGTGCGGGCAGTCGGGATGGCGTGGTGTCACGCGCCGTCGCGCGAGCGGAGCTTCAGACGCGGGCCGAAGCGGAACGCCACGAAGCCCGCCGCGGCCAGGGCCGCCGCTGCCGCGAGGAGGATGCCGATGCCGCCGGCGCCCGTCGAGGCGAGGCTGCCGCTGTCGAGGTCCGTCGACGTGCCGCCCGTGGTGGAGGAGCCGGTGCCGCCGGTCGTGCCGGACGTGCTCGTGCTGGGCGACGGGCTCGGGCTGGCCGAGGGGCTCGGGTCGGTCGAGGGGCTCGGGGACGGCGATGCGGACGCGTCGCCGGGGACGACCTCGACGGCGAACTGGGTCATGGCCTCGCCGACCGACGCGGCGACCGTGTACGTGCCCGTGCCCTCACCGGCGGTCAGGGTCGGGGCCGTGGCCTTGCCCGAGTCGTCGGTCTTGACGCGGACGACCTGCTCGCCGTCCTCGAAGCGGGGGGCGTCGTCGCTGTCGTCCTCGACCCGGAACTCGACCTCCGTACCGGCCGGTGCCGTGGCGCCCGACTTGACCACGCGGGCCTGGAGGGCCTCCTCGAAGGCCTCACCCTGTTCGGCGCGCTGGTCGTCACCGCCCGCGACGCTCACGGCGTAGGCCGACTTCCGCACCTTCACGGTGAAGACCGTGGAGGCGCCGCCGGCCTCGGCGCGGACCGCGAACTCGCCCTCCTTGCCGGTGCCCGTCTCGAGCGGCGCGGACTGGGCGCGGCCCCGCGCGTCGGTCGGCACGGCCAGCTCGGTGGTGTCGGCACCGTCCTTGACGAAGAAGAAGGCGCCGAGCTTGTCCGGGTCCTCGACCGTGAAGGTGACGGAGGCGTTCTCGACCGGGTTGCCGGCCTTGTCCCGGACCACCACGGCCACCGGGTCCGCGCCGCCGCCCGGCTGGGTGGTCTGGCCGGCTCCGGAGACCTGGGTCAGCTCCGCGATCGCGGGGGTCTTCCACTGGAAGACGATGCGCCCGTTGCCGGAGCGGTCGGTGTTGACACCGCCCTCGGCGATGCCGCCGCGCACCGGCTCGCCGGAGGGCTGCCAGAAGGGGTCCGTCTTGGCGGGTGCCACCGTGCGGTCGCCGCTGAGCAGCCGCGCGCCGGTCACCCGGTCCGCGTCGACGTAAGCGCTGCCGCCCGCGCCGCTGCCGGTCGCGCCCCGGTCGTCGTCCGTGCCGCCGCCACCGCCGCCGCCCGCGTAGCCGGCGCCGCCGCCTCCGCCCGCGCCGCCCGAACCGGAGCCGCCCGCACCGCCCTTGCCGCCGCCGGACGCGTCGGCGCCGGAGGAGCCGTTGCCGCCGCCCGCGCCGCCGGTGTCCCCGGCCGCGCCCTTGCCCCCGCGCTCGGACTCGGTGTCGTCGTGGCCGCGCTCGCCGCCACCGGGGCCGCCCTGGCCCGCGTCCAGGCTGCCGTAGCCACCGCCGCCGCCACCGGCAGCGATGAGCAGCGGCTTGCCGTCGCTGGTGCGGACGCCGCTGCTGTTGCCGCCGACCGCGCCGTACTTGTCGCCGCCCGCGCCGCCGAGCGCGTCACCGAAGCCCTGCACGCCGACCGCGAGCGACAGCCGCTCCCCGGGCGTGACGCCGAGCGTGCCCGCCGTGTAGCCGCCCGCGCCGCCGCCTGCGAAGGGGGTGCCCTCGCCGCCCTGGCCCCAGGCCCGCACGTCCAGCGCCGTGACACCGGCCGGGACCTGGAACTCCTCGCGGGCGCCGGTCGGATCGAACAGCCGGCAGCCGGAGAAGCCCTCCGTCGGCGTGCAGGTCTTCCCGGCGAGGACCGCGCTGCCGGCGGCCGTGGCGCCCGGCGCGCCCGTCAGGGCGGTGGCGGCGGTCAACGCCACGAAGCCCAGGGCCGCCGCGCCGCGCCGGAATCTGGCGCGGCGCAGCACGACGGAACCGTGATCCATCAAGGAAACTCCCCCACTTGTCACAAGCTCCCCCCCAGGGAGCCCGGAAACGCTCGATCAGAATCGAACACAACTAGTGGGACAGCTGACCAAACTTGAGGCTCCTGGTCAACTGAGAATGGTCGATTCCGGGCAACCGCTTGCTGAGTCCGTCATGGGCGTCTTCCGGGCTCACGAGACCGGCCCCGGGAGCGGATTCGGGAGCGGTCCCGGAACCGGCCGGGCAGAGGGCGCGGACGACGTACGTGTACAGGGCGTTGTCGATCGCGTGCGGCTTCGGGCGGCCGTTCTCGTCGACGC
Organism: Streptomyces africanus; assembly: GCF_002150735.1. Lineage (GTDB taxonomy): Bacteria > Actinomycetota > Actinomycetes > Streptomycetales > Streptomycetaceae > Streptomyces > Streptomyces africanus. Next base: position 3,570 of record NZ_MUKA01000440.1, read on the forward strand.
TCTGATACTTCATCAGGTTCTGCGCGAGAGCCACCTGGCGCTTGCCGTCCCGGCTGGACAGCGCGGTCATGCCGGCGCCGAACACCGCGCCGTCGTGGCCCCAGAAGCGGCCGCAGCCGGGCAGTTCCAGCGAGTAGATGCCGAGGCCGTAGTTGATGCCGCTCACCGGGACCGTGCGCGTCATCTCGTCCAGGGCGGCCTTGCCGATCAGCTTCCCGCCGAGCAGGGCGCGGTAGAAGCGGTTCAGGTCGTCGGTGGTGGAGACGACCGCGCCCGCCGTGTACGCCCAGGACATGTCGTAGACGCTGTAGTCGCGCGGCGGGTCGATCAGGCCGTACCACGACTCGTACATCCGCGGGTGCGGGCCCTTGATGTACGGGGTGCGCGGGAAGGACGTGTGGCGCAGACCGGCCCGGTCGATGACGTTGCGGGTGATGTGCCGCTCGGCGTCCTGGCCGGTGATCTTCTCCAGGAGCAGGCCGGCGATGACGTAGTTGGTGTTGGAGTACGAGCCGGGCAGCTCGCCCGGGCGTCCGGTGGCGGGGGCCGCGAGGCCCAGCCGGACCAGTTCTTCGGGGCGGATGGAGCGGAAGCGCTCCTCGTCGAGGCTGGCGGTCGAGCCCTTGGCGAGGGAGGGGAAGGCGCCCACGATGTAGTCGCCGATGTGGCTGGTGTGGTTGAGGAGCATGCGGACGGTGATCTGCCGGCCGCGCTCCCCGGGTATGAGGTCGGGGAGGTAGTCGCCGACGGGCGCGTCGAGGCGGAGCCGGCCGCGCTCCACCTGCTGGAGCAGGGCGACGGAGGTGAAGGTCTTGCTGATGCTTCCCACGCGGTGCCGCATGCCCGGGGTGACGGGGCGTCCGCTCTCCACGTCGGCGACGCCGGAGGCTCCGGTCCACCGCTCGCCGCCGTCCCTGACGGACGAGAAGACGCCGTACATGCCCGCCTCGTGGATGGCGTCCAGCGAGTCGCGCAGGGCGGCTGTGTCGAGCGACGTTCCGTCCACGGGCCCGGGGGGCGGCGCGGCCGGGCCGGCGTGAGCGGGCGCGGTCAGCACGGCGGTGGTCGTCAGCAACGTGGTGCCCAGGACGGTTCCGAGAAGCCGGGCGATACGCAACGGCCTTCCCCTTCCTCGGTGTTGAAAAGGTCGGGGTCATCGTCACGGGAAGCGGATGCGGCGTACATCCACCCACGGGATGATCGTTTATCGGCCGGTCGAGGGCGGAGTTGACCACAAGTCGCCTTGATTCCACCGGAGTTTTCGTCCCGTCCGACTCATTGACGCCGCACGTCTCCCACCCCTACGGTCTGGCCGACTTACCGAACTGCGTTCGCAGTTTCGAACGCGCTTCGCTCCGTACCCCCCGACGGAAGGCCGAGCCGCCATGACCACCCCCCGCAGACCCTCACGCCGCCGTGTCCTCGGTATGGCCGCCACCGTGCCGCTCGCCCTGACCGCCGATCTGGCCCTGGGCGCCGGTCCGGCCGGCGCGGCGACGGGTCCGGCGTTCGTGATGGCCTACTTCACCGAGTCCCCGGACGGCCTCGGCACCGACTACGGCCTGCACCTGGCCGTCAGCCTCGACGGCCTGGAGTGGACGCCGCTCAACCAGAACAAGCCGGTCGCCACCCCCACCCAGGGCGCCGGCGGCCTGCGCGACCCGTTCGTGCTGCGCAGGCAGGACGGCACGTTCACCGTGCTGGCCACCGACCTGAAGGGCACCGACTGGAGCTACAACAGCCAGTACATCCACGTCTGGGACTCCGCCGACCTGCGCTCCCTCACCGGCTACCGCAGGCTCAAGCTGCACGACATGACCACGCACAGCTGGGCCCCGGAAGCGTTCTGGGACGCCTCGCGCGGGCAGTACGGGATCGTCTACTCGTCCGTGAACTCCAGCGGCCACAACGTGCTGATGGTCAACTACACGACCGACTTCCGCACGGCGTCCGCGCCGCAGGTCTTTTTCGACCCCGGCTACGACGTGATCGACGGCAGCCTCGCCCTGGGCGTCGGCGGCACGAACTACCTGTACTTCAAGGACAGTTCGAAGCAGACCCTGGTCGGCGCCCGGTCCGCCGGTCTCGCCCCGGGCAGCTGGCAGGTCTTCAGCACGCCGGTGGCCCACGGCGGCACCGAGGCGCCGATCCTGGTGAAGTCGCCGTCGTCCGGCACCTGGTACCTCTGGGGCGACACCTACACGCCCAACGGCGTCTTCTACGCCTGGCAGACCGGCGACCTGGCCTCCGGCACCTGGACGCCGGTCGACCAGCGCCGCTACACCCAGCCGGTGAACTCCAAGCACGGCAGCATCGCGCCGCTCACCGGCACGCAGTACGACAACCTCCTCGCGCACTGGGGGGCACCGGCCTGGAACCGGCTCAAGTCGTACAACCACCCGGACCGCTACGTCCGCCACGCCGGTTTCGCCGGCCGGATCGACCCCTACCCCTTCGACCCGTACACCGACGCCCAGTGGAAGCTCGTCCCCGGCCTCGCCGACGCCTCCGGGGTGTCCTTCCAGTCGGTCAACTATCCGGACCGGTATCTGCGGCACTACAGCTACGAGCTGCGGCTGGACGTCAACGACGGCACGTCGGTGTTCGCCCAGGACGCCACGTTCCACAAGGTCGCCGGGCTCGCGGACACCGCCTGGACGTCGTTCCGCTCGCACAACCATCCGACGCGCTACATCCGCCACTCCGACTACGCCCTGCGCATCGACCCCGTCTCCACGGCCACGGACCGGGCGGACGCGACGTTCCGGATCGGGTACTGACCGCACCGGGCCGGCGACACCGGAGGGCGGGAAGGCCGGGCCGGGCTCCCGAGCGGCACACGCGGGGACGCGACGGCCCGGACCGGCCTTCCACTGCCCGCAATCTGCCACCCGGCGCCCCGCTCCGCCTCCCGGACGGGCCCGAACGGGGAACCGGCCGAACGGCGACCGGCCGGGCGAGCCTGTGATGATGCCGCTCACCGGCGCTGATCAGCTCTGTCGGTTGCCTGCGACCTGATCCACACGACAGGCCCTGGGTCAGGGGCGTCAGGCGTCCTGGGTGACGGCCTGCTCCATGAGCGCGGCCGCTTCCGCCTCCGCGGTCGCGGGCGGCACCACTTGCAGGTCCCAGCGGCCCCGGCCGGGCGTGAGCAGGCAGACCGTGTCCGGGGTGGCCGGCGACTCCCTGCGGCCCACGTGGACCTCACGGCCGGCGACGTCCAGCCGCTCCGGGCAGGGCAGCCAGGTGTCCCCGTGGACCAGGACGCTGCTGACCCGGCCCCAGGCGCGCGGCAGCACGGCCAGCAGCCCGGGCAGCTCCGCGGCCAGGTCGTACGAGCGGGGCCACCACGCCCCGTCGATACGGCGGGCCGTGCGGCCGAGGCGGGGCTGGGCCGCGAGCCTCAGCCGGACCTCGGAGGGTGCCGGGAGGGGCGGCGGGGGCGAGGAGGCGGACGTCATCAGGGCTCCTGCTGCGACGGGGGCGTGGCCAGGAGACCGTCGGCCACCGGTTCCGGCATACCCGCGGTACTTCAACGGTACCCCGCGGGGCGGTACGGGGGCCGGGGCCCGCCCGTACCGCCCGGTGTCGGTCAGAGGCCGTAGCGGCTCTTCAGATGGCGCCAGAAGTCACGCGCCATCCACTTGTCGAACTCCGTGATCTGTGTGGCGCTGCCCGCCTTCATCAGGAAGCAGCACTGGCCGGTCGGCGACCAGTCGTAGAAGTCGTCGAGGCCGAAGGTGTGGCCGACCTCGTGCAGGTAGATGTGGATGTTCTCCTGGTTCAGGGCGCCGGTGAAGTACTCCTGGCCCATGCGCTGGCCCCAGTCGCCGCCCGCGCCGCCGCCGAAGCCCTTGGTCAGCCACAGTGACTGGTCGTAGTGGCGGGCGGCGCCGCCCGGGCACTTCGAGTAGTTGCCGTCCTGGTGGAAGAAGCGGCCGCAGTCCGGGGCGCACTGCGGGGCGCCGCCGCTGTCGAGGATGCCGGTGTAGATGTCGACGGAGTTGTCGGTCCACTGGAGGGTGGAGCGGTCCTTCACCGCCCAGCCGACGATGTTGACGGGCACAGTGGTGTACGGCCAGGCGTTGTGCCCCTTGCCGTTCTCGGTCATGGCCGTCATCCACTTGCCGAACTGCTTCTTCAGCGCCGCGTGGATCCGGTCGCGCAGGGCGGCGCTGACGGGGGCGTCGGACTCCCAGCGGACGCAGTAGTTGACGCTGCCGCGGTTGGCCATGACCTGGTCCCAGCCGTAGTTGCGGAAGCCGTACAGGTTGTCGTAGGTCGACTCGACGTGGTTCCACACCTCGTTCAGGGGCTGGACGAGGTTCGCGGGCGGGTTCCACTCGTCGGCGGCCTGCGCCTTGCCGCTCGCCATGCCGGGGGTGGCGAACGCCGCCGCCAGGACGGCGAGCACGGTGAGCAGCCGTGCGAGGTGTCTGCGCATGGTGATCTCCCTCGTGTGGGGGACGGGGTATCACCGGCAGGTCGTCACAGGGCCCGGGAAGGTTGCCCGCATCACCGGGATGCTCATCTGTGGATATTGCGGGCGCTTTATCGCATTGCGTCGGCGATAATCGGAGCATGACTACGGCAACGTATGAATGGCTGGCGGCTTCGCCGGATCACGCGATCGCCGTGACCCTCGCCTTCGTCGGCGGGGCGATCATCGCCCTCGCGCTGATCTGGGCCGTGCTGGTCGGGATGCGCGTCATGGACAAGGACACGCACCACCCGAGCCCCGAGGAGCAGCCGCACCTCCCGGACGGCGGGCCGGTCCGCGAGATGCGGGAGATGCGGGAGCCCGACGAGATGCCGGTCGTGACGCGCGACGGCGAGCGGCTCCTGCCCCATGAGCTGCACCACGCGAGCACCAGGACGGGCAAGGACCAGAAACCCCGCCGTTGGCTGCCCGGATCCAGCGGCTCCTTCGGCGGCGGCGGCCTCGGCCACACATGAGGCCATGAGACGCGCACGCTGGGCGACGGGCGCGGCGGTACTGCCGCTCGCCCTGGCCGCCGTGCTCACCGGCTGCGGCGGCGACAGCCCCGAGGACGCCGCCCGCAAGGCGGAGTCGGCGGTCGGGTCGTACGCCTCGCGGGCCTCCGAGGCGGTGGAGTCGGCCACTGCGGAGGCCGGACGCCGGCTGGACGACATCCGGGGCGGCATCGACGTCAAGGGCGATGTGAAGGCCGGCCGGCCCACCGTCGGCTCCGACGGCCGGGCCCGGGCCGAGGTCACCGTCACCAACACCGACGATTCGGAACGGTCCTTCGCCGTCCAGGTCGATTTCACCGACGCCGGGGGCCGGCTGACCGACACGGTCATCGTCACGGTGGACCACGTGCAGGCGGGCGACACCGCCACGGCCACCGCCCGCAGCACCCATGACCTGTCCGGCCAGGTCCGGGCCGAGGTGCCCCGGGCCGTGCGCTACTGACCGGCGCCGGCGTCCGCCACCGAGATGTCGATCTGCTCGCTCATGGCGCTCACCCCGTTCAGCGTGGCGACCGCCTGGAGCCGGTTGGCGCCCGCCGGGAGCGCCCTGGGGGTGCAGGCCCAGGTGCCGTCGGGGGCGGCGGTGGTCGCGCAGGCCTCGCGGTCGTCCTTGTCGCGGACGGTGACCCGGGCGCCCGGGTGGGCCGTACCGGCGATCCGCGGCCGGACGTCCAGCGCCACGCCGGACAGCGGGCTGGTCAGCGTCGGCCCGGCCAGGCCCACGGTCACGGCGCACCGGCCGGCCGCCTGCCGTACCCCGGCCGCGTCGGTGATCCGCAGGGCGCAGCCGCGCAGCCGCGTGCCGGGCACGGCGTCCGCGGGGACCGCGAGCACGAAGGGGAAGGCACGGCCCTGCCACGACTGCCCGGCCGCGTCGCCGGTGACCGTGTACGTCCCGCTGCGGCCGTCGGCGGCGACCCGGCCGAGGTAGCCGGGCGCGTCGAGCGGCGTGGCCGTCACCCGGGTGCCCCGGGGCGCCGTCAGGGTCAGCGTGGCGCCCGGCGCCGCTCCCTGGGGGCCCGTGACGTCGAGGATGCCCTCCCGGCCGGGTGCGATGGTCGCGGCACCCCACGGCTCACCGTCCCCGGCCGCCGCCGACGGGCCGGGCCACGCGAGCACCCCGGCGACGACGGCCCCCGCCACGGCTGCTGTCTTCCTGGACCTGTTCATGGCGGGCGGGGCTCCCTGTGCGGACGTCGACGGCACTCTGCCAGCGATTCTCGCGGGGCGTTCCCGCAGGTGGCGCGTGCTGCTGGGCCGTGCGGGTGGTACGGCCCCGGGGGCTCGCCCCGGGGCCGGGGCTAACGCCCGAGCCACACCGTCGTGTCCGGCCCGAGCCGGCCGTCCTCCAGGGGGGCGCTGCTCAGCAGGACCTCGCCGGCCGGCAGCGGGACCGGCGTGCCGGACAGGTTCGTCACGCACCGCCAGCCTTCGCAGCGGTCGAACTGCAGGACGCCGTCCGGGGCGTCCTGCGCCCAGGTCAGCTCCTCGCCGTCGAGCAGTTTGCGGCGCAGCCTGAGGGCCGTGCGGTACAGCTCCAGGGTCGAGCCCTCGACGCCGTCCTGCGCCTCGACGGCGTAGGCGGCGAAGCCGGGCGGCTGCGGCAGCCAGGCGCCGCCCGGCCCGAAGCCGTACGACGGTCCGGTCGTCGTCCACGGCAGCGGCACCCGGCAGCCGTCGCGGCCCTTGCGGACGTGGCCCGTCTGCTCCCAGATCGGGTCCTGGAGCACCTCGGTGGGCAGGTCGGCGACCTCGGGCAGGCCGAGTTCCTCGCCCTGGTAGACGTAGGCGGAGCCGGGCAGCGCCAGCATCAGCAGGGTGGCCGCCCGGGCCCGGCGCAGTCCGGCCGCCTCGTCGACGGCCGGGGCGTGACCGCCGGAGAGCAGCCAGGCGTTCTCGTCGGTGCCGGGCGGGAGCATCAGGCGGGATGCGTGGCGGACGACGTCGTGGTTGGACAGCACCCAGGTGGCCGAGGCGCCGGCCGCGCGGGCGGTGGCGAGCGAGCCGGTGATGATCTGCCGCAGTTCGTCCGCGTCCCAGCCGGCCTCCAGGTACTCGAAGTTGAAGGCCTGGCCGAGCTCGTCCGGGCGGGCGTACAGCGCGCGCCGGGCGCCGGGCACCCATGCCTCGGCGATGGCCATGCGGGGCGGCCGGTAGGCGTCCAGGATCTTGCGCCAGTCGCGGTAGATCTCGTGCACGTCGTCGCGGTCGTAGAACGGGTGCGTGCCGGGCGGCATCGCGGTGAGGGCGGCCTCGCGGCTCAGCTCGGGCGCGCCGAGGTCGCGCAGCGGTTCGCTCAGGTCCTTGACGAGGGCGTGGGCGACGTCGACGCGGAAGCCGTCGACCCCGCGGTCGGACCAGAAGCGCAGGGTGGTGCGGTAGTCGGCGCGGACCTCCTGGTTCTCCCAGTTGAGGTCGGGCTGCTCGGGGGCGAACAGGTGCAGGTACCACTGGCCGTCGGGCACCCGTTTCCAGGCGCTGCCGCCGAAGACGGACTGCCAGTCGGTGGGCGGGAGCTCGCCCTGCTCGCCGCGGCCGTCGCGGAAGACGTACCGGTCGCGGGCCGCCGAGCCGGGCCCGGAGCGCAGGGCCTCCTGGAACCAGACGTGCTGGTGCGAGGAGTGGTTGGGCACGATGTCGACGACGACCTTCAGACCGAGCCGGTGGGCCTCGGCGACCAGGGCGTCGAAGTCGTCGAGGGTGCCCAGACGCGGGTCGACGTCCCTGGGGTCGGCGACGTCGTAGCCGCCGTCGGCCAGCTCGGACGGGTAGAACGGGCTCAGCCACAGGGCGTCCACGCCGAGGGCGGCGAGGTGACCGAGGCGGCGGGTGATGCCGCGCAGGTCGCCGAGGCCGTCACCGTCGGCGTCGGCGAAGCTGCGGGGATAGACCTGGTAGACGACGGCCTGGCGCCACCAGTCGGGGTCCCGGGACGACAGGTCGAGGGTGGAGCGATCGGTCACGCGGTCTCCTTGTGCGGGGCGTACGGGCGGCGGAATCGACGACATCGACAGCATTGAATCTGTCCAGAATGCCGGAAAGAGGAACCATCGCGCCGATCGGAGTGATCCATTCCTGCTGTGATGGAAGTGTGATGGTGGAGTAACTCCCTTTGCATACCCGCAGGTTGACAGCCTGCTGCGGCACGGCCACGATGGGGGCGCACTGAGGCACATGTGACCAATGAGTCCAGTGTTTCTTCGACCACTCACCCTCCGGTGCGGCCCCGGCAGCCGTGCGCCGCGCGCTGCCCGCCTGCCGTCACCCGGGTTCGGCACAGCCAAGAAATGGGATCCGCATGTCCATAGCGAGACGTGTCACCGCGCGACGCCTGCTGGGGACGGGCGCCGCGGCCCTCGCCCTCTGCGCCGCCTCCGCCACCACCGCGTTCGCCACCGGTACGCCCGGTGGCGACGGCTGGTCGTCCGGCGGCACCTACAAGCCCGGGACCGGCGCGGGCACGGAGACCGGGACCGACCGCTGCCAGTTCTCGCTCGACGGCTCGAACTTCTTCGACTCGGTGAAGGTCGACGACCAGAACCTGAAGCCGACCGAGGACGGCAAGGTCCACATCAAGGTCCGCACGGCCGGCGACGCCGCCACGTGTACGGCCTCCCTGGCCTCCTACCTCGCGCACGGCGCGACCTTCGCGACCTCCGGCGAGCAGGTGTTCGTCGACTTCGACACGGTGACGGTCAAGCCGGGCGGCACCGACTCGCTCGACATCGCCATCCCCGACAAGGGCTGCTTCGGGCAGATCGACCTCTACCGGGGCGCGGTGAAGTTCGACGGCGAGCTCGACGCGAAGGACGGCTTCGAGCACGGCGAGCTGCCCAAGGGCCCGGACCGCCCGGTCATCAAGGACAAGCTGATCGCGGGCTGGAACGGCGGCACGAAGGAGTGCGAGCTCACGCCTCCGCCTGCTCAGTCTCAGCCCCCGTCCACCCCGCCCGCGAGCCCCTCGGA
>NZ_MUKA01000441.1 GCF_002150735.1 Streptomyces africanus
GGCGGCCGGTCACGGCATGTCTGTGGGCCATTCGGTGTGTCTCCTTCGCTCACGGTGGAACGGTCACAAGGCCATAGGCCTTGCCGGAACGGCCCGGAGTGATGTCCCGGGCCGCCGCGTTTCGCGCTTTGGCGCGGGGAAGGGGCGCCAAGTGCAGTACTGCGGACGTCAGGCGAGTCACGCGGACTTCAGGCCGGGCGAACCGACCTCCGTGACGAAGGACGCGGCCGTCGAGACGCCGGCCCCGGGCGTCGTGATGGCCGAGACGGTCCGGAAGTCGGCCTGGGCGTTCTCGCGGCCCAGGGCGACCCGGACGTAGCCGCGCCGGCCGTCGAAGAACTTCATGTGCGGGTTGGCCTTCATGTACGTGTCCCACTCGGTGGGCTTCCGGGCGCCGTTCCCGCCGCTGGCGATGGAGGTGCAGGTGAACTCCGTGCCCAGCGTCCTGGACGCCGGGTCGTCGAAGTCCTCCTTGATGTCGAAGGCGTACCCGACGTGGACATCGCCGGTGAGGACCATCCAGTTGTCGACGCCCGCGGCCTTCGCGCCCGCCATGACGCGGTCGCGGGATGCGCGGTAGCCGTCCCAGGCGTCCATGGAGACCGGGGCCGACGCGGTCAGGTCGAACCTGCGCTGGGAGAAGCACACCTGCTGGGGCATCACGTGCCACAGCGCGGCGGAGTTCCGCCAGCCGTCCAGCAGCCAGCGTTCCTGCGCGGCGCCGGTGAGGGTGCGGGCCGGATCGTCGGACTCGGGGCCCGGCGCGTGCGGCCGGTCGTTGTAGGCCTGGTCGGAGCGGTACTGGCGGGTGTCGAGGATGTCGAACTGGGCGAGCGAGCCCCAGGACAGCCGGCGGTACAACCGGGCGTCGGGCCCCTGCGGCAGCTGCTCGGCACGCAGCGGCTGGTTCTCCCAGTACGCCCGGTAGGCGGCGGCACGCCGCACCAGGAACTGTTCAGGAGCACTGCCCTTCTCGTCGACGGCGCCCGCGTAGTTGTTCTCGGTCTCGTGGTCGTCCCAGGTGACGACGAACGGGTGCCGGGCGTGCGCGGCCTGCAGGTCCGGGTCGCTCTTGTAGAGCGCGTAGCGCAGCCGGTAGTCCGCCAGCGTGGTGGTCTCGCGGTTGAACACGTCGGGCAGCTTGCGGTCGGTGTAGCGGCGATGCCCGCCGGCGGAGTCCACCGGGTACTCGTACAGGTAGTCGCCGAGGTGGAAGACCACGTCGACGTCCTCCTGCGCCAGATGACGATGGGCGGTGTAGTAGCCGTCCTGGTAGGCCTGGCAGGCGACGGCGGCCAGTCGGAGGCTGTCCGTGTCACTGCCCTCGGCCGGCGCCGTCCGGGTGCGGCCCACGGGGCTGATCCAGGAGCCCACCCGGAACCGGTAGTAGTAGTGGCTGTCCGGCAGCATGCCCTTGACGTCGACGTGCACGCTGTGGGCGTACTCGGGGTGGGCCGTGGCGACCCCCTGGTGCTGAACGATGACGAACCACTCGTCGAGGGCCACTTCCCACTGGACGGCGACCCGCTGCCGGCCCAGGCCGCCGTCCTCCGCGAACGGCTCGGGAGCGAGCCGGGTCCAGATCAGCACCGAGTCGGGCAGCGGGTCGCCGGATGCCACGCCGAGGGTGAAGGGGTCGTCGGTGATCCGTGCCGCGTCGAGCTCGGGAGCGGCGGTGGCGCCGCGGGCCGGCCGGTTGGTGGAGAAGGCGAGCAGCGCCGCCGCCGCGGTGACGGTCAGGAAGCGGCGGCGGGCGAGATGCGGTGCCGCGGTGCGCAGTACGGCGTCGTGCGGGGAGAAGGCATGCTCGGACGGTGGTCTTTGACGGCCCGTCAGCGCCATCTGATGTCCTCTCGTACGGGGCGCGGAGCAAGCATGCTAAGCAGACAAAATGCCTGAAAGCGGCACGACGTGCGGGGCGTTCACACCAGAGGCGGTACGAGAGCGGAACGGGACACGAGAACGCCGCCGGCGTCGGCCGGCGGCGGATGGGTGACGCGGCTGTCTAGCGGGCCGCGGGTGCGGCGGCTCCGGTGGTGGCGTGGTCGTGGACGGGCAGATGGTAGACGTGGAAGGCCCGCCCGATGACCGGCTGGGCGACGTTGCGCACCCGCACGCCGCCGCTCGTCATGCCGTGTTCCGTGCCGGCGTGCGCGTGCCCGTGCACCGCAAGGTCCGCACCGGCGGTGTCGATCGCCTCGGCCAGCAGATAGCTGCCCAGGAACGGATAGATCTCCAGCGGCTCGCCCGCCAGCGTGTCCGGGACGGGGGAGAAGTGGGTCAGGGCGATCCGCGCGTCACAGCCCTCCTCGCCCAACCGCTCCAGGGACGTCCGCAGGCTGTCGGCGCACCGGCGCGAGTACCTGACGAACTCCTTCATGACCGGCTCGCCGAACTCCCCGGCGCAGCGGCCGACGAAGCCGCCGCCGAACCCCTTGGTGCCGGCCACGCCGATCCGCGCCCCGCCACTCGTCACGACCGTCCCCTGCCCCTCCAGCACCTGGGTGCCGGTGTCCCGGAGGATGGCCGTGACCTCGTCGGGCCGGTCGTCGTGATGGTCGTGGTTGCCGAGCACGGCGACCACGGGCACCCCGAGACCCTGGACCTCCCGTGCCACCACCCGGGCCTCCTCGGGGGTGCCGTGCCGGGTCAGGTCCCCGGCCAGCAGCAGGAGATCGGCACACTCGGGCAGGGTCTGGAAGGCGGGACGGAGCAGGCCCTGGTCGCCGCTGCCCAGGTGGATGTCTCCGACGGCTGCGATGCGGATCATGCCAGTTCCTCCGCGTGGTCGGGGGAGGACGTCTCGGTGACCACGAGGTCGCTGTGCACCGGGACCCCGGCGAGCTCCTCGTGGACGGTGCGCAGAATCTCGTCGCGGCAGGGCGCCGAGGGCACGGTGCCGGTGAGCAGCACCGTCTGGCCGCGGGCTTCGACCCGGACGCCCAGTTCACCGAGCTCACCGGAGGCGAGACGCTCCTGGAGGTGGGCGATCCGGTAGTCCAGGTTCTGCGCGGGCTCCCCGCCGCCCGGGTGCTGCGAGCCGTGGGTACTCATGGATGTTCCTTCCGCATCACATGCGATCAGATGACGTTCAGGCGCTCCAGGAGGAAGAAGAAGGCGGCGGGCATGGGCGCGTCCCCGCACTCGCGCCGTACCCGCTCCCAGTCGACCTTCTCGCGCAGGGCACGCGCGATGGGCAGGGCCGCGCCGAAGTCGCAGTGGTGCTCGGAGAAGGCGGCGATCAGGCTCCACAGCAGGTCGGTGGGGGCCAGTACGGGCATGCGCACCGAGTCGACCGAGACCTCCTCCGCCCGCTCCAGCATGTCCGCGCCGACCGGCTGGTGCGCCAGCTCGAAGATGACGTCCACCGGCTGGCCGAAGCACGTGGCCTTGATCAGCCAGTCCTCCGGCGGGCTGTAGACCGTCAGCCCGGCCTCGCGGAGCGTGGCCGCCACCGCGTCCGCGTCCTCGGGGCGGATGGCGAAGTCGACGTCGTGCTGGAGGTTCTTCTCGCCGCCGTGGGCGTAGGCGGCCACGCTCCCGGCCAGCGCGAACAGGTGCCCCTTGCGTTTCAGCACGGCACCGACCTGCTTGGCGGCCTCCAGGATCGCCTGGTTGCGGTCCAGGGGCAGTTCCTGGGGCGGCTCGTCGGCCTGCGGGTTCTGTGGTGGCGCGGGCGGCGCGGGCTCGGGCTGGTCCGGAGCCAGCCGGAAATCGGGGATTCCCGGTCGCCGGACGAGCGTCGCGTCATCACCGTTCTGCGTCATGACCACTCCATTCGCCGAACCGGGCACCCGCCGCCGCGCGGTGCCCGGACCCGTGACGGCCTGCGTGCCAGTTCTGAGTACCCGGAGCCGTCACGCCGACACGGGAGGTCTCCGACGAGCGCCGGGGCGCTTGCACCCGCGCCGGAAGCGAGGAGCTGCGCCGATTGCGACGACTGTGGTGAGCCCCGACGGCCGCGTCCAGCCGCGAGGGCCGCGTTGAGTCGCGTCGGCTGCTCCGGATTACGGCCCGCCGGGCCGCGCCGGCGACTGCATCGATGGGTCTGCCGGGCGGACGGGCCCTCCACCCCGCGGCGGCCCGGGCGGACCACGTCCGGTGGCAGCCCCGGTCCGCCCTGGTGACGCTGGCATGGCACCGGCGCCATCGTCCCGGACGAAGGAGTCCCCCGTGAACAAGCTGCCGTACGCCCTGCTCACCGCCCTGGCCGGGACGGTGCTCGCCGTGCCCGCGCATGCCGCGGACCGCCCGGCGGACGTCACCGCGAGCCAGTGCATCGCCGGTGGCGGAGCCGTCATCATCTCCGCCGTGGGCGACGAATGGCAGTCGTACACCAAGCGCTGCATGGGCGGCGTCCACGACGGCGAGACCGTCCTGCGGGCCATCGGCTGAGACCCGACCGGGTCCTCGGCCGGACACGACAAGCGCTCGCTCCGGCAAAGGCGGAATATGGGGCAGAGAGCTGGGAAACCGGTTGAAGCCGCTGGACAACGCGCATGTGGAGGTCGCCATGAACCAGGAGACATCACGTTCGCCCGATCTTCCGCAGCCGTTGCGGGCCGTCGCCTCGGGTCTGAGGCATCTGCCGGGTGCGGAGCAGGTGGGCAAGGTGGCCGGAGACGCCCTGGACCGGATCGGCGCGGTGTCGCCGCGCGGCCGCCGGATGGCCGTCTACGCCGGTGCCGGAGTGCTCGGCGTGGCCGGAGTGGTGGAATGGCCGGTGGCGCTGACCGGCGCGGCCGTCGCCTGGCTGACCCAGCCGAAGCCAGGACAGCGACCCGACGGCGCGTCAGCGAACGGCGGCACGCAGACCGCCGCCGGGGCCCGTGAGCGCCGCGCCGGCGTCCAGGTCAGGCCGGACGACGAGGGCACCTCCTCGTACGGCCCCGGCGACAAGCTCGCCGCCTCCCACTACCGGCACGACCGCCCGGAACACCATGTGCACGAACAGCCCGCCAAGGTGGGCGACACCGTCACGGCCTCCGCGCTGAAGCAGGTCGCCGAGGCCACCGCACACCACGACCCGCACGGCGAGGAGCCGGACCGGGAGCAGGCCCAACGGCACGGACACGACAGCCGGCCCACCGGCTGAGTCGGGACAACAGGAGATGCTCATACGCTTCGACGCCGCCCCGCTCGTCGGGGCCATGGCCGGGGCGGCGGCGGGCGCCGCCCGCAGCACCGCCCAGGGCGTGACGTCCGCCTACGACACCACGCGGCGCGTCCGCAACGTCGCGCGCAACGCCCTGTCCGGCGGCCGGCACTGGAAGGCGGGGCAGCGCGTCCACATCGCCCTGCGGCGCTCCGACGGCGAGATCGGCGGCATCGCACGCGAGGTCGCCGGGGAACTGCTCGACCACCCGGACGTCATCGCGGCGTACTGGGACGAGGGACTGTCCCGCCTGGTGATCACCGCCGCCGAGGACGCCGTCACCGACCGCGTCAGCGAGCGGGCCACCGCGCTCGCCACCCGCCTCGGCCTGTCCGAGGGCGCCGACCCGGAGGCCGAGGAGATCACCCACCCCGGTGACCCCGGCGAGGTGCGCCACACCGCGGCGGCGATCCTGCTGGACGCCGCCGGCGCCGCCGGTGCCCTCGCCGGCCGGTCCCTGCGCCTGCCGCCCACCTCACGCATCGTCACCGCCACCGTCACACTGCTGCGGGAGAACCCCCGCTTCCGGGCCCTGCTCCAGCAGCGCTTCGGCACCCACGGCATGGAACTCGTCCTCGCCGCCGCCAACGCCGCCGCACACGGCGTCGGCCAGACCCCGCTGGCGCTCGTGCTCGACGGTGTGCTGCGCGGCACCCAGCTGACCGAGGCGGTGGCCAGGGCCGCGGCCTTCGAGGCACTGCACGACGACATCTGCCACGAGCAGCGCACCAGCCTGCCCTGCCCCCCGGACACCCGGCCGCCGCTCAAGGTGACGCCCGCCCACGAGTACGCCTCCCACGCCAGCACGGGCAGCCTCGCCGGCGCCGCCGCCGCGTGTGTGACAAGGAGGGTGGCGGCGGCGGCGCCGGCGAGGCTGCCCGT
>NZ_MUKA01000442.1 GCF_002150735.1 Streptomyces africanus
CGCGTGCGGGGTGGCGGGCAGCGGCTGCTCGTCGTCGAACCAGCGGGCCAGCAGGGGCTGTACGGCGGTGGCATCGGCGGCCAGCAGGTGCGCGACGGTGTCCAGGAACCGGGGACCGGCCTCGCACGGCGGGCCGTCGGCGTGCACCAGCCGCCTCAGCAGCGCGAAGCGCTCGTCCTCGGGCAGCCGTACGCCGGCCCAGAACGCGGGCCCGACCTCGTCCGGCACGGGCCTGTCCTGCCGCCGCCAGGCCACGATCCGGTCGGCGAGCAGCCGCAGCACCTCCGTGTACGGCGTCGCCTCGGGCACGGCCGACAGGGTCCCGGTGAGCAGCCGGGCGGCCCACCAGGACCGCGGATCGGCGTCCAGGGCGTGCACCAGGTCCGCCAGCCGGGAGGCCAGGTGGCCGGTGCCGCGCTGGCGGGCGAGGAGCAGCAGGGCCTGGACGACAGGTCCGATGCGGTGGTGCGGGACGGGGTCGGGCTGCGCGTCCGGCGGGCGCTGGACCAGGGCGTGCAGGGCCTCGTCGAGGTCGAGGTGCAGGCCCTGGAGCCAGTCGGCGAGCTCCTCGTGGGCGAAGCGGTAGCCGGCTCCGGCGGGCACGAGCAGGCCCTCGGCGAGGACGGCCGACGCCCAGCCGGTGCCGCCGCCGAGCCGTGCCGGGGCGGGTCCCCACGGGAACACCGCCTCGAACGCCTCCCGGTCCAGATCGCCCAGCCCGGGCCCGAGGCCGCGCCGGGCCGCCTCGTGCACCTGCCCGGCGACCTTGGCGGCCAGCCGGCGTACGGCCGTGCCGCTCAGGCCGTTCCCGGCGGCCAGCCGCAGGGCGATGCGCAGGGACATCAGGTCCAGGTAGGCCGCGAAGACGTCGTCGCGGTCGACGGTGGCGCCGGGGCCGTCGGGACCGGCTGGACTGTCGGGTGCGCCGGCGAGGGCCGCCCGTACCTCCGCGAGCAGTCGCAGCGTGAGAGGGTGCCGGGCGTCGGTGTGGACGAGGGCGCTCTCCGGGATGCCATGGCGCCGGCGGGCCTCCCGGGCCTCGTCCTCGGTGAGATCGCCGAGGCGCACACACGCGGGCTCGCCGTCGGCACCGGCCGGCCGGTGCAGGACCTCCGCCGGGAACCCCGCCCCCTCCCAGTACTCCGCCCGGCACGCTACGACCAGCCGCACTCCCGTCTCCCGCAGCCACCGCACCGTCCCGTCCGTCCAGTCGGCCAGGCGGCGGGCCAGCGCGGGGGGCATCTCCTCCGGGCCGTCGAGGAGCAGCAGCAGGGGCCTGCCGAGGGCACCTGCGAGCGCGGCGAGGCGCTCGGGCGTGGTGTCGCCCAGGTCGGCCGGCAGGTGACGGGGCTGGGACGCGGACACGGCAGGGGCGGCCCGGGTCAGCGCCCGGCGTGCCGCGTCGGCCACCGAGGCGTCGTCGCCTCGCAGTTCGCAGCCGCGCAGCCACAGCGTGGGATGCCCGTCGCGGGCGCGGCGCGCGGCGAGCGCCGCGAGTTCCGTCGTACGACCGCTGCCGGGCGGCCCGACGAGGCCGAGCACGGCCGCGGGTCCTGCCGCGAACGCGCCGAACTCGGCCACCGCAGCCGCCCGTTCGACCGGCTCCGGGAGCCCCGGGGCACCGGGCGGGCCGTCCAGCCCCACCGCCGTGCCGGTCAGCTCCAGCACACCGGCCAGGTTGAGGTCGGCGCCGTACGCGGGGACCGTCGCCGCGTTCTCGGCGAGCAGCTCGGCGAGGCTCCCCGCCGCTCCGGGGAGGCGGGGATGCAGCGGTACGGCGAACCCGACGTCGCTGTGGTCGGAGCTGAGCGCGGTGCCGAGCACCCCGACCACGGCACCCGTCGCGGCGTCGAGCACCGGGCCGCCGGCCGCTCCTGCGCCGCGTCGCAGCGCGTCCCGCCCTGCCGTGCCGACCGCCAGCTCCAGCGCGCCGTCGAGGCGGTGGCGGCGGTCCGTGGCCGCGTACGTCACGGCGGCCGGGCCCAGCACCCTGGCCTCGCGCCAGCCGCCGGCGGCGATCCGCACATAGGTGCCCGTCCCGGCCCCGCCCCGCACGGTGACGGGCAGCGGCGGCACGCCGAGGCCCTCGGTCCGCACGAGCGCGAGGTCGAGCGCGGGCAGCGGGGTCACCGCGTCGGCGGACACGACCCGGCGGCGGTCCCCGGCCCCGCGCAGGACGAACCGGGGCAGGCCGTCGACCGCCTCGTGGCTGGTGACCAGCGTGCCATGGTGGTCGGCCAGGAAGCCGGTGCCCCGGGGGCGGCCGGCCAGGTCCTGGATCCGGACGAGGGCCGGGCCGGATGTCCCGGCGCCGGTTGCCTCGGTCGTCTGCTCCGCTGCTTCGGGGCGGTCCTGGGATCCTGGTGCGCTGTCCTGTGTCTTCCCGGACCGGTTCCGCGACGTCATCGTCGAGCCTCCCCGCCGTACACCCGTGCCCTTGTGTTCGACGGTAGGGGCGAGATGATCAGCGGGACAGATCGCCGGGCGAAAGCGCCCCCTTCCGCTCCCCCGGTTCACTCCGAGCGCCTGCACGGACGGGTGAACACAGAGGGTCGGCTGGATACACCCTAGGGGTGGGGGAACCGAGGGGGGACCGTGGAGCGGCGGCAGTGGAGGTACCCCGTGGCCGCCGCTCCACGGGCGGACGTCCCCGTGTGCCGTCAGCCGAAGACGGCCAGGCTCTTGGCCTTGCCCCGCTGCTCCTCGACGAGGGCGAGGAAGCGGCCCTCCGGGTCGAAGACGGCGACGGGGCCGGAGCCCGCGTACGTCTCGGGCATCTCCAGCCGTACGCCGTTGGTGAGCAGCTTGGCCCGCCGGGCGTCGACGTCCCAGCGCCGGAACGCGGCCGCGGCGGCCTCGGCGACCGGCATCACGGTCAGCTCCTGCTGGAGCTGGTCGAGGGTGCGGGCCGCGTCCAGCTTGTAGGGGCCGACGCGGGTGCGGCGCAGGGCGGTGAGATGCCCGCCGACGCCGAGGTCGGCGCCCAGATCGCGGGCCAGGGCCCGGATGTAGGTGCCGGAGGAGCAGACGACCGAGACGACCAGGTCGAGTACGGCCGTGCCGTCCTCGGCGACGGCCTCCCGGACGTCGTACACGCCGAAGGAGGAGACCGTGACGGGACGGGCCGGGATGTCGAACTCCTCGCCGTCCCTGGCCCGCTTGTAGGACCGCACGCCGTTGATCTTGATGGCGCTGACCTTGGACGGCACCTGCATGATGTCGCCGGTCAGCTTGGCGACGCCGGCGTCGATGGCGTCGCGGGTGACCTCGGAGGCGTCCGTGGAGGAGGTGATGTCCCCCTCGGCGTCGTCGGTGAGGGTGTTCTGCCCGAGCCTGATCGTGCCCAGGTACTCCTTCTCGGTCAGTGCGAGGTGGCCGAGGAGCTTGGTGGCCTTCTCGACGCCGAGGACGAGGACGCCCGTCGCCATCGGGTCGAGGGTGCCGGCGTGCCCGACGCGTCGCGTTCTGGCGATGCCGCGCATCTTGGCGACGACGTCGTGCGAAGTGAAGCCCGACGGCTTGTCGACGATGACGAGGCCGTCGGGCGTGGTGTGCTTCTGGGTCATTCGGCGGTGTCGTCCGTCTCGTCGTCCTCGTCCGGCTTGCGGTACGGGTCGGCGTCGCCGGCGTACTTCGCGCCCGCGGACGCCTCGCGCACCTTCTCGTCGGACTGGCGCGCCTTGTCGAGGAGGTCCTCGATGGCACGGGCGGTGTCCGGGAGGGCGTCCATGACGAAGGTCAGGGTCGGCGTGAACTTCACGCCGGCGGCCCGGCCGACCTCGGAGCGCAGGATGCCCTTGGCGCTCTCCAGTCCGGCCGCGGCCGCGTTCCGCTCCTCGTCGTCCCCGTACACGGTGTAGAAGACGGTCGCCTCCCGCAGATCGCCCGTGACCCGCGTGTCCGTGATGGTGACGTGCGAGCCGAGCCGCGGGTCCTTGATCCCGCGTTGCAGCTTCTGGGCCACCACTTCCCGGATGAGGTCCGCCAGCCTCTTGGCCCGCGCGTTGTCGGCCACTGGTCCGTCTCCCGTTCTTTCCTGTCCGGTTCGTTCTCGGTTCGTCAGTCGTCTTCGCCGTGGAAGCGCCGCCTGACGGACAGCAGCTCCACCTCGGGGCGGGCGGCGACCAGCCGTTCGCACCGGTCGAGGACCTCGCTCAGGTGCCCCGCGTCGCCGGACACCAGCGCGAGGCCGATGCCGGCCCTGCGGTGGAGGTCCATGTGATCCACCTCGGCCGCGCTCACCGCGTACTTGCGCTGGAGCTCGGCGACGATGGGGCGGACGACGGAGCGCTTCTCCTTCAGCGACCGTACGTCGCCGAGGAGCAGGTCGAAGGACAGCGTCCCCACATACATGTATGTATCCGGATGACCCGCCGGTACGGGATCGATGGCCCTGCGGTCGGAGCAGGGACATCAAGAACGGTACCGCGTGCCTGCCGGTGGCTCGACGGGGTTTTCCTTTGCCCGCCCGCGCGTCGATTCAGCTCCGCAGGACAGGCAAACGGCCAGCCGGCCGACGCGGCGGTGCCGCGTCGGCCGACCAGGGTGCCGTGGGGTGTTACACCCGCGGCTTCTCGCGCATCTCGTACGTCGCGATGACGTCGTCGACCTTGATGTCGTTGAAGTTGCCGAGGTTGATACCGCCCTCGAACCCTTCGCGGATCTCGGTGACGTCGTCCTTGAAGCGACGCAGGCCCTCGATGTTGAGGTTCTCCGCGACCACCTTGCCGTCGCGGATGAGGCGGGCCTTGGTGTTGCGCCTGACCTCGCCGGAGCGGATGAGAACACCCGCGATGTTGCCCAGCTTGGACGACTTGAAGACCTCGCGGATCTCCGCCGTACCGAGCTCGACCTCCTCGTACTCCGGCTTGAGCATGCCCTTGAGGGCCGCCTCGATCTCCTCGATCGCCTGGTAGATGACCGAGTAGTACCGGACGTCCACGCCCTCGCGCTCGGCCATCTGCTGCGCACGCCCGGCGGCGCGCACGTTGAAGCCGATCACGATGGCGTCCGAGCCCATCGCCAGGTCGATGTCGGACTCCGTGACCGCACCGACGCCGCGGTGCAGGACGCGGATGTCGACCTCTTCGCCGACGTCCAGCTGGAGCAGGGAGGACTCGAGTGCCTCGACGGAACCGGAAGCGTCACCCTTGATGATCAGGTTCAGCTGCTGGACCTCGCCGGCCTTCAGCACCTTGTCCAGGTCCTCCAGCGACACACGGCGCGTGCGCTTCGCGAAGGCCGCGTTGCGCTCGCGCGCCGCACGCTTCTCCGCGATCTGACGGGCCGTACGGTCCTCGTCGACGACGAGGAAGTTGTCGCCCGCACCCGGGACGTTGGTCAGGCCCAGGACCTGCACCGGCGTCGACGGGCCGGCCTCGGTGACGAGGTTGCCGTTGTCGTCGTGCATCGCCCGGACCCGGCCGTACGCGTCGCCGACCACCATGGTGTCGCCGACCCGCAGCGTGCCGCGCTGGACGAGGACCGTCGACACGGCACCACGTCCGCGGTCGAGACGGGACTCGATCGCGATGCCCTGCGCGTCCTGGTTCGGGTTGGCCCGCAGGTCGAGCGAGGCATCGGCCGTGAGGACCACGGCCTCCAGCAGGGAGTCGATGTTCAGACCCTGCTTGGCGGAGATGTCGACGAACATCGTGTCGCCGCCGTACTCCTCGGCCACGAGGCCGTACTCGGTCAGCTGACCGCGCACCTTGGTCGGGTCCGCACCCTCGACGTCGATCTTGTTGACCGCGACGACGATCGGGACGTCGGCCGCCTTGGCGTGGTTGAGCGCCTCGACCGTCTGCGGCATGACGCCGTCGTTGGCCGCGACGACCAGGATCGCGATGTCCGTCGACCGGGCACCACGGGCACGCATGGCGGTGAACGCCTCGTGACCCGGGGTGTCGATGAAGGTGATCTTGCGCTCTTCGTCGTTGACCTCGGTCGCGACCTGGTAGGCACCGATGTGCTGGGTGATGCCGCCGGCCTCGCCCGCGATGACGTTCGTCTTGCGGATGGCGTCGAGGAGCCGGGTCTTACCGTGGTCGACGTGACCCATGACGGTGACGACCGGCGGGCGGACCATCAGGTCCTCCTCGTCGCCCTCGTCCTCGCCGAACTCGATGTCGAAGGACTCCAGGAGCTCGCGGTCCTCCTCCTCCGGGCTGACGATCTGAACCGTGTAGTTCATCTCGTCGGCGAGGAGCTGGAGCGTCTCGTCGGAGACGGACTGCGTGGCCGTGACCATCTCGCCGAGGTTCATCATGACCGCGACGAGCGACGCCGGGTTGGCGTTGATCTTCTCCGCGAAGTCGGTGAGCGAGGCACCACGCGACAGGCGAACGGTCTCGCCGTTGCCGCGAGGCAGCATCACACCGCCGACCGACGGGGCCTGCATGGCCTCGTACTCCTGACGGCGCTGCCGCTTCGACTTGCGGCCACGACGCGCGGGACCGCCGGGACGGCCGAAGGCGCCCTGCGTGCCACCACGGCCACCGGGACCGCCGGGACGACCGCCGAAGCCGGGACGGCCACCGCCGCCACCGGGACGACCGGCGAAACCGCCGCCACCGCCACCGGGACCACCGGGACGGCCGGCGAAACCGCCACCGCCGCCACCGGGACGACCCGCGAAGCCGCCGCCACCCGGGCGACCGCCGCCGCCACCGGGACGACCGCCGCCACCGGGACCGCGGCCGCCGGGGCCACCGCCACCGGGACGCGGACCGGCAGCCGGACGCTGCGGCATCATGCCGGGGTTGGGACGCGGACCGCCGGGACCGCCGCCGGGACGCGGACCGCCGCCCTGCGGACGGGGCATGCCGCCCGGAGTGGGACGCGCGCCGCCCGGAGCCTGCGGACGAGGACCGCCGCCGGCACCCTGCGGACGGGGACCGCCCTGGCCCTGGCCCTGCGGACGCGGGGCACCACCGGGCGCACCGGGGCCGCCGGGACGCGGGGCACCGCCCGGACGGGGCGCCTGGGGGCGCGCCATGCCGGTGGAACCACCAGAGGTGAACGGGTTGTTGCCCGGACGGGGACCCGCCGGACGGGCACCGGGGCGCGGGGCGCCGCCACCCGGACGCGAGGCGCCGGGACGCTCGCCGCGGTCACCACGGCCCTGGCCGCCCTGGCCGGAGCCACCCGGGCGCGGAGCACCCGGACGCGGCGACTGGCCGGCCGGACGCGGGGCGCCCGGACGCGGACCGGAACCCTGAGAGGAGCCCTGCGAGGAGGGAGCCGCCGGGGGTGCCTGGAACTCGGGCGTGGTCGGAGCCGGGGACGCCGGGGCGGGCCGCGGCGCGGGCTTCGGGCCCGGGGTGGGAC
>NZ_MUKA01000443.1 GCF_002150735.1 Streptomyces africanus
GAGAGGAGCAGGCCGCGCTCCGGGCCGGTCTGCCGGTCGTGGTCGACAAGCCCGTCGCGGGCACGGCGGCCGAGGCCCGTGAGCTGGCCGCCCTGGCCGAGGAGCGCGGCCTGCTCCTCTCCGTCTTCCAGAACCGCCGCTGGGACAACGACTTCCTCACCCTGCGCAAGCTGCTGTCGGAGGGCGAGTTGGGCGACGTCTGGCGTTTTGAATCGCGCTTCGAGCGGTGGCGGCCTAAGCCGAAGGGCGGCTGGCGGGAGTCCGGCGACCCCGCAGAGATCGGAGGTCTGCTGTACGACCTCGGCAGCCATGTCGTCGACCAGGCACTGGTCCTGTTCGGCCCGGCGGCCGCCGTGTACGCGGAGTCGGACATCCGCCGCCCGGGCGCCGAGACGGACGACGACACGTTCATCGCGATCACGCACACCAGCGGCGTCCGCTCCCACCTCTACGTCTCCGCGACGACCGCCCAGCTCGGCCCCCGCTTCCGCGTCCTGGGCTCCGCCGCCGGTTACGTCAAGTACGGCCTCGACCCCCAGGAGGCGGCCCTGCGCGACGGCCACCGCCCGGGGCCCGGCTGGGGCGCGGAGCCCGAGTCGCTGTGGGGCCGCGTGGGCTCCGGCGAGTCCCCGGTCACGGGAGGCGGCCGGCCCGAACCCACCCTGCCGGGCGACTACCCCGCTTACTATGCGGCCGTGGCGAAGGCCCTGCTGGAGGGGGCCCCGAACCCGGTGACCGCCCTGGAGGCGGCCGCCGCCCTGGACGTACTGGAAGCCGCCCGTCGTTCGGCCCGCGAGAAGGTGACGGTGACCCTGTGACCCACAAGAGCAACCCTTCGCACAGCCAGGAGCTCACCCCGAAGTTCCACCCGGAGCTCACCCCGAGCCTGGAGGAGCTGGAGAAGGAGGAGCGCCGCCTGGTGTTCCGCCAGTTCACCCATGACGACGCCTGGGCGCTCGGCTCGCTCCTCGTCGGCATGGCCCGGGAGCGTCAGGCCCCGGTCGCGATCGACATCCACCGCGCCGGCCAGCAGCTCTTCCACGCGGCGCTGCCCGGCTCCACGCCCGACAACGACGCCTGGATCGCCCGCAAACGCCGGGTGGTGGAGCGCTACGGCTCCGCCTCCTACCTGGTGGGCGCCCGCTTCCGCGCCAAGGGCACGACGTTCGAGGAGTCCTCGCGCCTCGACCCCGACACGTACGCGGCGCACGGCGGTTCCTTCCCGATCACCGTCGAGGGTGCCGGCGTGATCGGCTCGGTGACGGTGTCGGGTCTGCCGCAGCTCCAGGACCACCGGTTCGTGGTCGAGGCCCTGGAGCGGTTCCTGGACCACTAGGGCCTGTCGAAACAGGGCCGGATTCAGGGCCGGTTGACATCACGGCCTTGGAATCATCAGCGGCCCCCTCCGGTTGGCACCTGCAGTACGCGTGATCAAACATGGCGCCCAACCGGAGGGATCCCAACCGATGACCACCGCCCTGAAGGAAACCGTCGGCCGGTACGGCATCTGGAGCGTAGGCCTGCGCTCGG
This sequence comes from Streptomyces africanus, assembly GCF_002150735.1. GTDB lineage: Bacteria > Actinomycetota > Actinomycetes > Streptomycetales > Streptomycetaceae > Streptomyces > Streptomyces africanus. The sequence continues at coordinate 1,531 of NZ_MUKA01000443.1, forward strand.
AGGACCCGGACCGGCGCGGCGAACTCGCCGAGGCCGCCGCCGAACTGGAGGAACTCGGCTACGGCGCCGTCTGGCTGGGCGGCAACAGCTCCGCCGCCAACGCCGCCCCGCTGATCGAGGCGACCTCGAAGATCGCGTTCGGCACCAGTATCCAGAGCATCTGGCAGCACGAGCCGGACGCCGCCGCAACGGCCTTCGGGGAGCTGGAGGCGGCCCACCCCGGGCGTTTCCTGCTGGGCCTCGGGGTGAGCCACGCCAAGCGCGAGGAGCAGTACTCGCGCCCCTACTCGGCCCTCGTCGGCCACCTCGACGGCCTGGACGCCGCGGGAGTGCCGGCGGACCGCCGCCTCCTGGCCGCCCTGGGCCCGAAGTCGCTCCGGCTGGCCCGCGACCGGGCGGCGGGCTCGATCCCGTACCTGGTCACCCCGGAGCACACCGCGCACGCCCGCGAGATCCTGGGCGAGGCCCCGCTGCTGGCCCCGGAGCTGGGCGTCGTCCTGGAGACGGACCCGGCCCGCGCCCGCGCCCTGGCCCGCGAGTTCCTCGCGATCTACCTCCCGCTGCCGAACTACACCAACAACTTCCTCCGGCACGGCTTCACCGAGGACGACCTGAAGGACGGCGGCAGCGACCGCCTGGTCGACGCCCTGTTCGCCTGGGGCGACGAGACGGCGATCCGCGCCAAGGCCGACGCCTTCTTCGAGGCGGGAGCGGACCACCTCGCCCTCCAGGTCCTGGACGGCGAGCCGCGGGACGCCCTCCCGAGGAAGGCGTGGCGCGACCTGGCAGCGCTGCTGGGCTGACCCCTTCAGGGGCGCGGGGAACTGCGCGACCGGCCACGGACGGCCCGCAGCCGAACCACGACCGCAGTTCCCCGGCTCACCCAGCGGAGCGCCTACGCGTCTTTGAACTCCTGGCGCTGCCGCCCCAATCCCTCGATCTCCAGCTCCACGACATCCCCGGCCCGCAGGAACGGCTTGGGTTCGGGCGCCCCCAGCGCCACCCCCGCCGGCGTCCCCGTGTTGATCACATCCCCGGGGTACAGCGTCATGAAGTGACTGAGGTACCGCACGACCTCCCCCACCGGGAAGATCTGCTCAGCCGTCGTGCCGTCCTGCTTCAACTCCCCGTTGACCCACAGCCGCAGCGACAGCCGCTGCGGATCCGGCACCTCGTCCGCCGTAACCAGCCACGGCCCCAGCGGATTGAACGTCTCGCAGTTCTTGCCCTTGTCCCAGGTCCCGCCCCGCTCGATCTGGAACTCCCGCTCGGACACGTCGTGCGCCACCGCGTACCCGGCGACATGCGCGAGCCCCTCCTGCGCGGACCCCAGATACCTCGCCGTACGCCCGATGACGACGGCCAGCTCGACTTCCCAGTCGGTCTTGCGGGACGCGCGCGGCACGAGCACCGTGTCGTGCGGCCCGACCACCGTGTCCGGCGCCTTCATGAAGAGCACCGGCTCGGCGGGCGGCTCGGCACCCGTCTCGCGCGCATGGTCGTGGTAGTTCAGCCCGATGCAGACGATCTTGCCGATCCGCCCCAGCGGCGGCCCGATCCGCAGCCCGGTGGCGTCCAGTACGGGCAGCTCACCGGCGTCGGCGGCAGCACGGACGCGTGCCAGCGCCGCGTCGTCCGCGAGCAGCGCCCCGTCGATGTCCGGCACGACGCCCGACAGGTCCCGCAGGGTCCCGTCGGCGTCGAGCAGCGCGGGCCGCTCGGCCCCGGCCGTACCGACTCGCAGCAGCTTCATGATCACGTCTCCCTCGATCGCGGGCGCCCGCCGGAGGCATACGACCCGGTTGCGGCGGGGCAGCCATCGGAGGACTGGTCGATCCTCCAAGCTGGGAGTCCACTCCGCAATACCCCGTTCACGTACTGGACCCCGCCCGCCGCGTCACCGGTACAGCGCGGCCCGCTCGACGACACTCCACGTCGTACTGGTCACGACGTACAGCGCGGCGGCCAGCGGTACGACGGCCACGGTGACGAGGGTGAAGAAGGACATGAAGGGCATCACCTTGGCCACCGCCCCCAACCCTGCCACCTGCTGCTCACCGGCCGGAAGGGCCGGGCTCGCGGCCATCATGCGCTTGCTGAGGCGGTAGCTGAACACGGCGACCCCGGCGACGACCACGAACAGCCCGGCATAGACGAGCCCCGCCCCGTCGAGGAGACCGCCCTGGAGCGCGTCCGCCCACCGCTCCCCCAGCGGCGCGGCGAACAACCGGTGGTCGAGCAGCGCGTTGGCCCGCCCGCCGATCGTGTCGCTGGAGAACAGGTGGTAGAGCAGGAAGAACGCGGGCACCTGGAGCAGCCCGGGCAGGCAGCCGGCCAGCGGCGACACCTTCTCCTCGGCGTGCAGCTCCAGCACGGCCCGCTGGAGCTTCTCGGGGTTCTTCCCGTGCTTCTTCCGCAGCTCGGCGATCTTCGGCTGGAGCGCGGTGCGGGCCTTCTGGCCGCGCGCGGCGGCCCGGGACAGGGGGTGGACGAGGAGTCGTACGAGCGCGGTGAACAGGACGATCGCGGCGGCGGCCGCGGAGGCGCCGAACAGCGGCTGGAGGAGGTCGGCGAGTCGCTCGACCAGGTTGGCGAAGACGGACATGGGTGAGCCCTCCGGGGGTCTCGTCGTGCCGGGAGTGGGACATGGCGGCATGACGACCCGCGCGGGGCCGGCTCTGTGAACGTGCTGGCTGTGGCCCTACGCGACGGTCGCCCGGAGGGCGTGTCCGGGTGCCCGGGGCCGGGTGCGCCCCCGGGCGTCGGGATCGCGTTGCGGCAGGAAGGCCGTACGGAGGTCACGGTCGCGGATGGCCGTACGCACCCGGGTGCGCGGCACGGCGGGCGCGCAGCGCGAGCCGACGACGGCACAGAGCGTGAGCGCGGCAGAGGCCGCGGCGGTCGCGGCGAGCGCGACGGTGGCGTAGAGGCTTCCGGTGTCCAGCAGCGCCACTTCCAGCACCAGGAAGAGCAGCACGAGAGCGGGACGCAGACTCGCCCAACCGCGGACCATCGGCTCCCCTCCTCCCGAACACTCGCTCGCTCGACTACCCGTTCTCTTCGCTCTGTTCGTTATACAGGATCGCTCCGACGGTCGCGTCCGAGACTTCATACACGGGTTTTAGAAAGGTTCGTCGCAACTCTCGACAACCCACCCGCCACACCCGATGCTTCTCGTTGCCATGAACGGGCCACCCCGCGACGCCGGGCTTCCGGGGACCGGCGCCTGCCCCCATTCCCCTACGGAGGAGCCGTGATCCGACGCAGAACCCTGCTGACCGCAGCAGGCGGTACGTTCCTCGGCAGCGCCCTGGCGACAGGCACCGCGCACGCGGACGCCACGATCGCCGTCAACCCCTCGACGACGTACGGCACCTGGGAGGGCTGGGGCACCTCCCTCGCCTGGTGGGCCAACGTCTTCGGCGCCCGGGATGACTTCGCGGACCTCTTCTTCACCACCAAGTCGGTGACGTACGACGGCAGATCGCTCCCCGGCCTGGGCCTCAACATCGCCCGCTACAACCTCGGCGCGAGCAGCTGGAACAGCGTCGGCGGCGAGACGATGGTCAAATCACCGAACATCCCCGCCTTCAAGCAGATCGAGGGCTTCTGGCAGGACTGGAACAACGAGGACCCCGCCTCGTCGGCCTGGAAGTGGTCGGCGGACGCCAACCAGCGCGCGATGCTGGTGAAGGCGACGCAGCGCGGCGCGATCACGGAACTCTTCGCCAACTCCCCCATGTGGTGGATGTGCGCCAACCACAACCCCTCGGGCGCGGCCGGCGGCGGCAACAACCTCCAGACCTGGAACTACCGCCAGCACGCCTCCCACCTGGCGGCGACGGCCCTGTACGCCCGCGACCACTGGGGCGTGAACTTCGCGACGGTCGACCCCTTCAACGAGCCGGCCTCCACCTGGTGGACCGCGACCGGCACCCAGGAGGGCTGCCACATGGACCCCGCGGTCCAGGCGGCTGTACTCCCGTACATGCGCAGCGAGTTGGACAAACGCGGCCTGACGAATCTCCGCATCTCGGCATCGGACGAGACGAACTACGACACGGCCCGCTCCACCTGGGCGTCCTTCGACTCGTCCACCAAGTCCCTGGTCTCCCAGGTCAACGTGCACGGCTACCAGGGCTCGGGCGGCCGCCGCGACCTGCTCTACACGGACGTGGTGACGACGTCCCGCAAGAAGCTGTGGAACTCGGAGACGGGCGACAGCGACGGCACGGGCCTGACCATGGCGTCGAACCTCTGCTACGACTTCCGCTGGCTGCACCCCACTGCGTGGTGCTACTGGCAGGTCATGGACCCGTCGACGGGCTGGGCGATGATCGCCTACGACGCGAACACCCTCCAGCCGACCACGGTCCAGACGAAGCACTACGTGCTGGCCCAGTTCAGCCGCCACATCCGCCCCGGCATGACGATCCTGGACACGGGCGTGAGCTACGCGGTGGCGGCGTACTCGGCGTCGGCCCGCCGCCTGGTTCTGGTGGCGGTGAACACGTCGACGTCAGCCCAGACCCTCACCTTCGACCTCTCCCGCTTCTCGACGGTGACGGGCGGCACGAACGGCGCGGTGCCCCGCTGGAACACGGTGACGACGGGCGGCGGCGACCTCTACACCCCCCGCTCGGACATCCGCCTGTCCGGCAAATCCGTCAGCGTCCCGTTCGCCGCAAAGTCGGTCCAAACGCTACAAATAGACGGCGTGACCCTCTAGCCCGCCGCCATGGCGGTGATCCGGGACGATCCGTAAAGCCGGGATGACAAGCATGGGGAACCCGCGCAGGCCAGGCGTCTGGCCTGCGCATCTCTCACGCTCGTCACCTCCCGGCAGTACGGTGTCCCCCATGCGCCCCGACTCGCCTGCCGAAAACGTCGACCACACCGCCGAGGCGGCACGCCTGGAGCGGACCGCCGGCCTGTATCCCGAGGACTCCGAGGCCCTGCTGCTGCGCGCCGCGGCCCACCTGGAACTCGCCGGCGACCGCCCCACGGCCACGGCCCTCTACGACCGTCTGCTGTCCTCCACGGACGGCCTGGACAACCCCCACCTGGTACGGGCGCTCAAGGCGTCGAACCTCTGGGAGTACGGCCACGAGGCCGAGGCCAGGGCGATCATCGAGGGAGTCCGGGCGGCGTCCCCGCGGGACCCGGCCCCCTGGGTGATCGTCGCCGAGGCCCTGGAATCGCACGACGAGCTGGAAGCGGCGCACGACACGTTCACGGAGGCCGTCCGCCTCCTCCTGACCGACGTCCCGGAACCCCCGCAGCCGACCCACCCCCTCCTCTTCGGCCGCCACAGGATCCGCCGCATGCTGGGCACGTCCCACGACGAGTGGGACGCGCTGGCGGACACGGTCCACTCCCTCCCGATCACCCTGGACGAGCTCCACGACCCCAAGCGCGTCTGGTCCCTGGGCTCGGAAAACCCGGCGGAACTGGAAGCGGAGATCACCCGCCTCCGAGCCGAACTGGGCGCCTACCGCGAGGCCCTCTCCCGCCCCTTCCCGGTAGCGATCCTCCACTGGCCGGCGACGGAACTCACAGAACTCCTGGAGGCGTACCCGACCCTGACCTCGGAATACCCCTCCCACGAGACCCACCTCGCGACCATAGAGTCCGCCCTACGAGAACTCGCCTCCTCCGGCACCCCCAACCTGGGCATCGTCACAGGCACGGTCCCGTCCTACGAGGCCTTCGCAGCCTCAGAGCTCTCTTCCCCGTCGGACGCGACGCTGCTCCCCCAGTACGCGACGACCCTGGCGGCCCGGGGGCGTGCGGTGGCTTGGCCGCCGCAGCAGGGGTCACCTTGCTGGTGCGGCTCGGGGCGGGCTTACGGCGAGTGCCACGGCAACACCGCCTGACCCCGGCCGACGACGGAGCACAAACGACCACCTGCAGACCGCCGCTGAGCCGCCCCGGCGTGCGCGGAACCGCTGACGCGTCCGTCCTCGCCGGGCAACCGAACAACTCACCCCTGCGCCACGCCCCTGGCCC
>NZ_MUKA01000444.1 GCF_002150735.1 Streptomyces africanus
AGGGCTGGTGGCATGGAATGGTCTCCGGGATCACCGCATCCGTCTCCTCAGGTAAGGTCTGATGCAGCCATCCGCCATGGGGTAACTGGTAGCCCGCGGGCCTTTGAAGCCCTGTAGTGCTGGTTCGAATCCAGCTGGCGGAGCTGCACGGTGTGGGGCCTGACAGGAATGCCAGGCCCCACACCCCCACCCCCCACAAAAACCCCCCGGTATCCTGCGGATGTCACCCCACCCCATCCACAGCCGAAGGGCATCCCGTGAGCGCCAACCGCCCGGCAGCCGTCGTCGTTCTCGCAGCGGGTGAGGGCACCCGTATGAAGTCGGCCACACCCAAGGTCCTGCACGAGCTCTGCGGCCGCAGTCTCGTGGGACACGTGCTCGCCGCCGCGGGCGAGCTGCAGCCCGAGAACCTGGTCGCCGTGGTCGGCCACGCCCGGGAGAAGGTCACCGCCCACCTCGGTGAGATCGCCCCGGACGTCCGCACGGCGGTTCAGGCGGAGCAGAACGGCACCGGGCACGCCGTGCGCATGGGGCTGGAGGCGCTCGGCGGGTCCGTCGACGGGACGGTCGTCGTCGTGTGCGGGGACACTCCCCTGCTGACCGGCGAGACGCTGCGGGCCCTGTCCGCCACCCACACGCAGGACGGCAACGCGGTCACCGTGCTGACCGCCGAGGTGCCGGACGCGACCGGCTACGGCCGGATCGTGCGGGACGACTCGGGTGCCGTGACGGCGATCGTGGAGCACAAGGACGCCACCGACGCGCAGCGGTCGATCCGGGAGATCAACTCGGGGGTGTTCGCGTTCGACGGGCAGTTGCTCGCCGAGGCGCTGAAGAAGGTGCGGACGGACAACAGTCAGGGCGAGGAGTACCTGACCGATGTCCTCGGCATTCTGCGTGAGGCCGGGCATCGGGTCGGGGCGTCCGTCGCGGGCGACCACCGTGAGATCGCCGGCATCAACAACCGCGTGCAGTTGTCGGAGGCGCGTCGCATTCTCAACGACCGGCTGCTCACCGAGGCCATGCTGGCCGGTGTGACGGTGATCGACCCGGCGACCACCTGGATCGATGTCACCGTCACGTTCGAGCAGGACTCCGTCGTCCACCCGGGCACGCAGCTGCACGGGTCGACCCATCTCGGGGAGGGCGCGGAGGTCGGGCCGAACTGCCGGCTGACCGATACCCGGGTGGGTGCCGGTGCGCGTGTCGACAACACGGTGGCTGTGGGTGCGGAGGTGGGGCCCGGGGCGTCGGTCGGGCCGTTCGCGTATCTGCGCCCGGGGACGCGGCTGGGCGCGAAGGGCAAGATCGGGACGTATGTCGAGACGAAGAACGCGTCGATCGGGGAGGGGACGAAGGTGCCCCATCTGTCGTATGTCGGTGACGCGACGATCGGTGAGTACTCCAACATCGGGGCCGCGAGTGTGTTCGTGAATTACGACGGTCGGGAGAAGCACCACACGACCATCGGTTCGCATTGCCGTACGGGCTCGGACAACATGTTTGTGGCGCCTGTCACGGTCGGGGACGGTGCGTACACCGCTGCCGGGTCCGTGATCACCAAGGATGTGCCGCCCGGTTCGCTGGCCGTGGCCCGTGGTCAGCAGCGGAATATCGAGGGTTGGGTGGCTCGGAAGCGTCCGGGGAGCGCGGCTGCGAAGGCGGCCGAGGCGGCTTCCCGGGGGTCGGCCGAGGAGGGCTGACCGGAAACCGGTGCCTGAAACACGGCGTACGGTGATAAGTGCACACCCCGCACCCCCACCAGCTGAGACGGCCTCTCGCAAGCGGCTGAGAGGTCTCTCGATACCCCAGCTGCGACACCTCTGAGGAGACAGTGCTGTGACCGGGATCAAGACGACCGGCGAGAAGAAGTTGATGTTCTTCTCCGGCCGCGCCCACCCCGAGCTTGCCGAGGAGGTCGCCCAGCAGTTGGGTGTCGGGGTTGTCCCGACGAAGGCCTTCGACTTCGCGAACGGCGAGATCTATGTGCGGTATCAGGAGTCGGCACGTGGTGCCGACTGCTTCCTGATCCAGAGCCACACGGCTCCGATCAACAAGTGGATCATGGAGCAGTTGATCATGATCGATGCGCTGAAGCGTGCGTCGGCCCGCTCCATCACCGTCATCGTGCCGTTCTACGGTTACGCGCGGCAGGACAAGAAGCACCGGGGACGTGAACCGATTTCGGCGCGTCTGATCGCGGACATGATGAAGACCGCGGGTGCGGACCGGCTGCTGACCGTGGATCTGCACACGGACCAGATCCAGGGCTTCTTCGACGGTCCGGTGGATCATCTGTTCGCGCTGCCGTTGCTGGCGGACTACGTGGGCCGGAAGGTGGACCGGGAGAAGCTGACGGTGGTGTCTCCGGACGCGGGCCGGGTGCGGGTCGCGGACCGCTGGTGCGACCGGCTGGGCGCGCCGCTGGCGATCGTGCACAAGCGCCGGGACAAGGATGTGGCGAACCAGGTCACCGTCCACGAGGTCGTGGGTGAGGTGAAGGGGCGCGTGTGTGTCCTGGTGGACGACATGATCGACACGGGCGGGACGATCTGTGCCGCGGCGGACGCGCTGTTCGCGCACGGCGCGGAGGACGTGATCGTGACGGCGACGCACGGGGTGCTGTCGGGTCCGGCGGCGGATCGGCTGAAGAACTCGCGGGTGAGTGAGTTCGTGTTCACGAACACGCTGCCGACGCCGGGTGAGCTGAGTGCGGATCTGGACAAGATCTCGGTGCTGTCGATCGCGCCGACGATCGCGAGTGCGGTGCGTGAGGTGTTCGAGGACGGTTCGGTGACGAGCCTGTTCGACGAGCAGTAGGAGCTCCTGGTCCTCTTGACCGGGGTTGTGTAGATCGTTTTGGGTGCGGCCTCTGTCGCCGAGTAGACTGCTGAAGTTGCTCGGCGAGGGAGGCCGTACCGCTTCTTCTGGAAGCTTGTGCGGTGGTCCGTTATCGACGCGCTCTTCGTAGCAGGCCGTTCGTGGCCGGGTGACCACGTCCGTTTCTGACTTCGAGGAGTGAGTATGTCCGAGGTGAAGATCTCCGCCGCGACGCGCACCGAGTTCGGCAAGGGTGCCGCGCGCCGTATCCGTCGTGAGGACAAGGTTCCGGGTGTGCTGTACGGGCACGGTTCGGACCCGCTGCACCTGACCCTGCCGGGTCACGACCTGCTGATGGCGCTGCGTACGCCGAACGTGCTGATCGCGCTGGACATCGACGGCAAGCAGAACGAGCTGGCGATTCCGAAGGCCGTGCAGCGTGACCCGCTGAAGGGTTTCCTGGAGCACGTGGACCTGCAGCTGGTGAAGCGTGGCGAGCAGGTCAACGTCGAGATCTACGTGCACACCGAGGGTGAGCTGGCCCCGGGCGGCAACCTGCTGGAGCACGTGCTGAACGCGCTGCCGGTGGTGGCCGAGGCGACGCACATCCCGGAGTCGGTGACGGTGTCCGTGGAGGGTCTGACGGCGGGTGACTCCGTTCTCGCCAAGGACATCCCGCTGCCGAAGGGCACGACGCTGGATGTCGAGGAGGACACGGTCGTCCTGCAGGTCCTGGCCGCGCAGGCCGAGGAGGCCGAGGGCGAGGAGTCCGAGGGCGACGAGGCCGCCGAGGCCTGATCCTCTTCGTCGTCGTTTCGTCGGCCGCTGTTCCCGTGCGGAGCAGCGGCCGACGCGTATGAAGGAGACATGGACGTGACGACCGATGCGGCCGCTCCGTGGCTGATCGTGGGGCTGGGCAATCCGGGGCCGGAGTATGCGGGGAACCGGCACAACGTGGGTTTCATGGTGGCCGATCTGCTGGCGGACCGGGTCGGGGGGAGGTTCAAGCGGGCCGGGAAGGCGCAGGCGCAGGTCGTCGAGGGCCGGATCGGGCCGCCGGGGCTGTCGAGCCGGCGGGTGGTCCTGGCGAAGCCGATGTCGTACATGAATCTGTCGGGCGGGCCGGTGAACGCGTTGCGGGATTTCTACAAGGTGCCGGTCGCCCATGTGGTGGCGATTCATGATGAGTTGGACATCGATTATGGGGTGTTGCGGCTGAAGCTGGGGGGCGGGGACAACGGGCACAACGGGCTGAAGTCGATGACGAAGGCGTTCGGGGCGGATTATCACCGGGTGCGGTTCGGGATCGGCCGGCCGCCGGGGCGGATGCCGGTGGCGGATTTCGTGCTGCGGGATTTCTCGTCGGCGGAGCGCAAGGAGCTGGACTATTTCGTGGACCGGGCGGCGGACGCGGTGGAGTGTCTGGTGATCGAGGGGCTGGAGCGGGCGCAGAGTACGTACAACTCCTGACTTGTCACCCGCGGGAGTTGACCGGCCGCGCGGGTATGGCCAATGATCCCGGCCATGCCTGCCTCTGCCGCCGCCACGCACCAGAGCGCCCATGCCGTGCTGCGGTGGGGGCGGTTCGCGGCGATGGGCACGGTGGCGGTGCTGATCCTGATCGCGGGTGTGTGGGCGTCGTGGGGTACGGCGCAGCACGTGATGCTGACGAAGGGCCGGGAGCACGGCACGGTCGATGTGACGCGGTGCGGGCCGGACACGTGTACGGGCCGGTACGCGCCGTTGTCGGAGGGTTCGCAGCCGCGGTCGCGGGTGGTGCTGGAGAGGTCGGTCGCGGTGCACCAGGGCCGGACCTACACGGTGGTCATGAAGCCGGGCAGCGATGAGGCGGTGCGTTCGGGTCCGGCCGGGGTGCTGTACGCGTGGATTCCGCTGGGTGGTGCGCTGTTGCTGGCGTCGGTGGTGGTGGCGGGCGGTCTGCTGCGGACGCGGGCGGCGTGGGTGATGGCGTTGTCGGGGGTGGCGTTGCTGACGGCGGCTTTCGTGTCCGTCTGAGGGGCTGGGGCGTTCTTCCCTTCTGTGGAGGGGACGAGCGTTGCGCGTTCGTGCTTGACGGGGCTTCTGGCGAGGCTGGAAGCTGAGCCGCCCCCTCCACATCTTCCCGGTCCCTTCACGAAGATGGACGTCCTCTCGATGCGAACCCTCATGCCCGGCGGCGCTGTCTGCGCCGCCGCTTCCGCGGTCCTCCTGCTTGCTCCGGCCGCTCACGCGACCCCTCCTGGTGACAACGGCACGGTCAAGATCCACGACGCTTCGACGGGCGAGGAACTGCGCCGCAACGAGCCTCATGTGTGCACGTTCTACCTGGACGCTTTCGGTTTTGACGGTGTCCAGGAGGTCGACTGGCACATCAACGCGATTCCCCCGAGCGAGAACAAGGGGGAGACGGTGAAGTCGGGCGCGCTCACGCTGGACGGCCAGGGCCACGCTCGTACGGAGGATCTGTCGCTGCCGGACGGGCACTACAAGCTGTTCTGGAACTTCGACGGTGAGAAGGGTGCCGCCAAGCACAAGGTGTTCTGGACGGACTGCGAGGACGAGGAGCCCGGCGGTTCGACGCCGTCCGGGTCGGCTTCGCCGTCGCCGTCGTCCTCGTCCTCGGCGTCCGAGTCGCCGTCGGCCGGACCGGGCTCGTCGGCGTCTCCGACGTCCTCGGCGTCCCCGAGTGCGTCGGCCGGCGGGGGCGTGTCGGCGTCCTCGTCGCCGTCGGCGTCGCCGCAGGGCGGTGCCGACGGTGATCTGGCCGAGACGGGCAACGGGGCTCCGGTGGGGCTGCTGTCCGGTGTGGCCGCGGCGCTGGTCGCGGGTGGCGGGTTCCTGGTGCTGCGTCGCCGGAGGCTCGGCCGCGGCTGAGGTGGAAACGTGACCGTGCCCCCGAGCCTGTACGGGCTCGGGGGCACGGTTGTGTCCGGGGTGCGGGTCAGCCGGTGTTGCGCAGGCCCGCTGCCACGCCGTTGACGGTGAGGAGCAGGGCGCGGGCGAGCAGCGGGTCGGGCTGTTCGCCGGCGGCGGCCGCGTCGCGCTGCCGCTTGAGCAGGGCGACCTGGAGGTAGGAGATGGGGTCGAGGTAGGCGTCGCGGATGGCGAAGGTCTGCTTGAGGACGGGTTCGGCGTCGAGGAGTTCCTGTTCGCCGGTGACCTTCAGGACCTCGGCGACGGTCAGTTCGTGTTCGGCCTTGATGGTGTCGAAGACGTGCTTGAGCTCGTCGGGGACGAGGGTGTCGACGTAGTGCTGGGCGATCCGCAGGTCGGTCTTGGCCAGGGTCATCTCGACGTTGGAGATGAAGTTGCGGAAGAAGTGCCACTGTCCGTACATCTCGTCGAGCACGGTGTCCAGGCCCGCCTCGCGCAGGGCCTTGAGGCCGGAGCCGACGCCGAACCAGCCGGGGACGATCTGCCGGGACTGGGTCCAGCCGAACACCCACGGGATGGCGCGCAGTCCGTCGAGCGAGACGCCGGAGCCGGGGCGGCGGGAGGGCCGGGAGCCCAGGTGCAGGTCGGCGAGCTGGTCCACCGGCGTCGACGCGAGGAAGTACGTCGGCAGGTCGGGGTCCTCGACGAGGCGGCGGTAGGCGGCGTGGGCGGCGTCGGAGACGACGTCCATCGCGGCGTCCCAGCGGGCGAGGGCCTCGGTGGACTGGCGGGGTGCGGTGTGCAGGGCGGAGGCCTGGAGGGTGGCCGCGACGGTGAGTTCGAGGTTCTCCCGGGCCAGGGACGGGATGAGGTACTTGTCGGAGATGACCTCGCCCTGCTCGGTCACCTTGATCTCGCCCTCCAGGGTGCCCCAGGGCTGGGCGAGGATGGCGTCGTGGGTGGGGCCGCCGCCGCGGCCGACGGTGCCGCCGCGGCCGTGGAAGAGGCGCAGGCGGACGCCGTAGCGGTGGGCGACGTCGCGCAGGCGGCGCTGGGCGCGGTGGATCTCCCACTGGCTGGTGGTGATGCCGCCGAACTTGGAGGAGTCGGAGTAGCCGAGCATGACCTCCTGGACGTCGCCGCGCAGGGCGACGAGGCGCCGGTAGGAGGGGTCGGAGAGCATGTCTTCGAGGATGGTGTCGGCGGCCTTGAGCTCGTCGGTGGTCTCCAGCAGCGGCACGATGCCGATCTTGGCCCAGCCGGCGTGCAGGTCGATCAGGCCGGCCTCGCGGGCGAGGACGGCGGCGGCGAAGACGTCGTCGGCGCCCTGGCACATGGAGATGATGTACGACTCGATGACCTCGGGTCCGAAGACCTCCAGGGCCCGCTTGACGGTCTGGAAGACGCCGAGGGTCTTCTCGCCGGGCGCGTCGACGGGTGCCGGGGTGGGGGCGAGGG
>NZ_MUKA01000445.1 GCF_002150735.1 Streptomyces africanus
TCGTGGCTGATCGCGCAGTTCCCCGCGCCCCCTAAGGTCGCTTCGACCAGAGCCATTTTTGGGTCAGCAGCGTCAGCGTGCCCGCGACGATGATGCCCAGCAGGTTCAGCAGGAGTTGTTCCGTGGAGCCCCAGGTCTGGTTCGTGTCGCCGTAGCTGAGGGCTACGGCGGCGTTCGCGGCGGCCGGGACCGTGGTCACCGAGATGGCCACGCCCACCAGCGCGCCCGACTTGGCGGAGGTCAGGGAGAGCGTGCCGGCGATGCCGGCCAGGACCGCCACGACGAAGGAGAACCAGTCGGGGGCGTAGATGAAGTGCGTGTTGGGGCGGTCGGCATCCAACTGGGCCTGGGTGAACAGGCCGACGCCGTCCATGAAGAGGCTGAAGCCGACCGTCACCGCCATCGCCACCGCGAAGCCCACCAGGAGGGCGATCAGCGAGCGCAGGGCCAGGCGTCCTCTGCGGCGGACGATCGCGGTGCAGATGCCGGCGAGCGGGCCGAACTCCGGGCCCACCGCCATGGCGCCCACGATCAGGATCGCGTTGTCCAGGACCACGCCGCAGGCCGCGATCATCGTGGCGAGGGTGATGAACGCGAGGTAGGTGACCGAGAGGGTCGACTCCTCGTGCGTCGCGTCGCTGAGGTGCTCCCACAGGACGGCGTCGGCGCCCTCGCCCGGTGCGTCGGCCTCGGCCTGATCGGCCCGCTCCGACAGCGACAGGTCGATGGTCTCGACGGCGATGGAACCGCTGGTGTCGATGCCGAGGTCCCGCAGGCCGGTGAGCAGTTCGTCGCCCGCCTCCCGCGCCACGTCGCACATCACGACGTCCCCGGCGGGGTTGCGGGCGGCGGCCGGCAGCACGACGAGGTGGGTGGTGCCGACCGTCTTCTCGATCAGCCGCAGCACGTCGCCGGTCTGTCCGGTCGGCGTGATCAGTCGCAGGTGGAGCATGGCGACCATCTAACCGGTCTTTCCCCCGGGCGTCACAGCTTGCGCAGGCTCAGGCGCTGCACCTTGTGGTCCGGGCCCTTGCGCAGGACGAGGGTGGCGCGGCCGCGGGTGGGGGCGATGTTCTCGACCAGGTTGGGCTGGTTGATCGTGCGCCACATGGTCCGCGCGTAGTCGAGGGCCTCCTCCTCCGAGACCTGCGTGTACTTGCGGAAGTACGAGGACGGGTTCTGGAAGGCGGTCGCGCGCAGCTTGCGGAAGCGGTTGAGGTACCAGCGCTCGATGTCCTCGACGCGGGCGTCGACGTACACGCTGAAGTCGAAGTAGTCGGCGAGACCGACCCGGGTGCGGCCGTCCTTGCCGGGGAGGGCGGGCTGCAGGACGTTCAGGCCCTCGACGATCAGGATGTCGGGGCGGCGGACCGTGAGCTTCTTGTCGGGGACGATGTCGTAGATCAGGTGGGAGTAGACGGGGGCCGTGACCTCGTCCTTGCCGGCCTTGATGTCGGCGACGAAGCGGGTCAGCGCACGGCGGTCGAAGGACTCGGGGAATCCTTTCCGCGACATCAGGCCGCGGGCCTGGAGCTCCTTGGTGGGCAGCAGGAAGCCGTCGGTGGTGACCAGCTCGACGCGCGGGTGTTCCGGCCAGCGCGACAGGAGGGCCTGGAGGAGCCGGGCGACCGTCGACTTGCCGACGGCGACCGAGCCGGCGACTCCTATGACGAACGGGGTGCCGGACTGGGAGCCCTGCTCGCCCAGGAAGGTGTTGAGCGCGCCCCTGAGGCCGTCCGTGGCACCGACGTAGAGGTTGAGGAGTCTGGACAGCGGAAGGTAGATGTCCCGCACCTCGTCGAGGTCGATGACATCGCCGAGGCCGCGCAGCTTCTCGACCTCCTCGGCCGTCAGCGGCAGCGGCGTCTTGTCGCGCAACGCGCTCCACTCGGCTCGGGTGAGGTCGACGTAGGGAGTCGCCTCCGGCCGCTGCCGGTGGGCGCTCCGGGGCATCGAGGAGACCGGAGAGATCACAGTCCATTGTTACGGGCGTACGAACGGACCGTGAGGTGGGATCCGTCACGCAGCGTCCTCGGCGCCTCCCCTATGGGAGAAAAGTGACCAAGGGGAGGAATGTCAGTGGTGTGCGTCACAGTTGTGGGTGAAGTGGGCCCGGGCCGGGGTCCAGGAACGCCGAGGGGTGACCCATGACGTATGCGATAGAGGCGGAAGGCCTGGTCAAACGGTTCAAGGACACCGAGGCGCTGGCCGGTGTCGACCTGGCGGCCCGCAAGGGCACGGTGCTCGGGCTGCTGGGCCCCAACGGTGCGGGGAAGACGACCGCGGTGCGGATCTTCGCGACGCTGCTCCGCCCGGACGGGGGCACGGCCCGGGTGGCCGGCCACGACGTGGTCCGGGAGGCCGGGGTCGTGCGGGCCACGGTCGGGCTGACCGGGCAGTACGCGGCGGTCGACGAGAACCTCACCGGCACGGAGAACCTGCTGCTCATCGGCA
This sequence comes from Streptomyces africanus, assembly GCF_002150735.1. GTDB lineage: Bacteria > Actinomycetota > Actinomycetes > Streptomycetales > Streptomycetaceae > Streptomyces > Streptomyces africanus. The sequence goes on from NZ_MUKA01000445.1 coordinate 2,455, forward strand.
GGTTGCTGGGGCTGCCGAGGCGGCAGGCCAAGGCGCGGGCCGGTGAGCTGCTGGACCGCTTCCAGCTGACGGACGCGGCCGGCCGGGCCGCGAAGACCTTCTCCGGAGGCATGCGCCGGCGCCTCGACCTCGCGGCCAGCCTGGTCGGACGGCCCAGCATCCTCTTCCTCGACGAGCCGACCACGGGCCTGGACCCCCACAGCCGCGGTGAGCTGTGGGACCTGCTGCGCGGCCTGGTCGCGGACGGTGCGACCGCCCTGCTGACGACGCAGTATCTGAACGAGGCCGATGTGCTCGCCGACGACATCGTGGTGATCGACAAGGGCCGGGTGATCGCCGAGGGCGCGCCGGACCAGCTGAAGGCCCAGGTCGGCGGCCAGGTGCTGGAGCTTCGGCCGATCCTCGGGCAGGACCTCGCGCGGGCGCACGCGCTGGTGGCCCAGGCCGCCGGCCCGGAGGCCCGGATCGAGGGCGAGCGGATCACCGCGCCGGTGAAGGATCCCGAGCTGATGCCGGCCGTCGTGCGCGCGCTGGACCGGGAGGGGATCGCGGTGGGCGAGCTGGCCCTGCGCCGCTCTTCGCTCGACGAGGTCTTCCTCGCCCTGACCGGCCACCGGGCCGAACCGGGCGAGCCCGAACGCGACGGCGGAGCGGCCGACCGGGACGACGAGGCGCTGGAGAAGGCGGTGAGCCGGTCATGACCGCCACCACCATCACCGCGCCGGTCACCGCGTCGGGCCGCGTGCCGCCGCTCGCCGGGGTGCGGCAGACCTTCACGATGGCCTGGCGGAGCCTGGTCGCCGTCAAGCACAACCCGCTCGAACTGGTCGACTACAGCATCACGCCGATCATGTTCGTCTTCCTGTTCACCTTCGTGCTCGGCGGGCAGATGGCCGGATCGCCCGAGGCGTATCTGAAGTACGCGCTGCCCGGCATCATCGTGCAGAACACGCTGTTCATGACGATGTACACGGCCATGGCGCTCAACACCGACCTCACCAAGGGTGTCTTCGACCGGCTGCGCAGTCTGCCCATCGCGCGCTCCGCCCCGCTGATCGGGCGGATCACCGCCGACCTCGCGAAGCATGTGTGGGCGATGCTGCTGATGATCGGCCTCGGGCTCGCCCTCGGGTTCCGCATCACCGGCGGCTTCGGCGGGTTCCTGCTCGGCGCGCTGCTGCTGGTGGTGTTCGCCGCGGCCGTGTCGTGGACCGCGGTACTGATCGGGATGGTGGCCGGTGACGCGGAGAAGGTGCAGGCCTTCGCCTTCACGCTGATCTTCCCGATCACCTTCACCAGCAGCGCCTTCGTCGTCGTCGACACCATGCCGGGCTGGCTCCAGGCGTGGAGCGACGTCAACCCGGTCACACACCTGTCCGACGCCTACCGAGGGCTGCTGCTCGGCGGGGCGGTGGCGGAGCCGGTGCTGTGGTCGCTGGTGTGGGCGGCGGGTATCGCGCTCGTGTTCTATCCGCTGGCCATGAGGGCGTATCGCGCGAAGGTCTGAGAGCAGGGGGCCGAGGGGTTCGTACCCCGGTGGGAATTTCCGATTTCGGGCACGCGGCGGCCGGTTCGGCGCGGAAAACGACCCTAAGCTGCGGCCCATGTGTGGAATCGTGGGATACGTGGGGCCGCAGTCGGCGCTCGAAGTCGTGATGGCCGGGCTGAAGCGGCTGGAGTACCGGGGGTACGACTCGGCGGGCGTCGCCGTGCTGGCCGACGGCGGCCTGGCGACGGGGAAGAAGGCCGGCAAGCTCCTCAACCTGGAGAAGGAACTGGACGGCCGGCCGCTGCCGGCCGGCACGACGGGCATCGGCCACACCCGGTGGGCCACGCACGGCGGCCCGACCGACGTCAACGCCCACCCGCATATCGACAACGCGGGACGGGTCGCGGTCGTCCACAACGGCATCATCGAGAACTTCGCCCTGCTGCGGGCCGAGTTGGAGGAGCGGGGGCACGAGCTGGCCTCCGAGACCGACACCGAGGTCGTCGCGCATCTGCTCGCCGAGGAGTTCTCGGCGTGCGCGGACCTCGCCGAGGCGATGCGGCTGGTGTGCCGGCGGCTGGAGGGCGCGTTCACGCTGGTCGCGGTGCACGCCGACGAGCCGGACGTGGTGGTGGGCGCGCGGCGGAACTCGCCGCTGGTGGTCGGCGTCGGAGAGGGCGAGGCCTTTCTCGCCTCGGACGTCGCCGCGTTCATCGCCCACACGCGGTCGGCGATCGAGCTGGGACAGGACCAGGTCGTGGAGCTGCGCCGGGACGGCGTGACGGTGACGGGCTTCGACGGCCGCCCGGCCGACGTCCGCTCCTACCACGTCGACTGGGACGCGTCGGCCGCGGAGAAGGGGGGCTATGACTACTTCATGCTCAAGGAGATCGCCGAGCAGCCCAAGGCGGTCGCCGATACGCTGCTGGGCCGTATCGACGCCTCCGGTTCGCTGAGCCTGGACGAGGTGCGGATCCCCGCGGGGGTGCTGCGGGAGATCGACAAGGTCGTCATCGTCGCGTGCGGTACGGCCTTCCACGCCGGGATGATCGCCAAGTACGCCATCGAGCACTGGACGCGCCTGCCGTGCGAGGTGGAACTGGCCAGTGAGTTCCGGTACCGGGATCCGATCCTGGACGCGCAGACCCTCGTCATCGCCATCTCCCAGTCCGGCGAGACCATGGACACGCTCATGGCGCTGCGGCACGCCCGCGAGCAGGGCTCCAAGGTGCTGGCGATCTGCAACACCAACGGCTCGACGATCCCGCGCGAGTCGGACGCGGTGCTGTACACGCACGCCGGGCCGGAGGTGGCCGTCGCCTCCACCAAGGCGTTCCTGACGCAGCTCGTCGCCTGTTACCTGGTCGCCCTGTACCTGGGCCAGGTGCGGGGCACCAAGTGGGGGGACGAGATCCGGGCGGTGGTCCGCGACCTGTCCTCCATCGCCGGTGCGGTGGAGCAGGTGCTGGGCACGATGGAGCCGGTGCGGGAGCTGGCGCGCACACTCGCGTCGAAGAACACGGTGCTGTTCCTCGGCCGCCATGTCGGATATCCGGTGGCGCTGGAGGGCGCGCTGAAGCTCAAGGAGCTGGCGTACATGCACGCCGAGGGGTTCGCGGCGGGGGAGTTGAAGCACGGGCCGATCGCCTTGATCGAGGAGGATCTGCCGGTGGTCGTCGTGGTGCCGTCGCCGCGCGGGCGGTCCGTGCTGCACGACAAGATCGTGTCCAACATCCAGGAGATCCGGGCGCGGGGTGCGCGGACGATCGTCATCGCGGAGGAGGGGGACGAGGCGGTGGTGCCGTACGCGGACCACCTGATCCGGGTGCCGGCCACGCCGACGCTGCTCCAGCCGCTCGTGACGGCGGTGCCGCTCCAGGTGTTCGCGTGCGAGCTGGCGACGGCTCGCGGGAACGAGGTGGACCAGCCCCGGAATCTGGCGAAGTCGGTGACGGTGGAGTAGCGGAGCAACAGACAAGGGGCGAACGGCCGGTCGCCGTTCGCCCCCGTGCAGCTGGCGACTACCAGTTGATGCAGGTCTTCGGGACCCAGCCGTTCACCTTGTCGCCGCCGTAGTACCACATGTTGCTCTTCTTGCCGCAGGCCGTGTACGAACCGCCCTTGTAGGCCTTGCCGTCGTTGCAGATCCCGCCGCGCTTGCCCTTGCCCCAGATGCCGAGGGCGGTGGCGGACGTCTTCGGCGAGGTCCGGACCTTGACGGTCTCCTTGGCCTTGACGTTGACGATCGCCTTGCTGCAGTCCTTCGGCGGGGCCGCGGCGGCGGTGCCGGCGGTCGCGACGGTGCCGGTGAGGGCCGTGGCGAAGAGGGCTATCGAAGTGGCCGCGGTTCCCAGCGACTTGAACTTCATGGTGGTGCGTTCCTCCCGTTGTGTGCGATGCCGTTTGCACATCGCGGTCATCGCGAACTGTACAAGGGGGAGGGGGAGTTCAAGATCGGGGGTTCAGTAAGGGTAGCTCCAGGGCGCCGGCGGCCTGGGGCTGTAGGGGAGCTTGGTCCAGCCGTCGGGGGTCACGTGGTAGAAGTCCCCGTTGTCGCCGTCCATCCGCGAGCTGCCGTGCACGTGCACGATGTCCGCGTGAAGGCGGTAGTGGAAGCCGCCCATCATGCCGACCACCCGGAAGAAGATCCGCACGTCCAGACCCTCCGTCAGGGGCGCCAGGGGTGGCAGGAGGTGCTCGATCTCGTCGAAGCAGCTGCCGGTGCGCTCCCGCAGCATCGCGTGGAAGTGGCGCTCCAACGCTTCGGAGGGAGCCGGGAGTTGCCGCACCGCGACCGGCTCCAGAAGCTCAAGCAGGTGCGTGTGACCCCGCTCCCGCGCGATGTCCACCGGGCGCCGTCCGTCCCGGGCGCGCTGCGTGCGCCAGGCGCCGTGCGCGATCAGCCGGGAGACGACCGCGATCGTGGCGCCGTGCCAGGCGGCCTGGTGCAGCGGGGCGAACCCGCTGCGGTTCCCGGGGCGGGCGAGATTGACCCGCTCGGGCTTCTTCACCAGCTCCTCGAACACGCCGTCCCAGTCGGCGTCCCGGGCCAGGTCCGAGAACCGGTCCCGCTCCTTCAGGTACCAGTCCCCGTAGCGCTCGCGGTCGGTGAGGCCGTCCCATTCCATGCCGATCATGCTAGGGGGTGTCCGCCTGGTCGCCACGTCGAGTCCCAAGGCGGGGCGAGACTCGCCGTAGGGTGCTGGGCATGAGCATTATCGGGGTCGGGATCGACGTCGCCGAGATCGATCGGTTCGCGGCGTCGCTGGAGCGTACGCCCGCGTTGGCCGGACGGCTGTTCGTGGAGCGGGAGTTGTTGCTGCCCAGTGGGGAGCGCCGCGGGGTCGCCTCCCTGGCTGCCCGGTTCGCCGCCAAGGAGGCCCTGGCCAAGGCGCTGGGTGCGCCGCCCGGGCTGCTGTGGACCGATGCCGAGGTGTGTGTCGAGGACAGTGGGCAGCCGTGGCTGCGGGTGACCGGGACCGTGGCCGCGCGGGCCGCCGAGCTCGGCGTGCGGTCCTGGCATGTGTCCCTGAGCCATGACGCGGGTGTCGCCTCGGCCGTGGTGATCGCTGAGGGCTGACAGGGGGCCGCATCCCCGTCCAGGAGGCAATGGCATGACCACGGTGCAGGGCGTCGAGCCCCGCGGCACGCAGCACTGCGAGACGTCGGCTCTGGGTGTGCTGCTGAGGCATCAGGGGCTCGATCTGTCCGAGCCCATGCTCTTCGGCCTCGGGGCCGGCCTGTCCTTCCTCTACTGGGACAGCAAGAACATGGACTTCCCCTTCCTGGGCGGGCGCGTCAAGCCCTTCGAGCTCACCAGGAACCTGGCCGCCGGGCTGGGGCTGGAGCTCGTGGTCCAGGAGACCGGCTCCGCCCGTAAGGCGTGGGAGAACGTGGCGACCGCCATCGACGCCGGACTGCCCGTCGGACTCCAGCTCGACAGCTACCACCTGGACTACTTCACCTCCAAGGTGCACTTCGGCGGTCACGTCGTCGCCCTGTACGGCTACGACGAGCACGACGCCCACCTGGTCGACACCGAGCAGCAGGGCGGCGCGGTGTCCACCAGCCTGAGCGGTCTCGCCCGGGCCCGGGCCGCGCGCGGACCGATGACCGCCAGGCACCGGTCCTTCACGCTCACCGCTGCGGGGCAGGTGCCCGATCCGCGGAGCCGGATCGTCCCCGCCGTCACCGCCTCCGCCGACGCCTTCCTGAACCCGCCGATCGCCAACCTCGGCCACCGGGGCATCGAGAAGGCCGGCAAGCTCGTCCGCACGTGGCTCCAGCGCACCGACGAACCGCGGCGGGACCTGCCGCAGGCCGCGCTGCTGATGGAGAAGGCCGGCACCGGCGGCGCCCTGTTCCGGAACCTGTACCGCGACTTCCTCGCCGAGTGCGCCGAGTGGTTCGACAGCGGCCGTCTGCGCACCGGGCACGCGCTGTACTCGGAGGCGGCGGGCCTGTGGACGGACGTGGCCGCGCTCATCACGAACGCCGGTGAGTCGGGTGATGAGCAGTGCCTCGTGGAGGCGGGGGCTGTTCTCGCCGATGTCGCCCGTATCGAACGGGATGCCATGCGGGCGCTGAGCCGCCTGAGCGAGGAAGCCCCCGCCGGGTGAGGCGAGGGCTTCACGGGCGCGGGTGTCAGCAGATCGTCTGGCTGCTGTTCACCCGCGTGATGTTGCGGAACGTCGTGTTCTCACCGCACGGGCTCTCCCTGATGGCCGAGTTGGTGACCGTCAGGTTCTGGATGGTGATGTCCTTGTTGTTCGGGAACTCCGAGCGGGCGGCCAGGCGCAGTTCGCCGCCGCCTGAGATCGTGCCGCTCCGCGCCGCGAGGTTGACGTTGTAGCAGTTCTCGATCAGGACCGAGTTGTTGCCGGTGTCGGAGATCGTCACCTTGTCGATCGTCGCCCCGCCGCTCTCCGAGACGCAGAACACCCCGCGTCCGCCGCCGCGCGCGATGACCTCGCCGACCCGGATGTTGGTCGGGTAGCCGCTGCCGACCCGGCCGTTGCGGTTGGCCATGCGGAAGGCCGCGTAGCCGGTGCCCGTGCCCGCGTTCTCCGCGTCCACCTTGGTGACGGTGGCGTTGATGGTCTGGTTGAGCAGCAGGCCGGACTCGCCCACGTTGCGGGCGGTGACCGTGCCGATGGTGATGCCGTCGACGCCGTAGGTCTCGACCGCGTGGCTGGACGCGCCGGAGACGTAGACGTTGTCGATGCGGACGTTGCGCGTCCACTGGCTGGTGTCGCCGCGGTTGTCGATGCGGACGCCCAGGCCGCGGGAGAGGCGCATGTCGATCTGGCCGAGCACGACGTTCTGGACGTTGCGCAGGAAGATGCCGTAGAGCGGGGTGCCGGTCAGCTTGAGGTTCTGGACCTCCACGTCGCGGGTGCCGCGGGAGTAGACCGGCGCCTGGTCGCCGGAGCCGCTGCCGGTGACGTTGATGGTGCCGCAGACGTCGAGGACGGTGTAGCTCGGGAGGGAGATGCGTGAGCCCGCCGAGATCGAGCCCGAGCCGCGGACCACGACCCGTTCCTTCGAGGTGCGCCCGGAGCTGAGGCTGTTGACGGCCGCCTGGACGGCCGCGCGCATGTCGGTGCCGGTGTAGACGGTGCTGCCGCCGCGCCGGGCGGTCCAGGTGCCGCCGTTCTGCACGGCCTCTGCCTGGTAGGAGCCGTCTCCGCAGGCCGCCGCCCGGGTCGGGGCGGCGGTGGCGGGGGCGGTCAGGGTGCCGGCGGCGGTGAGGACGGCGGTGGCACCGGCGGCGG
>NZ_MUKA01000446.1 GCF_002150735.1 Streptomyces africanus
AAGCCGACTCGTGCACCGGAAACACCAGAGCACCACATCGCTCATGGGTATTCCGGTGCACGAGTCGGCTTGACCGCTATCTGGCGGAGTCTTGGGCGGCGGACGCGCTATTTGGCGTACATCAGCGTGCCGAACCCGAGCTGGTCGAAACCGCCGCTGGTGGTGCCGTAGTCGCCTCCTCCGCCTTCGGGGGCGACGGAGAAGCACATCTGGGCGATGTACTTGTCGTCCAGGAGCAGGCGCCGGCCGTAGTGGTAGTGGAGCATCGCCCACACGGGGCGGACCTGGCCGCGGGAGCCGGAGCCGATCACGGTCTGTGACTGCTGGGAGCAGGTCTGGCCGCTGCCCCAGGTGTAGGTGGTGTAGGGGACGTTCATGTCGAGGTTGTACTTGGCGACGTACTGGGCGGCCTTCATGAAGCGGCGGCCGTCGTAGGAGTACAGGTCGTCGCCCTGGTTCCAGGCCATCTCGCACAGGGCGCCCATCTGGCCCATGCCCATGACGGTGTGGCCCTGGTCGCGGCCGGACTCCTGCCACTGGCCGAGGTCGTAGCCCTCGACGTTCGGGTAGAGGAACGGCACCGCCCGCTGGATCTGGCCGTTGCCGCCGCCGCTCTTGAAGTAGGTGACGGCCTGGTCGTACTTGGCGCCGTCGTCGCACAGGATCCCGATGGCCATGATCGAGGCCATGTTGCACAGGTCCCAGTTGGCCCAGTAGTTGGTGATGCAGGCGTCGTTGTGCTCGCGGAGGAACCGGTCGTTCAGCGGGTAGAAGACGTTGAGCATCATCGTCTTGAACCGGCCCAGGTCGAACCCGGCGTAGCCGCGCATGAGCTCGGCGACGTTGGCGAACTGCCAGCCGTAGAGGCCGGCGGCCAGGTACCGGTCGGCGTTTCCGGTGATCTCGGTGAGGGTGGACGACCAGGCGTTGAGGATGCGCACGGCGCAGTCGGCGTTGGCGGCGGTGCCGCCGACGTGCCAGCGCAGGGCGTTCTGGTAGGCGGCGTGGATGTCGTTGTAGAGCTGGGGGTAGTTCTCGCCGGTGCCGCCTCGGATGATCGTGGCGGTGGGGCGGGGCGTCCAGGTCGACGCCGAGTGGGAGTTGGCGGTCAGTCTGCTCCAGCCGGAGGCCCAGGGGTCGTTGCCCGCGGCGACCCTGACCTTGGCGCGGTTGATGTCGCCGGCGTTGTGCAGCATGCCGGGGTGCGTGAAGGTCGCCGGGGCCGCGTCCGCCGTGGTGGCGGTGGCGGTGGCGCCGAGGGCGAGGGCCGCGGTGAGGCCGCCGGCGGTCTTGAGCAGACCGCGGCGGCTCACCTGGCCGCCCTCGTGGTGCGTGTGGGGGGACGTGCGGCTCATATGGGGGTTTCTCCCATCCGTGGGGGTTACATGGGGGTGATGCTCACCTCGTCGAACTCGGTGGTGCTGCGGGCCAGGGGGTCGCGGGAGCAGACCACGAGGCCCACGTAGTAGGGGGCGTCACCGAAGCCGGGGATGTCTCCCTCGGCGAGGGGGGTCCAGGTGGCGCCGTCGTCGGACGAGGCGGATGCGGTGAAGTGCGTCCCGGTGCGCTTCAGCCGCAGCAGGCAGGGGGCGGTGACCGCCGCGTTGCCCTTGAACGTGGACTTGCCGGCGACGGTCGGGCGCAGCATCAGCTGGGCGCTCGTGCCGCCGGTGACGATCGTCCCGGCCGCCTGGTCGAACGGCGACAGGGACTTGGCCATGAGCAGGCCGACCCGGTCGCCGGTGGCTCCGGCGCGGGAGACCAGGCGGACGGTGACCTCGCAGTCGCCGGTGACGGGCCGGCGTACGAACTGGCCGGTCATGCCCTGGTTGTTGACGGTGAGGTCGGTCCCGGCGCCCCGCACCACGAAGGTCCCGTCCTGGTGGGCGGTGCTGCCGGGGGTGCGGACGGCGACCACGCCGAGGGTGCCGTAGGCGCGGTCGTCGAGGACGACGTCGCCGAGGTCGCCGTAGGTCCAGGGCGCGGGCGGCGGGGTGCCGACCGTGAGGGTGAGGGTGCCGGTGGTGTCTCCGGCCGCGTTGCCCGCGCTGGTGGTGACCTTGAACTCGCCCGTCCGTGTGGGTGTTCCGGAGATCAGGCCGGTGCGCTTGTCGACGCGCAGGCCGTCGGGCAGTCCGTCCGCGGTGAAGCGTATCGGTTCGTGCGCGGCGCGCAGGAGGTGCTGGAAGGGCACGCCCTTGTTGGCGAACGCGGTGGTGGCGGACGTGAGTTGAGGCGTGGAGGGGGTCGGCATCGTCGCCGTGGCGGACTTCGACAGGGGGCCGCGTCCGGCGCAGTTGGTCTTGGCGACGGCGTAGTGGTACGTCGTGCCGGGTGTGCCGGTGGCGTCGGCGTACCGGACGCGGGTGCCGAAGCCGACCGCGCCGATGCCGGTGGCGATCGTCTCGTAGGGGCCGTCGGCCGCGGTGGCGCGGAGCACCTTGTAGCGGGCGGAGAGGTCCGGGTCGGTCCAGGCCAGGTCGACCGCGTCGGCGCCCGCGGTGGCCCGCAGGTCGCCGGGGGCGGTGGCCGGGCGGGGCACGGACCAGACCTCGCCGGCCGTCCGGGAGACGACTTGGACGTTGTCGAAGGCGCCGGTGCCGGTCTCGGCGTAGTCCTCGTCGACGCCGAGGCAGGACGTGAGGGTGAGGTCGACGTAGGCGGTACGGCCCAACGCGACGTCGCCGGAGCCGACTTCTGTCCAGCGGATGCCGTCCGGGGAGATGGCGCCGGTGCAGCGGTCGCCCCGGCGGGTCACGCGGACCCAGTACGGCATGCGCATCCGGTAGCCGTCGCCCGCGCCCTCGACGTACGGGGCCTCGAGCGGGGTCGCCGACTCGGGCAGCGTGCCGAAGGAGGAGATCGGGAAGCCGGCGCTCGTGGTGATCGCCTCCTGCTGGGACGGCGGCACGGGTGTGCTGCCGGTGCCCTTGATCCCGGCACCCGCCTTGGCCCGTACGGACCACACGCCGCTCCAGGTGTGCAGCGGCAGGCCCTGGATCAGCATGGCGGCGTGGGCGGCGTCCGCGTCCAGGCCGGCCCGTACGGTGACACCGATCTTGGAGTACTGGGAGCTGAGCGGATACACGATCCGCGCGGTGATGGTGCCGTCGCCGTCCAGCGGCAGGTAGGCCAGGCGGTGGGTGTCGGCCGTGCCGGACGCCTCCAGCACGAACCGCTCACCGTCGAAGACGGCCGAGCCGGGGATCCTGACGCTCCCGATGTCCCGTGTCTTCCAGGGGTCGGGCAGTTTGGAAACCGCTGCCGTCCAGGCGGACCTGGCGCTGGTGCCCTGGGAGTTGGTGGCTGTCACCGTGTAGTAGGAGGGCTTGCCCGGGTGGGCGTCCCGGTCGGTGTACGCCGGCTTGTCGAGACCGGTCGCGATCTTTTCGTACGGCCCGTCGGCGGCGGTGGCCCGCAGCACCGTGTACGACTCGGCCCACGCGGACGGCAGCCAGGCCACGGTGACGGACTTGTCGCCGCCCACCGCCGTGACACCGGCCGGAGCCGTGGGCGCGGCCGGGGCCGGGGCCTTGGTGCCCGCGAAGGTGAGGGTGCCCCAGCTCGGCAGGTCGTCGTTGCTGCCCTCGACGACGCGGGCGCCGCCCGTGCCGCGGAAGACGGCCGCCTTCGTGTAGGGGGTGTCGAGGCCCCGGACACCGGCGTAGTGCGCGTAAGGCATCTCGTAGATCGGGGGCAGGTTTCCGCGCCCGACGGCGGAGACGGACGTCTTGACGTACTTGCCGGTGCGGTCCAGGTCGGGGACGAAGGGCACGTCCCCGCCGAGGTTGTAGCGGGCGGCGTACTCGACGTTCTTCAGCAGCCGGTTGTCGTCGAAGGCGTACAGGTCGACGCCCTGGTTCCAGGCGACCTGCGCGGCGTCCGCGAGCAGGCCGACGGCGAGCTGCTCGTGGCCCTGGTCGCGGCCGGACTCCTGGCCCTGTCCCGCGTCGGTGACGATGCGGTGCGGGACACTGCCGTTGCCCGCGCCGGCGGCGGCGAAGCGCAGCGCGTCCTCGAAGAGGGTGGGCTCCTCGCAGAACACGCCGATGGCGAGGATGGACTGAATGGACGTCAGGTCCCAGTTGCCGTTGGCGTAGAGCATGTAGCCGGAGATCGCCGGATACCAGACGCGCAGGAAGGACTCCTCGCAGCGCGCGATGTCCTCCTTCGCCCAGCCGTCGTAGCCGCTGTGTCGCAGCAGTTCGGCGGCGTTGACGAACTTGAAGGCCTGGAGCCCGGCGCCGAGCGGCCCGTCGGCGCCGGTGACGGCGGTCAGGGACGCCGACCAGGCGTTGAGGATGTCGCGGGACTTGTCGGCGTAGGCCCGTTCGCCCGTGACGCACCACATCAGCGCGGTCTGGTAGGCGGCGGCCGAGTCGGCGACGGCCTGGTTCTGGAAGTTGGTGGGGCCGCGGCCCCAGGAGGTGATCTGGCCGGTGTTCTGGATGGCGTACGTGGCCTTCGAGCGCGCGTGGGCGGCGAGCGCGAGGAAGCCGTCGTAGACCGGGGACTCCTTGGCGGCGACCGCGGCCTTCATACGGGCGAGGTCGTCGGCGCTGTGCAGCAGCCCCGGGTGCGTGAAGGCGCGCAGCCCGGTGGTGGCGTCCTGGGCGGCGGCCCGGGCGGTACCGGACGCGAGCAGGCCGCTCGCGCCCGACACCAGCAGCAGGGCGGCCGCGCCGCCGAGGAAGCCCCGGCGGCTCGGTGCGGGGGTGCTCATGGGAGTGCTTCTCACGGGGACGGTGGTCATGACGCGGCGGCCGCCGCGGCCTCGGCGGTGGTGAGGAACTTGAGGTTCGTCACGTGCTCGTTGACGAACATGGGCACGCCGTCCGAGGCCAGGTACCACTTCGGCTTGCCCGTGCTGTCGGCGATCACCCTGCCGTTGACGCGGAGGTTCTCGAAGGTGACGTCCTTGATCGCGTGCTCCGCGTCGAGGCCGGCGATGATCGAGAGGTCGGCGTTCGTGCCGTTGTAGCTGAGGTCCTTGATGTAGACGGACTCGATGCCGCGGCCTGCCGACGTGTTGTACTTCGGGTTGTACTCGACCCGCATGTGGATGAGCTGGCCCCAGCGGAAGTCCTCCACGCGGATGTTGTCGAACTTGACGTTCCGCACGATGTTGCTGTCGCCGACCATGAAGGCGATGGCGCCCTGGTAGGTCACCTGTGGCTCACGGTGGTCGAGGATGTCGATGTTCTCGTAGCGCAGGTTCTCCAGCATCTCCGGGGTGTCGGAATTGCCGTGCACGCCGATGTTGATCGGGTGGGCGACGTCGGCCCAGAGGGAGCAGTTCTTGACGGTGATGTTGCGGGTGTCGCCATAGAAGTCCCAGCGGTGGGTGTAGAGGGCGACGCTGTCGTCGGAGGTGCGCAGGAAGCAGCCGTCGATCGTGACGTTCTCGGAGCAGTAGAGCTGGATGCCGTCACCCCAGCCCTGGTGGCTGAAGGCGCGCAGATTCTTGATGGTGAGGTTCTGGGACTCGGCGACCCTGATGTTCTCGTACCGGGGATTCAGGATCGTGACGCCGTCGATCCGTACGTTCTCGCACTTGCGGATGAAGACCGCGCCGCCGGTCGTGTCGTAGACCACGCCGCGGCCGATCAGCCGGGCGTTCTCCACGCCCTCGAAGATCACGCTGGAGGTGAGGACGGCGCCCGGGGCCAGGTAGACCGTGGTGCCGCTGGGCACCTTCAGGGTCCGGTCGGGGTGGGTGTGCAGACCGGGGCCGAAGTACATGACCTTCTTGTCGCCCTCGGTGGGCACGTCCTGTTCGATCGGGTTCGCGAACAGGTGCAGGCAGTCGAAGATCTTGTCGTCGATCTGGACGACCAGGTTGCGGGGCCGGTCCAGGGTGAAGCGCGCGGTGCTGCCGAGCACCTCGGGCTTGATGCCGTAGGAGTCCGGGCGGATGCGGACCTTCTCGCCGCCGCCCGGGTTGTACGTGACCTCGACCTCGACCGTGCCGGAGAAGTCGAAGGCGGCCCAGGAAGAGCTCTGGGCTCTGTTGCTGCCGGTGTTCGGGTCGATCAGTGCGAGCTTGGCAAGGTAGGCGCCGACCTTCTGCCAGGTGCCGCCGAGCGGCCGGACCTTGACGGTGAAGGAGTTGTTGACAGGCACCTTGGGAAGCGTCGGGTGGATGACCACGCGGTCGCCGGTGGTGCCGGTCTCGTCCGCCGCGGCGGCGTGTGCGGTGCCGGCGATGCCGCCGGCCAAGCCGGCGGCAGCGATGACACCGGCGGCTTGGAGGGTGGTCCGGCGTGACAGGGGCGTGTTCATGTGCAACTCCTTGCAAAAGGTTCGGTAAGAGGGGTTACTTCAGTCCGGAGGTGGACATGCCGGCGACGAAACCGCGCTGGGCGATGAGGAAGACCAGCAGGATCGGGACGACGTACATCACGGAGGCGGCGGCCTGGAGCTCGGGGACGGGCGTGCCGGCCTCGCTGACGTAGGTGGTCATCACGGCGACGGCGAGCGTGGTGCGGTCGCTGGACAGCAGCAACTGCGGGGCGATGTAGTCGCCCCAGGTCCAGGTGAAGGCGATGATGAAGCTCGCGGACAGCACGGGCCAGGACTGTGGCAGGAAGATCCGCCAGAAGATCGACGAGTATCCGCAGCCGTCGACGATCGCCGCCTCCTCCAGCTCGCGCGGCATGCCCGCGAAGAACTGCCGGAAGAGGAAGACCAGATACGGCGCCGCGGACAGGCCCCACAGCACCCACGGCCAGTACGTGTCGACCATGCCCACCTTGGCGAAGATCAGGTAGGTCGGCAGCAGCGTGACCATCTGCGGCAGCATCATCGAACCGAGCAGGACGCCGAACAGCACCTTCTTGCCGGGTGCGTCGAGGCGGGCGAAGCCGAAGCCGACCCAGGCCGAGCTGAGGGTGACGAGCGTGGCGTAGATGAGGGCGACGACCAGGGAGTTGCGGGCGTAGCCGAGGAAGTCGATCTGGTTGAAGGCGTCGGCGAAGTTGTGCCACTGGAAGGCGTCGGGCAGCCAGTGCACGGGAGAGGCGGCCAGTTCACCCTGGGTCTTCAGGCCGGAGAGGATCAGCCAGCCGAAGGGGCCGAGGAACAACCCGGTGACGGAGACGAGGACCGTGTAGAGGACGAGGCGCCTGACGCGCACCCGTACGCGCACGTCGGTCATCGAAGACTTGGGCGGCAGGGTGGTGGCGGTCACTTCTTCGCCTCCGGGTCGACGTTGTAGAACACCGCGCCGGACGTGAACTTGAAGATCAGCCCGGTCACGACGAGGATCAGGACGAAGAGCACCCACAGCAGCGCGGAGGCGTAGCCGTAGCGGCCGAGCGCGAAGTACTGCGCGAAGACGTGCATCATGTACAGGTAGTTGGACTGCGGGACCGTGGTGATGCCGCCGGTGTCTCCGAGCGGGGCCAGCAGCAGCGGCATGATGGTCTGCACCGAGGCGATCACCCCGGTCACCGTCTGGAAGAGCAGGACGGGCGACAGCAGCGGCACGGTGATGCTGCGGAAGGTGCGCCAGGCGCTCGCTCCGTCGATACGGGCCGCCTCGTGGAGTTCCCTGGGTACGTCCTGGAGCCCGGCCAGGGAGATGATCATGATGTTTCCGGCGCCCCAGAGCACCGTCATAAGCAGCACGTAGCGGGCGTACGGGTCGGCGAGCCAGGGTACGGCGTCGATGCCGAAGAAGGTCAGCGCGCCGTTGGTGGCACCGGAGTTCTGGTCGAAGAGAAACTTGAAGGCGAGGCCCGCGCCCACGGGGGGCACCACGGCGGGCAGATAGAGCAGGGTGCGGAACAGGCCGCGTGCCTTGACCGGCCGGTTGACCAGGACGGCGAGGCCGAGCCCCGCGATGATCGACAGCGGCACCGAGGTCACCGCGAACAGGCCCGCGCGGCCCAGCGCGTCCCAGGTGACCGGATCGTTCAGCAGCTCGCGGTAGTTGCCGAGTCCGACGTACTTCCAGTTGGGCGAGATGCCGTCGAACGTGGTGAAGCTCAGCCACAGCGCGTACACCATCGGCGTGATGGTCAGCAGCACGAACCCGATGATCCAGGGCGAGGTGAACATGTAGAACGCCCGGTGCCTGCGCGCGGTCATGCTGAGCTGCGGCCTGCCGGTGGCCGGTGCGCGTCGGACGCTCACGGCGGCCCCGGGCCGGTCCGCGACGGAGGAGATCTCGTCGACCGTCATCCCACCTGCTCCTTACCGCGCTTCATCTGCTCGTTGATGGCCGAGTTCAAGCGCCCGGCGAGGGTGTCCACGGAGATCTGGCCGTTCATCGCGGCGGGGGCGATCTGGTTGAAGAGGGCGTCGATAGCGTCCGCCCGGGTGTACGGGGTGAAGGAGACCACCGAGAAGTGCTTCAGCTCGTCCTGCTGCACCTTCTGCACCCGCTTCTGGTAGTCCTCCTTGGCCGGCATCAGCGGCCTCAGCGACTTCAGGGTGGGGATGCCCCAGCCGCCGGAGGCACGTGCCTTCGCCGGCTCCTCGCCGAAGAACCACTCGAAGACCCGCCATGCGGCGTCCTTGTTCTTCGCCCCGCGCGGCATCCACAGGCCGGTGCCGCCCTGGCAGGCGCTGATCCGCGGGCCGCCCGCGAAGACCGGGGCGGGTGCCAGGCGGGAGACCTCCGCCAGCTTCTTGTCGGTGCCGATCATGCCGCCCAGCCAGTAGCCGGAGTTCGACATGGCCAGCCGCCCGGCCTGGTAGGTGGGCCCGTCCCAGCCGTTGGGGTCGGGCTGGATGAGGCTCGGCCCGACCTTGGTCTTGCAGTAGTCGATGTACCAAACCAGGGCCTTGCGGGCCTCGGGGGTGGTGAAGTCGACCCGGGAGAAGTCGTCGTTGAAGAGGCTGCCGCCGGCGGACGCCGTCATGGTCGCCAGGAGCGTGGCTCGGGTGAGGCCGCCGTAGCTGCCTCCGAAGACGGTGGTCTGGCCCTTCTTGCGCTGCACGAGGCGCTTGGCCTTGTCCATCCACTCCTCGTACGTGGCCGGCTCGGTCTCCGGCGGATAGTCGACACCGCCCCTGTCGAAGGCCGCGGTGTTGTACCAGTACATGGAGTCCTGGGAGAAGTCCTTCGCCATGCCGTAGCGCGGGCCCTTGCCCTGGGTGCGGCCGTCGAACCGCCAGAGGTCGTTGACGGGGTCCAGGTCGTCCGGTTTGAGGACGCTGCTCCGGGCGAAGTAGGGGTCCAGCTCCTCGGCCACGTCCCGCGCCGCGAAGAACGGCGCGTCCACGGCGCCGACGCCGCGCACCAGGTCGGGCGGATTGCCGCTGGTGAGCATCGCGATCAGCTTGGTGATGTCGTACCTCACCTGGACGATCTTGATGCCGAGGTCCCTCTTGGCCTGCTGTATCTGCTCCGGGAGGATGTCCCCGGAGTTGACCATCACGGTGACGGTCTCGCCCGATCCGCTCACCCCGGTCGACACCTGCATCGCACAGCCGCTCAGCGCCCCCGCACCGGTCGCGGCGCCGGCCGCGGACAGTGCGAGGAAACGGCGGCGGCTCAGGGAAGCACCAGCATGTGGGTGCATGAACGCACCACCTCCTTGCTCTTCCGGCCTGCTGTGGCAACCGGTTGTTGTGCGTGGGGCAGAGCTTCTTGCGGTCGGGATGGCGCGTCAAGAGCCTTGACGAATTTTCGAAAAGACTGTGTAACCTCCACGTCATCAGCGACAGCGCCGGTGAGACCTGTCTCCGCGCGCCGCGCACCAGCCGCCGGCGGGTGACCGGACGGCCCTGACCAGGGGCGCCAGGGATCTCGCCTCGGCAACAAATGTGGGAACCGGTTGCCGAACCGGTCGGCCGGGTAGGCAAGGGCCGACGGCGGCGCAGGCGGCCCCCATGGTCGCTCACTGAAACAGTGGTAATCGATTACCACAAGGTGCTCGCATCGAGCCGCCCCAAGGCGTGACCACTAGAGGCTTCCCGTCTCAGCCGCTCACTCCCCTACGCCCCCTGTTCGCCCCCTCCGCCCGCGCCCCTCACCGCACAACGTGGGAAAACCAAGGCCGTTGCCCAGGGAACCGGCATCGCCGGCCATCACCTCGGCCCTGTCGATTGACCGCCGCTTCCCGGCGGATCTACGGTAGAAGGCGCTTTCTGAAACTTTTTCCGTCCTC
>NZ_MUKA01000447.1 GCF_002150735.1 Streptomyces africanus
TCGTCGGCAACGAGCCCGAGGTCACCTGGTCCATGCGGGACGACCGGCTGGTGCTGCGGCTGAAGTGCTCCGGTGTCGTCGCCGACTGCGCGGCCAAGCACCGTATCGAGGTACCCCGCGGCGTCACCGTGAAGGTCGAGGACGGAGACGGCAGCGTGCGCGCCCACGGGTTCCGGGACCCCCTGAGCATTCGCACGGGCGACGGCTCGGTCCGCGTCNNCGGTCCGCCTGGAGCTCGGCGCCGTCCCGGACCGCGTGGAGTCCCGCAGCGGCGACGGTTCCGTGACCATCGCGCTGCCCGAGGCCACCTACCGTGTGACGACCGGGACCGGTGACGGCGGCGTGGAGGTGTCCGTCCCCCGCGACAAGAGCAGCTCCCATGTGGTGTCCGCGCAGACCGGCGACGGCAAAGTGACGGTCCGCACGGCGAACTAACCGGCCCGTGTGTTCGTCCTTAACCGGTGGGAGAATGACAACCGGGCAGGGTGACCACAGCACGGGAGAGGGATGTGACGGCGACTCCAGCGCAGCCGTACTCGCCGTCGCTGCCGC
>NZ_MUKA01000448.1 GCF_002150735.1 Streptomyces africanus
CGGGGCTCCGTGCGGCATGCGTCCGGACCGTGCCGTGACAAGGACCGGAGGAACAGATGAGGGTGACCCGATCGATGCTCGCGCTGAGCGGCGCGGTGGCGATACTGGCGCTGGCCGGCTGCGGATCCGGCGGCAAGGACGAGGCGGCCGTGCCGGAGGAGGTGACCGGCAGCCTGGAGCACATCGCGGCAGAGGCCAAGTGCAAGCCGAACATGCAGACCGACGCCGACGAGATCCGCCAGGCCCTCTGCAAGAAGGGCAAGGAAAAATACGTCCTCGCGACCTTCGCCACCGACCGCGGCCAGCGCGAGTGGATCAACACGGCCAAGGACTACGGCGGTTTCTACCTGGTCGGGCGCAAGTGGGTGGCCGTCGGCCACGAGGACCTGCTGCAGACGCTGCGCGGCACGCTGGGCGGCACCGTGGAGGTGGGGACCAACCACTCCGGTCACTCCTCCGGCGGCAAGAGCGAGGAGCCGTCGCACTCAGGTCACCACGCCAACTGACCGCGTCACTTCGGGGGCACGCGAAAGCCGGCGGTGGGAGATCCCACCGCCGGCTTTTCTAGCGGGCCGTTACTTGCAGTCCTGGCCGCTGTTGATGCACTGAACCACCTTGTTCATCAG
>NZ_MUKA01000449.1:0-965 GCF_002150735.1 Streptomyces africanus
GGCCGGTCCAACGCGGCGATCGCGGGCCGGCTGGTCGTGACGGAACGGGCGATCGCCAAGCACACCGCGAACATCTTCGCCAAACTGGGACTGGAGGTCTCGGACGACGACAACCGGCGCGTGCTGGCCGTTCTCGCGTATCTCGACCACGGCCGGTGATATCGGCCCGGCTTGTTCACCCACGGTCCGGGATCAACAACTCCCGGTGCGCAAGGGGCCGTTGAGAACACAGCTCCCTCACGAATCTCGCATCAATTTCCGAGACATCTGAACACCCCTGGGACGGCCTCCGTATGGATGGGAGCCGCTTCACTCCTGTCGGGCGCCTCGATGCCCCCGAAAAAGGAAGTCAGAGGAGTTCCATGGGACGCAACACAAGAAAACGCCGGACGCCGATGGCCACCAAGGCCATAGCCGCATCGGCGGCCCTAGCGCTCGGTGGGGGCGGGCTGATCTGGGCAAACTTCTACGCCTCGGCGCATGAGGAGAACTCGGCGAACCAGACGAAGTCCGCGGGCGCACAGGTCGCCACGATCCAGTGTCCGGACGTAGGACAGCAGCTCACCGACGTGCCGGACGGCGCCCGCCAGGGGGTGGACAAGGAGCTGGCGAACCTCGACAAGCAGATCACCGAGGCCTACTCCCGCCTTGCCTCCACGCGCCAGGCGCAGGCCGGTGACTCGGGCTTCGTCAACAACGCGATCCTCGGCCCGCTGAAGTCGAAGAGGACCGCCGTCATCGACCGGATCGGCATCAACATCCGGCGGGTGGGCGGACAGGCCCCCGACAACCTCGCCCAGATGGCCGAGTGCAAGGGCATGGCCGCCGAACAGCCGGAGACCAACGACGGCAACGGCCAGGCCGGCGACCAGAACGACGGTGGTCAGGACCAGGGCCAGGACCAGGGTCAGGACAACGGCCAGAACCAGGGCGGTCAGGACCAAGGCGGCCAGGACCAAGGCGGT
>NZ_MUKA01000449.1:973-1387 GCF_002150735.1 Streptomyces africanus
CTGGCCGCCAACGGCGACGGCGGTTCCACCGGCACCTTCACGGCCGAGTGCGGTGTCAACGAGAACAACCTGTTCAACAGTGACAACCTGATCGTCGCCCCGGGTGTCGACAACGGCGCGCACCACACGCACGACTACGTCGGCAACCAGGACAACGACGCCTTCTCCAGCGACGAGGACCTGGCCAACGCCGACACCTCGTGCCAGAACCAGGCGGACAAGTCGACCTACTACTGGCCCGTGCTGCGTCTCCAGGACGGCACCCAGGAGTTCGACGCGGCCGACCAGGGCGGTGGCGCCGAGGGCAACGTCGGCAAGATCCTCAAGGCCAGCCAGGCGGAGATCAAGTACGTCGGCAACAAGAAGAGCGACGTCGTCGCGATGCCGAAGTTCCTGCGCATCATCACCGGTGAC
>NZ_MUKA01000057.1 GCF_002150735.1 Streptomyces africanus
GGGTGGCGGGGGTTGCCGGGGTGGGAGTCAGGGTCCGTCACCTGCCCAGAAGCTGTTCTCACCGCTTCGTCGGGAGACATCGCCTCTTCTTGACTGCCAGGGCTTGGTGGGGGTGGCGGTACGCATGGGCGGCGAGTGTAGTTACGGGCTGCCAATTGCATGGCTCTAACAGCATTTTCCACTGGTAGGCCGGGCCTCGAAACGTCCACCGGCTTGGTTCGTCGGAAGCCGCAACCTCACAGGGCGCCAACCACTCAGCCAAGAGAAGCCACGAGCAGACGGCAGCCGTTCCAAGCCCGAGCCGCGCCAAGGATTCAAGGTCTTGGCCACCGATGGTGGCTTTGGTCAAAGACACCCCCATGACCAGCCAGAGGAGAGATAGAGCGGCCGACCGCCAGACGCTAGCGGCGGCTGCCTTGCAGAGCACGAGACGGTAGTAGACCACTGGCAGCGTATGCAGTCGGTGTCGACGATTGCGGGGGCTGTCGGACGACAAGGGTGTGTTTTCGGGTGCGACGCCTGGCACCGCTCGGATCGTCGTCGAGTACAGCAGTGGTGCACACAACAAGCCTGACCCGCTTCGCCCCTTTTTTGACAGAAACACCCGCTTTAGCCTGGCAGTTCGATCCTGGCGTCGATTGCGACCTCACCGATATTGTCAATACTCTTGACGGAACTCATGCCACATGCAGGGCCTGCCATGACAGTCTCTTTGCCGTCGCCAAAACGAACACTAACTACAACGAAGACGGGGTGGTACATGTCGGACTTGGTCGTCGATTTCGACCTTCTCAGCACGTCGGCGAAGCAACTCAAGGCGATTCAGACTGAGTTCAAGAACCTGGGTGAGTGGAAGGACGACATCAAGTCGGTGGTCGGCGCCCCGGAACTCAAGGATGCCATGACCGACTTCATCGATAACTGGGATGAAAACCGCAAGCGCCTGCTCGAATCTCTGGAAACCGTAGGAAAAATGGTAGAGGGCACCAGAGACGCCTTCAAGGGCCTCGATGACGACCTGGCCAAAGCCGGCAAGAAGAAGTAGGCGTTTCCCTTACATACCTAGATCACGCTTACTGGGGGACTTGAATGGCACGACCCAAGGACTGGCATCCGCTGCGCGAAAGCGATCCCGTACCAGGGGATCCGGAGGGAATTCGCGGCCAAGTAAAGCACATGAAGAAGATCGCGGAGTATCTGCGCACGCAGGCCGCAGCACTCACCGCGATGGCCGAAGCCGACAACCTCAAGGGCAAGTACGCCGAGAAGCTGGGCGAGGAGGCTCGCGGGCTTGGGCGCAAGCTCGACGAGGCAGAAGACCGGTACCGCGAGGTGAAAGGCCACCTTTCCAGCTGGGCGGATGAGCTTGAGGAGATTCAGAATAAGGCCGACAAGGCCCTCGGGGACTCCAAAGACGCCCAGCGCGTGATCGACAGCCACGCCGCAAAGGCTGATGAAAAGTCGACACCGGACAAGAAGAAGGAGAAGGAGTCCGACGCCTCGCCGGAGGAAGATCCGGCGCTCAAGAGAGCCAAGGACGATCTCGAAGAGGCGCGCAAGCGACTGAACACCGCGGAAGGCGACTATACGGAGCGCTCCAACCACTTCGCGGGAAAAATCCGGTCCTCCATCGACGATGACATGAAGGACAGTTGGTGGACCGACTTCAAGGCCTGGGTGGCCGACGCCGAGTGGCTCAAGGACTGGACTGAACGCCTCAGCTGGCTCGCGACGGCCGCAGGGATCGTCGCCATGTTCATCCCTGTAGTGGGGTGGGTCGCACTGGGTCTGACCATCGCGGTGACGCTGTCCCACATCACCCTGGCAGCGACGGGAAACGGCTCGTGGTTCGACGTAGTCATGGACATCGGTGCGCTCAAGATGGCACGCAACGGCCTCAAGGCGGCCAAGGCCATCAAGGCGCTGCAACAAAGTTCACGCAAGGCGGCGGCGGGGTTGGCTGACGATAGCGCCAAGACAGGGGCAGCCGCCGCAAATGCCGGAGCGCGCAAGACTGCCGCGAGAGCCGCTCGGAAGCGCGGAGGTACGTCAAGCAGCAACCGTAAGGCGGCGCGTGCCAGGAAGCTGCGCATGGAGGCCGAAAACCGAGCGGCCGGCAAGAAGGCAGCCGACGAGGTACGGGACGCCGAGCTGCCCGAAGCCACGCTGCGGGACAAGGCTGGCACCATCGGCGACGCGAAGCTCAGCCAGCAGATGAAGGACATCAAGAAGTGGCGAGACGAGTACCCCGACAATCCCACCCTCGCGGACAACGCTGCCCAGGCTCAGCGCCATCAGAACATGCTACAGGGCTCGTGGGCGGTCGGCACCGGTCTCGACCTCGGCGACAAGTTCGGAAATGATGTCTCGGGCGGCGAGTACGACAGGATGAAGGGGCGCATGGAGGCACCGGTGGGGCAGTGGTGAAGAGAAACGAGATGACGAGAAAAACGGGTGCCGGGGAAAATGCCGGGCTGAAACAGAGGCGCATCGACAGGTCGCTCACGGCCTTGAAGATCATCTTGGTTGTGGCGATCGTGCGCCTGCTGGCTGGGCCGGCGACCAAGGACTTCCTAGGAGACGCGGTGGTTGAACTGCCGACCTGGGAGTGGTCCCTGTGTGCTCTCACCCCGCTCATCCTGCTCTTCCTCTATCGCAGCCCGGGCGACTGGAAACTGCTGTCGTATGACGCCATCTACCTGAAGTCGGCTGCCGGTCTCTACCTCTTCTACGCGACGGCTTTCGTTGTCTTCCAAGGTGGATGGGTGCTCTGGATCGCTGTCGCCGCCTCGTTGGGAACATTTCTGGGGATCTGGTGGCTGAACCGCAAGGAACGCCTGAATGCCCACTGAACAGACCGAGTCAGCGACCTCAGCAAGCGCACCCGTGACCGGCTACCGCCTCATCCTCCCGGATGACTGGGCCCAGATCCCACTGCGGCAGGGCACTGAGGAAGCCGTGCGCCGAATTCTCGACGAAGCCTTCGGCCGTATCCCGCCCGGTTCGCCGGAGGACAAGGTCGGCCCGTACAAGCGCGAGCTGGAACGCCGGTTCCGTGCCGCTGTCAGTCGGGTACAGGAGGGCAACGCCCTCGACCTGTACTTGCCTGTGAGGTCCGCGGGCGACGTCAATCTAGGTGCTTCCATCATCGTGTCGGAAACGCTCCTCCCCCGCCGCCGCGAGCAGGCTGCTCACCAGGAGCCGACCAATGTGGCCGTGCACCTGCTTTCCGGCGACGGGACCGACAACGCCGACCTGAGTTCGGGGGAACTCGACGGAGCTCTCGCCGTACGCCGTGAGCACATCGCAGACGCCGACCCCGATCAAGGCGCAGATCTCGGTTCCCGCCGCGTGGAGTACGTCGTGGCCGTGCCGGACGATCCAGACCGTTGGTTCGCTGCTGCCTTTTCGACGGTCGGCGGTGGCGATCCGCGGGACGAACTGGCCGACGCCCTCGTCGAATGGTTCGACGCAGTCATGGCAACTCTCCGCTGGAGGCGTGCGTGAGTGAGCCTTTCTTCCCAGTGATCGATATTGAGTACATCGACCCCTACCCATGGACGGTGATCCCGCCACGTGACGGAGCCATCGGCCCGTTCGAGGAATGGGACGACATCCATGAGTGGTGCCGCGAGGAAGCCAAAGATCTCTGGCTGGATCGCGAACTGAATCCAGGGCCAAACGGCATCGACTTCGTCGCCGGCACCCTTGCACACTGCGCCGAGGCCTTCTCCCCGCCCGGCACGGATCACTGGCTGTTCCTTCACCGCGACCACCCCACGGACCTGCCGCTGCCCGTATTCGCGGCGATCGGTCCGTCGTCGGGTCCCCGCGAGGAAACGCTGCGTGCTCTAAGCATGGCGGAGGATCCCAACTCGGTCGAGCCTCCAATCGTCAAGCGCTTCAAAGCCAAGAGGCTTGGCGAGGGCCTGACCACCTTCCGTTACATGAACCACGAGTCCTCGCCCCATCTCGTCGCCTGCGCGCGTTACGCGTGGCGTGTAGAGGAACATGGCGCCGATGTCGTGATGTGGACGGCTACCGAGGACGTCGCCCGCATCCTGCAAGCGGCCCAGGATCTGGAGCAGTTGGCGCACTCGCTCGCGATCTACGATCCCTGAGCAACTGGCGGGCTCTTGACGACTGACGAGAGAGGCCCAGCGGAACGCACCAAGATCGCTGGGCTCCTCGCCCGTTGCCTTACGATCAGGCCACAGACCGGCTACCTCGGGGTCGCATACGCCCAAGATTGCCCTCTTCGCAGTGAAGTTCGCTCTGGCGAAACCATGGACCTCACCGATACCGTCTGTGCTCTTGACTCGCTTTCTGTCTCACGGGGAGAACCACTGTGAAGCGCCGCCCTTTGCCCGTCGCTGCCGCGCTGGCTGCGACAGCAGCTCTGCTCTTGACAGCCTGTGGCAGCGGGGACGACACCTCGAAGAGCAACGACAAGATCGCAGGGGCCGATACGGGCGACAAGGCGGCCTCGGCTTCACCTGGCGCCAGTGCATCTGATCCCGGCGGCAGGCCCAAGATCACGTTCCCCAAGGGCGTGGAGAACAGGTTCGAGAACTGGAAGACAGGCGATCCGACCGAGGACACGGTGTTGTCCGACGTGGCCCAGACGGTGAACGCAGTGGACGATGCGATCCTGCGGGGCGACACGAACTCGGCGACGCTCGCGTACTACCGCCAGGGCAAAGCGCTCGTGAGCGCGCAGAAATGGGTTCAGTCCTGGCTGGACGAGGACCTCACGTGGACGGGTGTTACGCGCTACTTCAACCCGAACGTCAAGGTCGCCGACAGCGACACGGCCGCCGTCGTCTACTGCGCTGATGAGAGCAAGGCCTACAACAAGAACCGCAAGACCGGCAAGGTGGACAAGTCGCCTTCCGGTGAGAGCCCGTACGTCACGTACAGCACGCAACTGAAGAAGAACAGCAAGGGGGTCTGGCAGACCACGGAGGTGCTGTCGAAGAGAGGGGACAAGACGTGCGCATCCTGACCCGTGGCGTCACCGCAGCGAGTGCGTTCGTCGTGGCTTTCGGGGCGATCGCCGGCACCGCCGAGGCGAAGGGCCCCGGCGCGTCCGAGGCCGAGGTCGACACCAGTGGCAACAGGTCCGGGAGCGACCTCGTTTCCATGATCAGATTCACAGGCGCCACTCCGGGTGGTGGCGGCAGCAAGGGCAACGTCGCCCCTGTAGGCAACTGGGACCCACCCGCGTGCTGGTACGAACCGCGCTCCGCGGAGGAATTCTCGAAGTACGTCGAGAACATGTACGACGAAACGGTCAATACTCCAGGCCAGCACAGCTATGCCAAAGCTTCCGTCGGTATGTTCCGCAACGAGTACAAGGACGGAAAGTACAAGAACTACAACCTCGACCAGAAGGACGAGGGCAACTGGTGGGTCGCCGTCCGCGACGAAGCCCGCTGGACCGAGCCCGAGGCCCAGCTCTGCGACAAGCAGCCCTTCTGGGTCGAGAACGGGGCTGCCCCGCCCGTCGAGAACGCGGTCACTCCACGAGTCCTCGCCGAACTCGCCTACAACCGCATCCAGTTGCCGACCACCGAGGTAACTCTCGCCCCCGAGACGACCACCAAGGTCAACCTCCCCACCTGGGCCTGGCTGGACAAAGCCAGGTTCAAGGAGGTGTCTGTCACCGCCGCGCTCAATGTGGCCGGGCTCAACATCCAGGCCACCACCACCGCCAAGCCGGTCTCCCTCAAGCTAGAGCCGGGCACCCAGGATGCTGAGACCTACCCAGCCTCCGGCGAGTGCACGATCAATGACGATGGGTCGATCGGCGAGCCCTACGCCAAGGGCAAGTCCGACGAGACACCGCAGTGCGGGGTCAAGTACCTTCGCTCCTCCGGCGACGGCACGTACAAGCTCCGGGCCACCATCACCTGGGAGATCGACTGGACCGGTACCGGCGGTGCCGGCGGCGACCTCCCGAACGGCACCTTCGGCAACGACCAGGACGTCACCGTCCAGGAGATCCAGTCCGTCAACAGGTGACGGCACGTAGGTCGAGCCACCTGTTCGCTGAGACATTCGAGACGGAGGCAAGGGGAACCCACCCGGCGTAGATCCCGTGCGCTACCGCTGCCGCGCCGCCCGGCTCTTCCCCTTCCCCTTCTTCCGAAGCCTCCGCACCCGTTCCCGCTCCACGGCCGCCCGCTCCGCGGCCCGCGCGCCGGTCCAGCGGTGGACGAACCAACCCACCAGACCGGCACTGAGGACGTAGGCCAGGAACGCGCTGCCGGTCCCGGGGATGTAAGCACAACTCTCGGACCGGCAGTTCCTGCCGGGCAGTCCGCTCAGCAGCAGGAAGAACGGCCCGAAAGCCGCGGCGCAGCAGACCGCCGTGCCCACGGCGTGCAGCCCTCGCGCCAGGCGGGTCCGATCCGAGGGCCCGGAGGCACACCGCAGCCAGCCGGCCACCCCGAGCACGGTGACCACGCCGAGGCCGCCACCGACCGCCCAGCTGCCCCCGGGCAGGTCCACCAACACTGGAACCGCCTCACGGGCGAATCGCTTCACCAGGCCCATGACCAGCAGGATCACACCTGTGCCGACGACCAGCCCGAGAATCACCCCGACCATTCCCAGGCCGCTTCGCAGACCTCCTGCCCGCGTCATACGACCCACCGCAGAGATCCCGCGATGGCATCACACAACCGCCCCATCGGGCCGGACATCCCGGTGAGCGGGGCCGAGAAGGAGAGCGTCAGGTAGCCGACCCCGCCGGGCATCAGGGCATGCACGTTCAGCGTCGTGGTACCGAGAACACGCACGGCAGCACCCGCGGGGAGATCCACCACCGACACGTGCCGCCGTCCTGGGCCGTCAGGCTCCCGCAGCTCAAGCCATGCCGCGTATTTTTCCGGATCAGCCGGGGTGTCGCCCAGCGGCATCAAGGACACGAGGAGCGAGGCCGGAAGGCCGCCGTCCCGTGAGGTGGTCAGGAGGAAGAACTCCATGGCCCCACGTGCCCGGCCGGCTTCCGCGGTGTTGCGCAGGGTGGCCCATACCTTCTGTGTGAGCTCCGCGGGAACGTTCCGGCCCTCTGCCTGCCGGTCCACGAACGTCTTCAGTTGAGCGCGCCAGCGGTCCTGCATGAGGTCGATGCGGAACCACTCCCGTGGAACCAGCAGCTTGTAGTCCCGCGGGACACCCACCCGTGATGAGGCTTCGTCCTGTGGAGACTCATTCACCCCGGCATCACCAGGGGAGCTCCGTGGGCGTCGAAGAAGCGGACGCTCTTCACGACACCGGCGAACATGGCGGAGAAAACGTCCCACCCTTCGACCGTCGGTGTGCCCATCTCCAGCAGCAGAACGGTCCCGTTGGTCAGCGGGATCTGGACCTGTATGAAGGACGTCCAGATCGGCTCGTCCCGGCCCGACTGCGTCAGGCCGGCGTCGACGCTGCCCGGCCGACTGCCGACGCACGTCACCGCTGGGCCGCAGGGCAATTGCACTTCGCCGACCTGTCCGAGTTCCAGGTGCCGCAACGTGGTCGCGATGAAGCCCGCTGGGTCCTTGCCCGCGCGTTCGTCCAGATCCATGAGGCTGACGTTCACCGTGGCCGTGCAGCGGACGTCGTCGACCTCCGTCGTGACAAAGCCGGCGTACTGTACGCCCGCCTCGATGAACTCGTCGTAGTTCGCGGCGCACATGGCAGCCCATTGCAGCTGGACTTCCTCATCGGCACGCGGCAGCGTCTGCTTGGCCAACCCGACCAACTTGTCGGCGAGTTCGTCCAGGTCATCCGCCTCGAAGGGCAGCTCGAAGAAACCTTCGGGCATGATCCAGCGAACCTCTACGCCGTCGCTTCCCGTGAGGCCGCGCTGGGCTTCGCCGACGGTGTCAGTGGTCATCTGAACCTTCACTCTCGCGCACATGACGCTGCTCGGTGTCGTCCGCCTCGGGACGGAATGTCGCAGCGAAAGGGTAGGGGCCGTAGTGCGGGTAGAAGGCCGGGATATCGGCGCCACCCCTTCGAGCGATGTGTGCGATCTCCCGGTAGGTTCGCGCCCGCGCCCGCAGGTTCTGCCGGACCGGATCACCCCAGTGCGACCGGGCACTTCGTACGAAGAAGAAGAGCTGCGTCACCAGGACGATCGCGGCGACCGCCAGATAGGTCGTGCGTGCAGCGGGGCTCTCCCAGTACAGCGCCACACCGCCCCAGTAGAGCACCGCCCCGAAGCCGACGAGTGCCAAGGGCACTCCATGCGCGAAGCCGGCCTTGAACATGTCCTGCTCGTCATCGTGACGCCGACGCAGCAGCGACAGCACGGCGTGGTCGTCCAAGAAGTCGAACCGTAGCTCCCGTCGCGCCTCCTCTGCGGCCCGGTTCGCCTCGGGGACAGCCGCGATCACCGAACCGCTGACCAAGGTGACGACATCACCGCCCCGGCGGCCGATGAACTCCCACTGCCCCAGCTCTTGCTCGTCGTCCATGATTTCCGCCTTCCTTGAACAGGCCCTTGGTGGGCTACGCCGCCAGGGCCGCGTTGAAGGATGTGGGTGAGACGCTCGGGGCGGGCCCGGGTGAGGGCGACGGTGAAGGAGCGGGTTTGGTGGCCTCTGCCGGCTCCTGGTACCCGGTCTTTTCGCCGTTCTCACCGCTCAGCATCCTGTGCAAGGCGCTCCCGAGGCCCGCACCCTTGATCAGCCCCGTGACCTTCCTGCCGTCAACAAGTTCCTTGCGCGCCACCCTGCCCAGGATCTTGTTGGCCACGGTGACACCGACCCCGTTCAGGAAGGCGTGGCCAATACCGTCCATTGCAGCCATGCCCCTGAACGATCCGAACGTCTTCAGGCTTCCAAATGCCTTGATTTTCGCCAGTCCCTTGAGGCCGGTGAGGGCCCTGAACCCCTTCAGTGCGCCCATCCCGGGCAGGATTCCCAGCGCATCGGTGCCCAGCTTCAGCCAGTCGACCTTCCCTCCGCGTACAGACATGTCGTACGCATGGCCTGCTAGTGCGGCGGCGCTGGACAGTACGGCCAGGGTCGCAAAAATGGGAGTCAGGAATTGCAGCGGCGGAACAAATGCGCAGATCACCGCAAGCACGGACAGGACGGCGGAGATGTTCGACAGCATGTCCGCCCAGTCCGCCAGGAAGTTCATGAAGCCGCCGGGATCCCTGACCGCGTCATGGTGCACGACGTTCCTGATGTGACGAGCGGCCTTGTCCCCGGCATCGTCGTAGATCTCCCGGGCGTCCTTCACGGCCTTCCGGGCGTCGCCGATGCGATGCATGGCCTCAGTGCGTTTCTTGACCCAGCGGTCGTACTCGTCCTTCTCCGCGGGGGGAATAGGCTGCGCGGGATACTTGTCGGTGAACTTCTTCACCTCGCGATCCGCGAGGTCGTGGTCGCGCTCTGCCTCGCGGTAATCGCTCAGCGCCTTGTCCGCCTTCCGCTGGGCACGGCGCATTTCACTGGCGAACTTGTCCGAACTCCCCTCGCGCACATCCTCGCCGACGGCTTTGGCCGCCTCGTCGTAGCGCTCGAAGGACTTCTTCAGCTTGTCCGCCGTACCGCCGGCCAGCTCGTGGAAGCCCTTGCCGGCCTCACTGTCCCAGCCCTCGACGGACGCAAGCTCCTTGATGACCCTCGACTGCTCGTCGATCATGTCGGCCATCTTGCGCAACTTGCGTCCCAGTTCGGCGACTTCCTCCGGGTCACCCGGCGTCGGGTCGTCGTTCCACAGAGGCGGCCAGTCGGCGTCCGTCCTGCTCACTTCTTCCCCTTGCTGTTCGCCTTGGCATCCCGGATGGCCTGAGCCAGCTTCTGGTCGACCTCGTCGTAGGCCTTGGCGGCGGACGAGGTGAACTCGGCCAGCTGCTCAAGCTCCTTCATCAGTTTCTTCCGCGTTTTCTTCCAGGTGTCCCCGAATTCGGAGAAGGCGTCCTTGAGGCCGCCGTGCCCCACAGCCTGGCCGTACTCGTCGGCGGGATTGCCGTTGCGCTCGAATTCACCGTGAATCTTTCCCAGATCCCGTGAACATTGCTTGATGGCGGCAAGATCCGCCTTGATGTGGTCCCCCATGGTTCATGCCTCTCTATGGACGTTCTCGGTGGATCCGGCGAGCGCGGGCAGAGTTGCGGATGCCGTCACTCCTCATGACGTGCCGTACGGGATACGCTCGCGGAACAGCGATCCCGTTTCCGCGCCGGCAAGGAGATTCTTGACGTGACACGTAGGGGCAAGCAGCGCGTGCTGGCGGACCGCCTCGGCGTCCATGCCGAAGCGGCGGAATGGTGCACGATCGACAAGATCCCGCAGCCGCCCGCGGAGGTGCTCCAAGCTGCCGGCCATCCCCGGCTCCGTCCTGCCAGGCTGCGCCCGCTGGGCATGGTCGGTGCGGTGCTCGCCGTGCCGTTCATGCCCGTCCTCATGCTGCTGACCCTGCTGTCCAACGGGGAAGAAGCCATCAAGCGGTCCCTTGCCACGAAGGACGAGAAGGAACGGCTGCGGGTCAAGGACGAGGACGACAAACGCCGGGACGCCCTCATCGCCCAGCAGGGGCTCGACCAGGTCTTCGACGGAAACTGGGACGGCAACGCCGGGCAGTTCCTGCTGCGTTGGTACAGCCACTCCACTCACCATCAACGGCTGGTCCTGGCGAGCGAGGACGGGATCGTCCTTGCGGCTCCGCCGCAGCGCGTCACCGTGGGCAGGGAGAAGCACATGCAGGTCGTCGCCCGCCTTCCCGCCACCGAGGCGATCCTCGTCGACCCGTTCTCCGGGGCATTCGAGACGAGGATCGTGCTGATCCGCTTCCGTGACGGATCCTGGCTGCGCGTCGACACGGAGGAGCCCCGAAGCGATCTCCACACCTACCTGCTCCGGCAGCCTCTCCCCGACAGCTGACACACCCCGTCGACCGGACGCCTGTCCGGTGCCGGCAGCCTCCGCCGCCGGCACCGGACAAACACCTGGCCCCTACTTGCGAGCCTGCTTCGCCAGCTCCTCGTCGATCTGCTCGAACTTGTCGGCCGCCATGGTCAGGTAGTCCCCCATGCCGTCCAGACCGTCGAGCGTCTCCTTCGTACCCCGGACGAACTCGTCGAAGTTCTCGTCGAACGCCTTCGACGACGACTTCGTGACGTAGCCGGACTGCACGAGGTTGTTGATGTACTTGCGAAGGCCCTCGAGCTTCTCCTGGAGCTTTTCCTTCTCCTTCACGACATGCTTGGCAGCTTCCCGCATGTCCTGATATGTGACATCAAGGTCCTTGGCCATGAAGCCGCTCCCTCTCACAACGCCGCAGGGCCAACCCCCGTGGCTCCCTGTTTGCGGACTCATCGGCCTTCCGGCCGAGTTGGCGGTCGCACGTGGCAACCGGTGTGATCGTCCGCTCTTGCGTCAGCAGCTTACGGGTGTGGCCTTTGGTGCCAAACCCCGGATTGTGAACGAGCGGTCATGAAGTCGTGTACGACGTTGCCATAGGGAACGTCACGGCGCCTCCCCATTGCCCCGCCGCCGCACCGAGCGGATATCGTCCCTTACGGCTGTGACCCGTGTGACTGATGCGGACGGGACAGCCGCCACACAACCACCGCGGCCACACCGGCCCAGTGGCACGGGGAGGACTAGTCGTGCGCCTGACTCTGACCGTCGTCGACCCGTACGGCGGTGGTACCGCCGACGTGGTGCTCGATGCCGATCCTGAGTCCACCGTGGGGGACATCGCGCTGGAGCTCGCCAAGCAGGTCGGGCACAGTGGCGCGCAGATCATCCCGCTGGGACAGCACCGGCAGGTGCCGGCCAACAACGCGCCCCTCGTGTACGTGGACGGGTACGCCGTCGATCCGAACGCCACCGTCGTCGGATCGCCCCTGCGCGACGGCGCCGTCGTCAGCCTCCAGGATCCTTCCGGGTGTCTGCCCGGTGAGCCCACCGGGCTCGTCGAGCTCCGGGTCGTGGGCGGGCCCGCGGCGGGGTTCGTGCACCGGCTCGGCGTCGGGCGGTACGACATCGGCAGCGGGGCCGCCTCGTACGTCCGGATCGACGATCCCGAGGTCGACGCCCGGGCCCTGACCCTCTCCGTCGCCACCGACGGCACCTGCCAGGTCGCCGTGCACATGGACAAGGACCTCGTCACCCTCGACGGCAAGTCCCTCGCCGAGGACGAGGAAGACGACCAGGGCGAAAAGAAGAAGAGCGAGAAGAAGAGCGGCAAGAAGAAGGGGCAGGAGAAGAAAGAGGGGAAGGAGAAGGGCGGGCCCACCGACTGGCCCCTCGGGGCTCAGATCGGGATCGGCAACACCCTGCTCGAACTCACCCGGTACACGCCCCCCAACGCCGCCCTGAAGTGGTCCGACGACGGCATCGGGCTCGACTACAACCGCCCCCCGCGGCTGCGTCCGCCCGAGCGGCAGACCAGCTTCCGGCTGCCCTCGCCGCCCCGTGAGTACGAGGCCCGGCCGCTGCCCTGGCTGATGGCGCTGACGCCGCTCGTCGGTGCCGTCGTGTCGGTGCTGATCTTCCAGCGCTGGTACTACCTGATCATGGCCGGTCTGGCGCCGATCCTGCTCTTCGCGAACTACTACAACGACAAGAAGCACGGGCGTAAGTCCCACGCCAAGCAGGTCCAGGAGTACGAGGAGCAGAAGGAGCGGATCGAGAAGGACGCTCAGGACGCGCTGGTCGCGGAGCGGAACGACCGGCGGCACGCCATACCCGACCCGGCCACCGTTCTCGCCCTGGGGACCGGGCCGCGTACGCGTCTGTGGGAGCGGCGGCGGGCCGACCGCGACCATCTCCTCCTGCGGGTCGGCACGGGGCAGCTGCCCTCCGAGGTCGTGCTCGACGACCCCGAGCAGGACGACCACCGCCGCCATGTCACCTGGAAGATCGAGGACGCCCCGGTCGCGCTGCACCTGCGCACCCTCGGTGTCATCGGCATGGCCGGCCCCGGGGATTCCGCCCGTGCTCTCGGGCGGTGGGCCGTCGCGCAGGCCGCGGCGCTGCACAGCCCGATGGACGTGCAGTTCTACGTGCTGAGCGAGAACGCCGCGCAGGAGTCCTGGGACTGGGTGCGCTGGCTGCCGCACGCCCGGCCGTCCGGCGGGCAGGACGTCAACGTGCTCATCGGGACCGACGCCGAGACGGTCGGCGCCCGCATCGGCGAGCTGACGCAGATCCTCGACGCGCGCAAGAAGGCCGCCGAGCAGAACAAGTCGCAGGGTGGTACGAGCTTCAGCGACCCCGACATCGTCGTCGTGTGGGACGGGTCGCGGCGGCTGCGCTCGCTCCCCGGTGTGGTGCGGCTGCTGCGCGAGGGGCCCTCCGTGTCCATGTTCGCCATCTGCCTCGACGCCGAGGAGCGGTTCCTGCCCGGCGAGTGCCAGGCGTACGTCGTCGCCGAGCCGAAGGCCGAGGAGTACGAGCAGGCCCAGCAGGTCCAGCAACAGGCCCAGCAGGTCGCCGGTGCCTTCCCCTCCTTCCAGGCCTGGCACACCACCGACCAGCAGCCCGAACAGGCCGGCCGCACCGAGAAGTTGCGGCTGCGTGTGGAGGAGGCCGGGGCGGAGCGGCTGAAGGACGTACGGCCCGACTTCGTCTCGCCCGCCTGGTGCCTGCGGCTCGCCCGGGCGCTGTCGCCGCTGCGGGACATCAGCGGTGAGACCGAGGACTCGGCCCTGCCGGGTTCCAGCCGACTGCTGGACGTGCTGCAGCTGGAGCCGCCGACGAGTGACGCGATCGTGGCGCGGTGGCGGATGGGCGGGCAGTCGACGCTGGCCGTCATCGGCGAGTCGTACGACGGGCCGTTCGGCATCGACATCCGCAAGGACGGTCCGCACGGTCTGATCGCCGGTACGACCGGTTCGGGTAAGTCGGAGCTGCTGCAGACCATCGTGGCGGCGCTGGCCGTGGCGAACACGCCCGAGAACATGACGTTCGTGCTGGTCGACTACAAGGGTGGCGCGGCCTTCAAGGACTGTGTGCATCTGCCGCACACGGTCGGCATGGTGACCGACCTCGACGCCCATCTGGTGGAGCGGGCCCTGGAGTCGCTGGGTGCCGAGCTGCACCGGCGCGAGCACATCCTGGCGGCCGCCGACGCCAAGGACATCGAGGACTACCAGGACCTGGTGCGCCGGGACCCCTCGCACCAGCCGGTGCCCCGACTGCTCATCGTCATCGACGAGTTCGCCTCGATGGTGCGTGACCTGCCCGACTTCGTCACCGGCCTGGTCAACATCGCCCAGCGAGGGCGGTCCCTCGGTATTCACCTGCTGCTGGCGACGCAGCGGCCGTCGGGTGTCGTCTCCCCGGAGATCCGCGCCAACACCAACCTCCGTATCGCGCTGCGCGTGACGGACGGCGGCGAGTCGAGCGATGTCATCGACTCGCCCGAGGCCGGGCACATCTCCAAGAACACCCCGGGCCGTGCCTACGCCCGGCTCGGGCACGCCTCGCTGGTGCCCTTCCAGTCCGGACGCGTGGGCGGTCGTCGGCCCGGTGCCGCCGACCCTGCGGTGCTGATGCCCTGGGTGGGGCCGCTGACCTGGGAGGATCTGGGCCGGGCGGCGCTGGTCAAGCCGAAGGCCGAGGCCCGTGAGGACGAGGAGATCACCGACCTGAAGGTCCTCGTCGACACCATCCGGGACGCCAACAGCTCGCTCGGCATCCCGCCCCAGCACAGCCCGTGGCTGCCCGCCCTCGACGAGACGCTGCTGCTGGACGAGATCGAGGTGCCCGCGTTCGCCGGGGGCGCCGGCACGCTGCCGCCGGCCCCGTACGGCATCGAGGACCTGCCCGCCAGCCAGTCGCGCCGCCCGGTCGTCGTGGACTTCTCGTCCTTCGGCCATCTGATGATCGGCGGTGCCCCGCGCAGCGGCCGCTCCCAGGTGCTGCGCACCCTCGCGGGCTCCATCGCCCGCACACACTCCGTCGCCGACGTGCACCTCTACGGCATCGACTGCGGCAACGGCGCGCTCAACGCGCTGACCCGGCTGCCGCACTGCGGTGCGGTCGTCGGCCGTAACCAGACCGAGCGGGTCGTACGGCTCGTCAACCGGCTCAAGGGCGAGCTGGGCCGCCGCCAGGACCTGCTGTCGGACAAGGGCTTCGCGGACATCGGCGAGCAGCGGGCCTCGGTCTCCGAGGACGAGCGGCTGCCGCACATCGTGGTGCTGCTGGACCGCTGGGAGGGCTGGGTGCCCACGCTCGGCGAGATCGACCACGGTTCGCTCACCGACGAGTTGCAGACGATGATGCGCGAGGGCGCGAGCGTCGGCATCCACCTGGTCCTGACGGGTGACCGGACCCTGCTGGTCGGCCGTATCGCGACCCTCACGGAGGACAAGTACGGTCTGCGGCTGGCCGACCGCAGCGACTTCTCGGCGCTCGGCATCCCGGCCCGCAAGGTGCCGGAGGAGATCCCGCCGGGGCGGGCCTTCCGCAACGAGTTCGGTACGGAGACGCAGTTCGCGCTGCTCGCCGAGGACACCAGCGGCCAGGGACAGGCCGCGGCGCTGTCGGCGATCGGCGAGGCGGCCACGGCCCGCGACGCCGAAGTGCCGCGCTCGCGCCGCCCGTTCCGCGTCGACAGCCTGCCCAGCCGTATCTCCTTCCCGGAGGCCTGGGAACTGCGCGACCCGGACGCGTCCCGCTCGCGCCTGTGGGGGCTGGTCGGCATCGGCGGCGACGAGATCATCGGCTTCGGCCCCGATCTGGCCCAGGGCGTACCGGCGTTCGTCGTCGCGGGCCCGGCCAAGTCGGGCCGCTCGACGGTCCTGCTGAACTTCGCGCACTCCTTCCTGGCCCAGGGCACCCGCCTGGTCGTCGCGGCCCCGCGCCAGTCGCCGCTGCGCGGGCTCGACGGCACGGAAGGCGTCCTGAAGGTCTTCACCGGCGACGACATCGACGAGGACGAGTTCGAGGAGCTCGTCGACCAGGCGTCCCTGGAGGAGCCGATCGCCGTGCTCATCGACGACGGCGAGATCCTGGAGGACTGCGACGCCGAGAGCCAGTTGAAGAAGCTCGTCTCGCGCGGCGCCGAACGCGGCCTCGCCCTCGTCATCGCCGGTGACGAGGAGGACGTGTGCAGCGGCTTCTCCGGCTGGCAGGTCGACGCGAAGAAGGCCCGCCGCGGCATCCTGCTCTCCCCGCAGGATTCCTCCAGCGGGGACCTCATCGGCGTCCGCCTCAACCGCAGCATGGTCGGCGGCCAGGTCGCCCCCGGCAAGGGCATGCTCCACCTCGGCGACGGGGAGCTGCGCACGGTGGTCGTCCCGGGGTGAGGCGTTGAGCGGACGTTCGGCGAAGCCGAAGCGGAGGAAGGCGGCGGGGGCCGCCCTGCGGTACGAGCACCGGCCGGGCCGACCGGACGCCGATGAGGCGAAGAAGCGGGACTGGGGCTGTGCCTGGGCCTGCGTCGTGCTCCCCGGCTTCGTCGTCCTGCTGATGCCGCTGGTCCTCTTCGACATGTACTGGGGCCACGAGCTGTGGGGCGATCTCGCTCCCGCGTGGCCGGGCGGTGCGTACGCCTTCGCCGGCACGGTCGGTGCCCTCGTGCCTCTGGTGTTCATCGCCTGGGTCTGGCCGTTGGTCCTGATGGACTGGAAGAAGAGCAAGCCGCGTTCGCTGGCCTGGGCGATCGCCTCCCTGCCCGGGCTGGCCGCGGGGTACCTGGTCGCCGGGGTGATCGGCACGACCGTACGGCCCAGGCGCCGCCGCGACTGGGACTACGACTGCTACCGCGAGGGCGGCCCCTGCTGGGTGCATGTGCACTACCCGTGGCTGTGGGCCGTCGGCCTGGCCGCCACCCTTGCGGTGATCACGCTCCTCATCGGCCTGTTCGCCCGGCACGTCCGCAGATCGTCCGCTACCGCACCTTCGACATCCGAGCCTGAGGCCGGCCCGACTCCTCGCTCTCCGAGCGGTACTGGAGGTCGTCGCCCACCGGCATGAGGTGGACGGTCGTACGGGCCGGGTTGCAGCCGCCGTGGTTGGTCTTCGCGCCCACGGACGTCGCGACGAGCTCCTTCTTCGTCACCTGTTTCAGGGTCAGTACGTCGACGCAGACGCCGCCGATCTGGTCGGTCTGGCGGAGTCGGCCCAGCTCCTGGCCTACGGCGGCCCGCTCGACGGTGATCCGGAACGTGCCGAGGGGCAGCCTGCCGTCGAGGGCGCTGCCCTGGCCCTCCCAGGTGCCGAGGTACGCGGCGGGCACGGCGCCGGAAGGGGCGGGGCTCGCGGTCGCCGCGGGGGGAGAGTCGGAGCCCGCCGCGCCTGAGCCGCCCGTGTCGTCGTCGTGGGAGGTCCGGCCCGGCAGCAGGTCGAACACGAACACCGAGCCGATCGTCACGGCCGCCATCGCCCCGGCGACCGCCAGCGCCACGGTGCAGCTCAGCCTCCGCACCCGGCCGCCGCCCTCCTGCGCGGACGTAGCCGCCACGGAGACGGACACCCTGCCGGGGCGCCGGCCGGCGGACGACGGGGCGGCGGTGTCGTCCTGCGGACCGCCGTCCCGGGGCGCGGGTACGGCGGCGGGTACGGCGGCGGAGGCGGGCCCGGCCGGCGTGGGCATCACCGGCGGCGGCCCGAACACACCGGCCGAACCCCCTGCCTTCCCCGGCAGAACCCTCTCCGCCGGCGGCACACTCCCCGCCGGCGTCCCGGTATCCGCCGGCGTCACCGCCTCCGCCGCGCTCACGGACGGGCTGCTGAAACCGATCGGTCCCGACGGGCCCCCGGCCGCCCCCGGCCCCGTCGCCTCCAGGTTCAGCAACTGAACGGCGCTGCGGCTCACCTGCTCCACCAGCGCCCCCGGCAGCCACCCGCCCGCCACCAGCCGGGCCGTGCCCTCGGGTGCCAGCCGCCGGGCCACTTCGGCCGGGGCGGGCCGCGCGTCCGGGTCCTTCGCCAGGCAGGCCGCCGTGAGCTCCCGCAACGGCCCGTCCAGCCCGCCCAGTTCCGGCTCCTCGTGGACGACCTTGTAGAGCAGGGCCGCCGAGGAGTCCCCGGGGAAGGGCGGTTCGCCGGTCGCCGCGTACGTCAGGACCGCGCCGAGCGAGAAGACGTCCGCCGCGCCCGTCACGCCCTTGCCGAGGATCTGCTCGGGCGACATGTAGCCGGGCGAGCCGATCGACACGCCCGTGGAGGTCAGGGACGCCGTACCGTCCGTGGCCCGCGCGATGCCGAAGTCGATCAGCCGCGGCCCGTCGAGCGTGAGCAGCACGTTCGACGGCTTCACGTCGCGGTGCACCAGGCCCAGCTCGTGCACCGCCGCCAGCGCCTCGGCCAGCCCCGCCCCCAGCACCCGCACGGTGTGGGCGGGCAGCGCTCCGCCCTCGGTGACCGCGGCCGACAGCGAGGGGCCCGCCGCGAACGCCGTCGCCACCCACGGCACCCGCGCGTCCGGGTCCGCGTCCAGGACGGGTGCCGTCCAGGCGCCGCCCACCCGGCGCGCGGCCTCGACCTCGCGGCGGAAGCGGGCCCGGAACTCCTCGTCCAGCGCGAAGTGCGGATGGACGATCTTCACCGCGACCGTGCGGCCGCCGGCACTGCGGCCCAGATAGACCCGGCCCATGCCGCCGGAGCCCAGCCGGCCGAGCAGCCGGTAGGGCCCCACAACGGCGGGTTCGTCGACTTCGAGCGGCCGCATGGCGTCACCCCTCCCCCGTAGGCGCCCGCAGGCCCTCGCCGGACCCCGTACGCGCGCACTCCCAGCAGAGTAGTGCGGGAGCGCGGGCTCGCTCACGGCTGGAGCAGGTCCACCTTCACGTCCGCGGGGAAGCCGGTCGTCGGGCCGACCCGGCGGGCGAACTCGGCGACGGCATCCAGCTGCGGGCCGCCGAAGCGGAAGTCGAGGGTCGTGAAGTAGCGGGCGAGGGTCTCCTCGTCGAAGGCCTCCCAGCGGGCGGCCTGCTCGGCGACCTTGCCGACCTCCTCCAGGGAGAGGTTGCGGGAGTCGAGGAAGGCCTCGTGCACCTTGCGTGTGATGACCGGCTCGCGCTCCGCGTAGTCGCGGCGCGCCGCCCAGACCGCGAAGACGAACGGCAGGCCCGTCCACTCCTTCCACAGCGCGCCGAGGTCGTACAC
The DNA here is from genome assembly GCF_002150735.1 of Streptomyces africanus. Classification (GTDB taxonomy): domain Bacteria; phylum Actinomycetota; class Actinomycetes; order Streptomycetales; family Streptomycetaceae; genus Streptomyces; species Streptomyces africanus. The sequence continues at coordinate 19,074 of NZ_MUKA01000057.1, forward strand.
GTCCAGGCCGAAGCGCGGCCCGTCGAGCATGTTCGCGCGCAGGGCCGCGTCGCCGATGAGGACGGCGGCCTCGGCCTCCTGCATCATCAGGCTGAGGTCGGGCGGGCACGTGTAGTAGTCCGGCTGGACGCCGTAGCGCTCGGCGAGGAGCAGCTGGGCGAGGCGGACGGAGGTGCGGGAGGTCGAGCCGAGGGCGACGCGGGCGCCGTCCAGCCGGTCCAACGGGACCTGCGAGACGATCACGCAGGACATGACCGGGCCGTCGCAGCCGACGGCGATGTCGGGGAAGGCGACGAGGTCGTCGGCGTTCTTGAGGAACTCGACCAGGGTGATCGGACCGATGTCGAGATCGCCCTGCACCAGCTTCTCGCTGAGCTTCTCCGGGGTGTCCTTGGTGAGCTCGAAGTCGAGGAGCGTGCCCGTTCTGGCGAGCCCCCAGTACAGGGGCAGGCAGTTCAGGAACTGGATGTGGCCGACGCGCGGCCGGGTGCGAGGATTGTCCACATCGTGAGGCTAGCCCTCATGGCGTACGGGGCCGCGCCCGGCCCCGCCGTGGGCCCGGGAGGGGCGGCCGGAGCCTTCACCGCCAGTTGGCGGTACCGGTTCAAACATTCGGGTGACGTGATCTTGACCCCTATTGCATTCCGGGGCCTGCGTGCTAGGCTCGTCGCAAGTTGCAGTTTGGTTTCCCTTGCAGTACAGAGCCTGCGGAGCATGTGACCGCGGGCTCTCGTCATTCTCAGACGTATGCAGTTGTGCAGAATTCAAATCTTCACACTTGCTGGTTCTGGAGCAGGGCAACCCTTTTGGGCCCAAGGAGGGCTTATGGCTACCGGAACCGTGAAGTGGTTCAACGCCGAAAAGGGCTTTGGTTTCATCGCCCAGGAGGGCGGCGGCCCCGACGTCTTCGTCCACTACTCCGCGATCAACGCGAGCGGCTTCCGCTCTCTCGAGGAGAACCAGCAGGTGTCTTTCGACGTCACGCAGGGCCCGAAGGGCCCGCAGGCTGAGAACGTCACGCCGGTCTGATCAGTAGTACCCAAGGAGCCCCGCGCCGTCAGGCGGCGGGGCTCCTGCCTTTTGTTCGCCGTTGCCCTTCCGTGAATTTCCGGCGAATTCTGGCCCCTGATCCTGTGGCCCCTGAGAGGATGCCCGGATGCACAGCGACCCAGCCCCGGAGAACGACGGGGAAGGCAGCGGCACCCCCGCAGACAAGCGCCTGGCCTTGGGCCTGTCCCTCGGCCTGTCCCTCGGCACGGCGACAGGACTCGTCCTCGGCCTGACCGTCTTCGACAACATCGGCCTCGGCCTGGCCCTCGGTCTCGGCTTGGGCACGGCGATCGGCGCGGGGGCGGGCCGCGCAGCGCGGCGGACGCACGAGGACCGGGGAGACGGGACGCCGTAGAAGCCCCCTGCGGTGTCAGTGCCCCGCCATAGGGTCGGAGGATGACTGACCTCGACTTTGTGGACGAGACCCGGGTCTTCTACGACACCGTGGCGGAGGACTACGCCGTCCGCTTCAGCGAGCCGCCCGTGGCGATGCCGTTGGACCTGGGGCTGCTGTACGGCTTCGCGGAGCTCGTGGGTGAGGGGGGCGAGGTCGCCGACCTGGGGTGCGGGCCCGGGCGGGTGACCGCGTATCTGGCGTCGCGGGGGCTGTCCGTGTTCGGGCTTGACCTGTCGGAGTCGATGCTCGCGATCGCCCGGCGCGAGCATCCCGGTCTGCGGTTCGAGCAGGGGTCGATGCTGGAGCTGGACCTGGCCGACGCCTCGCTCGACGGTGTCGTGTCCTGGTACTCGACCATCCACACCCCGCTCGACCGGCTGCCGGACGTCTTCGCCGAGTTCTTCCGGGTCCTGCGGCCCTCAGGACATCTGCTCCTCGGCTTCCAGGCCGGTGACGAACCCCGCCACTACGAGGAGGCCTTCGGGCACCGGGTGGCGCTGACCTTCCGGCGGCGGCAGCCGGAGCGGATCGCCGCCCTGCTGGAAGCCGCCGGTTTCGTCGTGCGCTCCCGGACCGTCCGGGAGCCCGACGAGGAACTCGGGGAGCCGGTCCGCCAGGCGTGCCTGATCGCCCGCAAGCCCCCCGAGCCGGTGTCCTAGCGGTACCCGCCTACAGCACCCCCGCGATGTCCCTCGCCGCGATGTACCCGAACGTCATCGCCGGCCCGATCGTCGAGCCGGCGCCCGCGTAACTGTGGCCCATCACCGCCGCGCTGGCGTTGCCCGCCGCGTACAGGCCCGGGATCACCGAGCCGTCGGGGCGCAGGACGCGGGCGCGGGCGTCCGTCCGCATGCCGCCCTTCGTGCCCAGGTCGCCGGGGACGATGCGGAAGGCGTGGAAGGGAGGCAGCCAGAGGGGCGCCAGGCAGGGGTTGGGGAGGACCGACGGGTCCGTGTAGTAGTGGTCGTAGGCGCTGTCGCCCCGGTGGAAGTCGGGGTCCTCGCCCCGGAGTGCCAGGGAGTTGAAACGGTCGACGGTCGTGCGCAGGGCCGCCGCCGGGACGCCGATCGACGTGGCCAGGGCGTCCAGGGTCCAGGCCTTGTGCGCGGCGCCCGAGTCGTACCAGGCGTCGGGCAGGGGCAGGGCCGGCAGGACGTCCTTGAAGAGGTACCGGTTGCGGTAGTTCTGGTCGACGATCAGCCAGGACGGGATGGCCGGGTCGGTGTCGTGGACGTCGTACATGGTGTGGACGACGTCGCTGTAGGGCGCGGCCTCGTTGACGAAGCGCCGGCCCGATCCGTTCACCAGGAGCCCGCCGGGGAGGGTGCGTTCGGCGAGGCAGAAGTACGGCCGGCCCGGGACCGGGATCGCCGGGCCCCACCACGCGTCGTCCATCAGGTCGAGCGCCGCGCCGAGCCGCTCCCCCGCCCGGATGCCGTCGCCGGTGTTCTCCTTGGCGCCGACCGTCCACTCCGTGCCGATGGGTTGGCGCTGGTAGCGGTCGCGCATCGCCGCGTTGTGCTCGAAGCCGCCGGAGCCGACGATCACGCCGCGGCGGGCGCGGATCAGGCCCGGGTTGCCGTCGCGGGTGACGACGGCTCCGGTGACCCTGCCGTTCTCGACGTGCAGGTCGCTCAGGGGCGTGTTCAGCCATACCGGAACGCCTGCGGAACGCAGTCCGGCTCGCAGGCCCGCCGCCAGCGCCTGGCCCATCGTCAGGGGTTTCTGGCCGAGCGCCGCGGCCTTCGTGCCGCGGGCCAGGCACTGGGCGGCGACGGCGGCGCCCCGGGAGTTCACGGCGGCGAGAGACAGCCACTTGTAGTCGGCGCCGAAGACCACCAGGCCGGCGGGGACGTCCAGGTAGGGCGGGTTCAGCCGGGCCAGTTCGGCGCCGAGGAGCGTGCCGTCGAGCTGGTCGGGCTCGATGGAGCGGCCGTTCGGCAGGCCGCCGGGCAGCTCGGGGTAGTAGTCGCTGTAGCCCTCCATCCAGCGGAAGCGCAGGGGGCTGTGGGCCATGACGTAGGAGATCGTCGCCGGGCCGTGGGCGAGGAAGGCGCGCTGCCGGTCGGCGGGGACCTCCGGGCCGACGACGGCGGCGAGGTAGGCGGCGGCCTTGGCCGGGGTGTCGGGGACGCCGGCCGCGAGGATCACCGGGTTGTTCGGGATCCAGATCCCGGCACCGGAGCGGGCGGTCGAGCCGCCGAAGGTCGGGGCCTTCTCCACGACGACGCAGCTCAGGCCCTGCCCGGCGGCGGTCAGCGCGGCGGTCATGCCGGCCGCGCCGGAGCCGATGACGACGACGTCGTATGTGCCGAGCGGGGGTAAGTCGGCCGCGTGGGCGCCGTGTTGCACTCCGGCGGCGACCGCGAGGCCGGCACCCGCGGCACCGGCCAGCACGCGTCTTCGGGACGGCGGCCCGGCAGTCCCGACGGAGTTCGTGCTCTTGGTCATGGCCACTCCAGCCCGAAGAGGAACGCGAAGGGGTGGGGAATGTCGCGCGAGAGCCTTGCGAAGTCAAGAGCCGTGCAGGCGGGGCGAGTTCAGATCCGCTCCCGGGAGGGGGAGCCTGCGCGGGCCGGACGCCGGGCGGGGCGAGCCGCCTCCGAGGGCGTTCCCCGCCGCCCGGGGATGAGCTCGGGCAGCAGGGTCGTCAACCCGAGGACCGCCATGGCGGCACCGAGCCAGAGGGTGGCCCGCAGGCCCCAGGTGTCGATGGCGACGGCGCCGAGCGAGGAGCCGAGGATGACACCGAGGGTGATGAAGGAGGAGTGGACGGTGTTGACCAGGGGGCCGGCGTTGCCGGTCCGCTGGACGCGGGTGACCATCGCCGGGTTCATGGTGACGCCGACCAGCCCGATGCCCAGCATGCAGACGACGGCGGGTGCGGGCATGTCGGCGAGGAGTGCGAACCCGGCGAGGAACAGCGCGTTGAGCAGCAGGCCGACAGCGAGGACGGGCACGGTCCGCCGGTCGGCGAGGCGGCCGACGACGGTGTTGCCGAGAACAGTGGTGGCGCCGTAGGCGATCAGAAGGGCGGGGACGGTTCCGGTGGAGAAGCCGGTGACCTCGGTGAGGATGGGGTTGAAGTAGCTGAAGGCGGAGAACGTCGCGCCGATGATCAGCGTGCTGGTGGGGAGGACCAGCCAGAGCTTCGGGTTGCGGAAGACGCCGAGTTCCTCGCGGAGTGAGCCGTCGCTTCCCGCCCGCTGAAGAGGGGGGACACCGGCGCGGGTCACGGCCGCGGCGACGAGTGCCAGCGCCGAGATCACCCAGAACGCCGCGCGCCAGCCGAACCGTTCACCGACCAGGGTGGACAGCGGCAGTCCGAGCAGCGTGCCGAGCATCAGCCCGTTCATGACGACCGCGATCGCCCGGCCGCGCACCTCCGGGCGGGTGAGCTGCACGCACAGCGAGACGGCGACACCGAAGAAGGCCTGGGAGGCCACGCCGGTGATGACGCGGGCGGTTGTCATCACGGCGTAGCCGGGTGCGGTCGCGGCCAGGACGTTGCCCGCGAGGAAGACGGCGAACAGCATCAGCAGCGCCGTACGTGGGGGGAGTTTGGCCACCGCCATGGTCAGGAACGGGCCGCCGGCCGCCATGGCCACGGCGAAGGCGGTGATCAGGTACCCGATCTGCGGGACGGTGACGTGCAGCCCCTCCGCCATCTGCGGCATCAGCCCGGCGACCACGAACTCGCTGGTCACCATGGCGAAGATGCCGAACGCCAGGATGTATACGGCACGGGGCACGGTGGGGCTCCTTGTCTTCGGCTGCTTGTTTTGTATTGGTCGGTTCAAAACCTGGGCACGCGAAAGCCCGAGGGCCGCGAAGGCGCCGGGTTCAGGGGGTCAGCGCGTCCATCGCGGTCTCGGCGATCGCCGCCAACTCGGCTGGGCCCGCGCCGCCCTGACTGGAGACGCGCAGACCGGCGACCGTGGCGTTGAGGAAACGGGCCAGTGCCTCCGGGTCGCGCGAGGAGGTGATGCTGCCGTCGCGCCGGCCGGCTTCCATCACGGCCCGGTAGGCGGCCAGGCGTCGGACGGTGTCACGCTCCAGCAGCGCGGCCGCCGCGGGGTCGCGTCCGGCCAGCTCCACGACGGTGTTGACCCCCAGACAGCCGAGGGCGCGCCCGGAGCCCTCGCGGCACTCCGCCTCGCCCTCGACCACCAGGGCGAGCAGTGCGCGCACCCGGTCGGCGGCCGGCCGCTCCATGTCGTCCAGGACGGCCGTCTGCGTCACCGTCATCGTGTCCAGGTAGCGGGCGAGGGCCCGCTCGAACAGCGCGTGCTTGCTCTGGAAGGTGTTGTAGATGCTGCTGCGCCCCAGACCGGTGGCGTCGCACAGGTCCTGAGTGGAGGTGGCCTCGTAGCCACGCTCCCAGAACACGCGCACCGCCGCGTCCAGGGCCCGCTCCTCGTCGAACATCCTCGGCCGGGCCATGGCAGCACGCTAACAGTTTTGAACTGAAGGTTCCAATACGGGTTCCAAGGCTCTCGGGCCGGCCTAGTCGAGGCCGATCGCCGCGCAGTCCGCCTTGTACTTCGCCGTGCAGATGTCCTTCACGGTGTAGACCCCGTCCGTGATCACCGTGTCCTTGATGTTGTCCTTGGTGAGGGCGACCACCGGCACCAGCATCGCCGGGATGTTCTTCTGCGTGGGGCTGTCGACCGTGTCCCGGGTCAGCGCGGCGAACTCGATCGAGCGCCCCTGGATCTTGGCGACGGCGATCTTCGCGGCGTTCGTCGCCTCCAGCAGGAACGACTTGTACACGGTCATGTACTGCTCCCCCGACACGATCCGCTGGACCGCGTCCAGGTTGGCGTCCTGCCCGGTCACCGGCGGGATCTTCGTCGCGCCCGCCTCCTCCAGCGCCTCGATGACGGCGCCCGCCATGCCGTCGTTGGCGGAGTAGACGGCGGCGATGTCGTCCAGCCCGACGCTCTGGATCGCCTTCTTCATGTGGGCCTTGGCGATCGAGGGCTTCCACTCCTTGGTGTCGTACTGCTGGACGATGTCGACCTGCCCCTGGAGCTCGCTGAGCGCGCCGTCCTTGAAGCGTGCCGTGTTCGGGTCGGCGGGGTCGCCGTTCATCATGACGACCTTGCTCGTCTTGGCCTTGTCACCGAGCTCCCCGACGATGGCGCGGCCCTGCACCTGCCCGACGAGTTCGTTGTCGTGGGAGACGTACGCGTCGATCGGGCCCTCGGCGAGCCGGTCGTAGGCGATGACCGGGATGCCGGCGTCCTTGGCCTTCTGCACATCCGGGGCGATCGTCTTGGAGTTCAGCGCGTCCACCAGTATGACGTCGACCTTGTCGTCGATCATCTTCCGGAACTGCTCGCTCTGTCTGGACACGCTCGCCTCGGCGTTGGCGTACTCGACCTTGCCCTGGTTCTCGGTGAGGGAGGCGACCTCCTTCTTGATCAGGGGGTAGTCGAACTTCTCGAAGCGTGCCGTGTCCCGGTCGGGCAGCAGCAGGCCCACCGTGATGTCGTTGCCCTTCTTCACGCCCGCGGAGTCGTCGCTCCCGCCGCCGCAGGCGGTCAGGGACAGGGCCGACACGGTGACCGCCAGGGCTATGGAGAGGGGACGCACAGCGGGCCGAGGGGTGGTACGCGCTTTCACTGGTGGTGCCTTCCGATGGGGGAGCATCGCGACGCGGTGCAGAAAGCCAACGGGCAGACGCCTTGCGACGTCAAGAACCCCATGTGAAGAGATCGCAAAGGTGCCTCACCGCGTGTACAGACCCTCTACTTCTGCCGCGAAGGCGCGCATCACCGCCCCGCGGCGCAGCTTCATCGACGGGGTCAGATGGCCCGCCTCCTCGGTGAAGTCCTCCGGGAGGATCGCGAAGCGGCGGATGGACTCCGGGCGGGAGACCATCTTGTTGGCCTCGTCGATCGCGCGCTGGAGGACGGCGCGGAGCTCCTCGTCGTCGACGAGGAGTGTGGGCGGTACGGGGTGTTTGCCGTTCATCTGGCGCCAGTGGGTGATGCCGTCCGGGTCCAGGGTGATCAGGGCGGAGACGAAGGGGCGGCCGTCGCCCACGACCATGCACTGGGAGATCAGCGGGTGGGAGCGCAGCCAGTTCTCCAGGGGCGCCGGGGCGACGCTCTTGCCGCCCGCGGTGATCAGCAGTTCCTTCTTGCGGCCGGTGATCGTCAGATAACCCTCGTCGTCCAGTTCGCCGATGTCGCCGGTGGCGAGCCAGCCGTCCGGGGCGGCGGGGACGACGCCGCCGGCCTGGGGGTCCCAGTAGCCGCGCAGGACGTGGTCGCCGGCGAGGAGGATCTCGCCGTCGGAGGCGATCCGGACGCGGGTGCCGGGCAGGGGCCAGCCGACCGTGCCCAGGCGGGGTTTCAGGGGCGGGGTGACGGTCGACGCGCCCGTGGTCTCCGTCAGGCCGTAGCCCTCGAAGATCTCGATGCCGGCTCCGGCGTAGAACGCGGCGAGGCGGCGGCCCAGGGGAGAGCCGCCGCAGATGGCGTAACGGACCCTGCCGCCCATGGCGTTGCGGATCCGGCGGTAGACGAGGGGGTCGTAGAAGACGCGGGCGGTCCTCAGGGCGCGGGTGGGGCCGGGGCCGGTGCCGGTCTGCCGGGCCTCCATCGCCTCGCCGTAGCGGCGCGCCACCGCCACCGCGCGGTCGAACGACGTCACCCGGCCGCCCGCCTCGGCCTTGGCGCGGGCCGCGTTGAAGACCTTCTCCAGCATGTACGGGATGGCGAGCAGACAGGTCGGCCGGAAGCTCGCCAGGTCCGGGAGCAGGTTCTCCGCCTTGATGCTGGGCGCGTGGCCCAGCCGTACGCGGGCGCGGATACAGGCGATCGCCACCATGCGCCCGAAGACGTGGGACATGGGCAGGAACAGCAGGACCGAGGCCTCTTCGCTGGTCTTGGCCCGGAAGACGGGGTAGAGCAGCTCGATGGCGTTGTCGACCTCGGCGAAGAAGTTGCCGTGGGTGAGCGCGCAGCCCTTGGGGCGGCCCGTGGTGCCGGAGGTGTAGACGAGGGTGGCGAGGGTGTCGGGCCCCAGCATGCCCCGCCGCACCTCGACCTCCTGGTCGGTCAGGTGCGCCCCGGCTTCGGCCAGCCGGTCGATGTGGCCCTTCTCCACGACCCACATGTGCCTCAGGTCGGGCAGGCGTTCGCGCTCCGGGCCGAGGGCTGCGGCCTGCCCGGCGAACTCGGTCACGAGGGCGACCGCGCCGGAGTCCTGGAGGATCCAGCGGGCCTGGAAGACGGACGACGTAGGATAGATGGGGACGGTGACCAGACCGGCCGCCCAGGCCGCGAAGTCCAGGACGGTCCACTCGTAGATCGTGCGGGCCATCACCGCGATCCGGTCGCCGGGCATCAGCCCTTCGGCGATCAGCCCCTTCGCCACGGCCAGCACCTGCTCGGCGAACCGGGCCGCCGTGACGTCGCTCCAGCGCCCGTCGGCGTCCTTGCGGCTGAGCGCCACGGCGTCCGGGCCGCCGCTCGCGTTGTCGAACGGCAGGTCGGCGAGCGACCCGTGGGTCCACGGCGGCGCCAGCGGCGGTACGGACGCCTCCCGCACGACCCCGTCCAGCCGCCGCGTCTCGGGTGCGACCAGGACCGGTCCGCCGTAGATGTCGCCGTAGGCGGAGGAGGGATGGGCAGTGGACACGGGCGGCTCCTGGGGCGCGCAGCGAAGGAACTGCTTGCTGCATGACGTACGTGCCTCGCACGCCGAGGCGCTCAACCGGCTGAACCCCCCAGAAAGGGGTTACTGACGGTAGGAACGGGATCGTACGGGCCGCACGTGGCGGGTTTGTGCGGGTTCGGGGATGGTCCGGAGCCAGGCCTGTGCATTCTCGGGGGTTACGTGAGGGACCTTCAGGTTCGGTACGCAGCCGCCCTCAGGCCCGCTCCAGGATCGCCGTCACGCCCTGCCCGCCCGCCGCGCAGACGGAGATCAACCCGCGGGCGGGCGCGTCCCGTTCGGTGAGCAGCTTGGCCAGGGTCGCCACGATCCGGGCGCCGGTGGCGGCGAAGGGATGGCCGGTGGCGAGGGACGAGCCCGCGACGTTCAGCCGGGCGCGGTCCACCGTGCCCAGGCCCCGCTTCTCCCAGGCCGCGAGCGTCGCCAGCACCTGGGAGGCGAAGGCCTCGTGGATCTCCACCAGGTCGAAGTCGGCGAGGCCCAGTCCGGCCCGCTCCAGCATGCGCGGCACGGCGTACGCGGGTGCCATGAGCAGCCCGTCCTCACCGCCGGCGACGTCTCCGCCGACGAAGTCGACGGCCGCCGTCTCGTACGCGGTGAGATACGCCAGCGGCTCCAGGCCGCGTTCCCTCGCCCACTCCTCGCTCGCCAGCAGCACGGTCGCCGCGCCGTCCGTCAGCGGCGTGGAGTTCCCGGCCGTCATGGTCGGGTCGGGGCGGTCGAGGCCGAACACCGGCTTGAGGGCGGCGAGTTTCTCCACGGTCGAGCCGGGGCGCAGGTTCTGGTCGCGGGCCAGGCCCCGGAAGGGGATCACCAGGTCCTGGAAGAAGCCGCGTTCGTACGCCGTCGCCAGCCGCTGGTGACTGGCCGCCGCCAGTTCGTCCTGCGCCTCGCGGCCGATGCCCCAGGCGCGGGCCGTGACGGCGGCGTGTTCGCCCATGGACAGGCCGGTGCGCGGCTCGGCGTTGCGCGGGATGTCGGGGACGAGGTGGCCCGGGCGCACCTTCGCCAGGGCCTTCACGCGCCCGCTCAGCGACTTGGCGCGGCGTGCCTCCAGGAGGATGCGGCGCAGGGTGTCGTTGACACCCAGGGGCGCGTCGCTCGCCGTGTCGGCGCCGCCCGCGACCGCCGACTCGGTCTGGCCGAGGGCGATCTTGTTGGCGGCGGCGATGACGGCCTGGAGTCCGGTGCCGCAGGCCTGCTGGATGTCGTAGGCGGGGGTGGTGGGGTGCAGGCGCGAGCCGAGGACCGTCTCGCGGGCCAGGTTGAAGTCGCGGCTGTGCTTGAGGACCGCGCCGGCCACGAACTCGCCGACCGCGCCCGGCTCCTGGAGCCCGTACCGCTCGACCAGGCCGTCGAGGGCGGCGGTGAGCATCTCCTGGTTGGAGGCGGTGGCGTAGGGGCCGTCGGAGCGGGCGAACGGGATGCGCGCTCCGCCGACGACCGCCACACGCCGCACCGACATCTTCTGGAGGCTCATCTCGACCCGCTCCTCGCCTGTGACGTAGCCTTACCTGCGGTAACCTTACTCCAGAGTAAGCACATGTGAGCAGTCATCCGAGCTGGGAGTCGCCATGGCCGACCGCTATCTGAGCTTCACCGCCACCGCGCCCGGCCGCTTCCTCACCCGCCGGCTCGGCCTGCCCCAGCCCGCGGCGCTGACCCGCTGGTCCCCCGAGCGGCCCGCCCTCGACGGCGGGCTCCGCCACCTCACCGCCGCCCGGTCCGGACTCGACCTGGCGCCGGTCCTCGCCCGTACGGGGATCGGCCCGGCCGGCTCGGAGCGGGCGGCGGCCGTCGTCCTGGACGCGACCGGTGTACGGGACGTCGAGGGCCTGGCCGAGGTGCACGCGGCCCTGCATCCCGTCGTGCGGTCGGTCGCCGCGAGCGGGCGCGTGGTCCTGCTCGGCGCGCCGCTCGACCCCGCCGACCATCACCAGGCCGCCGCCCAGCAGGCCCTGGAGGGCTTCACACGCTCCCTGGGCAAGGAGATCGGCCGGGGCAGGACCGTGAACCTGGTCCGGCTCACGGACGCCTCGGCCGCCGAGTCCACGCTCCGGTTCCTGCTGTCGCCCAAGTCGGCGTACGTGAGCGGGCAGGTGATCGAGACCGGGGCGGGTGAGACGGGGCCGGGCGGGACCGCCCCGAACGACGAGCCCGCCACCCCCCTCGACTGGGACCGCCCCCTCGCCGGTCGCACCGCCCTGGTCACCGGCGCCGCGCGCGGCATCGGCGAAGCCGTCGCCGAGACGCTCGCCCGGGACGGGGCCCGGGTCGTCGTCCTCGACGTACCGCAGGCCGAGCAGGACGCCCGGCGCGTCGCCGACCGGCTCGGCGGCACCGCGCTGCTCCTCGACATCACGGCCGCCGACGCGGGCGCGCGGATCGCCGAGGCCCTGCCGGACGGTCTGGACCTGCTGATCCACAACGCGGGCATCACACGGGACCGGCGCCTGGTGAACATGCCCGCCGAGCGCTGGATCCCGGTGCTGGAGGTGAACCTGGCGAGCGTGCTGCGCACGACGGACGCGCTGCTGAAGGCCGGGACGCTGAACCGGGGCGGCCGGATCGTGGCGACCGCCTCGATCGCGGGGATCGCCGGCAACGCGGGCCAGACCAACTACGGGGCGAGCAAGGCGGGCATCGTCGGCCTGGTCCGCTCCCTCGCGCCGCGCGCGCTCGCCGAGCACGGCGTGACGGTCAACGCGGTCGCGCCGGGCTTCATCGAGACGAAGATGACGGCCGCCGTCCCGCTGTTCATCCGCGAGGCGGGCCGCCGCATGAACTCCCTCGCGCAGGGCGGCCTGCCGGCCGATGTCGCCGAGACCACCGCCTGGCTCGCGCACCCGGCCTCGGGCGCGGTCAACGGGCAGGTCGTCCGCGTATGCGGCCAGAGCCTGCTGGGGGCGTGATGGCCGACGCCTCTCTCGTCCTCACCGGGTCCCCCTCCCTCGCCCCGCTCCTCGCGCGCGGCGCCCTGCTGTCCCCCTTCAAACGCCCCGCCCCCGACGCGGAGTTCCCGCGCACCCGGCTGCTCCTGCCCGGCCTGCGCGTCGACCTCGCGCGGCTGGCGGCGTACGAACGGGTCTGCGGGTTCCCGACCGGTCAGGACGCGCTGCCGCTGACGTATCCGCACGTGCTGGGATTCCCCCTGGCCATGCGGCTGATGAGCGGCCGGGACTTCCCGCTGCCGCTGCTGGGCCTCGTCCACACGTCGATCACGATCACCCGGCACCGGGCGATGCCGGCCACCGGCGCACACGAACTCACGGTGTACGTGGAGGGGTTGGCGCCCCACCGGCGCGGCACGGAGGCAACGGTCGTCACCGAGGTGCGCGAGGACGGGGACGTCGTATGGGAGTCGAGGAGCACCTACCTCGCCCGGCACCGCACGCGAGGGCCCGCCGGTGAGCACCGGGAGGCGGCCGGGACACCCCGGGAGGCGACCGGTACACCCGGGGACGTGTCCCGGGCACCCCGGGAGGGGACCCGTCCGCCCAGGGGCGAGGCCGTGGCACCCCGGGACGAGGCCGGGACGCCCCGGGAGGAGATGCGGAAGCCGCTGCCGGCCGTCGCCGAGTGGCGGCTCGCCGGGGACGTCGGGCGGCGCTACGGGGCCGCCTCCGGCGACCGCAACCCGATCCACCTCCACCCGCTCACGGCCCGCCTGTTCGGCTTCCCCCGGGCCATCGCCCACGGCATGTGGACCGTCGCCCGCTGCCTCGCCGCGCACGGCACGCCGGACTCCTGCCACGTACGCGCGGAGTTCCGCGCGCCGGTCCTGCTGCCGGGGACGGTGACGTACGGGGCGCAGGACGGCCGGTTCGAACTCCGGGGCCGGGAGGACCGGATCCACCTGTCGGGGGACGTCTACTCCACCTGAGTCCCCGCCCGCTCCTCCACCTGCGTGCCCGCCCGCTCCTCCGGCGGTGACCAGGGCCGCCCCGCCATCAGATCGCCCAGGCCCGCCCAGGCGAAGTTCATCATCGTGGCCGCGGCCTGGCGGGCGGTGACGCCCGGGGTGGCGTTGGCCCAGGCGGCGAGCGACTCGGCGGCACCGACCAGGGCCTCGGCGAGGCCGGCGACCTCGCGTTCCGGGAGGTCGGGGTCGCGGTGTGCCTCGCGCGCGGCGGCGAGGATCAGCTGGGTCACGAACGCGACGATCTCCTCGCGCATCGCGGCGACCTCGGCGGCGAACGGCTCGCCGTGCGTACGGGCCTGGAGGTGCAGGACGGCCCAGGCGTCCGGGTTGCGCGCGGTGTGCGCGAAGAACGCGCCGAGCCCTTCCCAGAGTTGCCGGTCGGCGGGCAGATCGCGCCGGACACCGGCGCGCACGGCCTCGACGAGCGCCTTGGCCTCGCGGCGGATGCAGGCGGTGAAGAGGTCTTCCTTGGAGTTCAGGTACAGGTAGACCAACGGCTTGGACACGCCCGCGAGTTCGGCTATCTCGTCCATCGACGCGGCCATGTACCCGCGCTGTCCGAAGATCTGCACGGCGGCGTCCAGCATCTGCTGTTCACGGACCGCACGCGGCATCCGCTTGGTCTTCACGGCACCCATACCGCTTAGCGTACGGTCCCCCTGGCCGGCCCTCGCCCGGGAAACCGGAGGAGGACAGGCCAGGGGGCGTCGGTGCGTCAGGCCGCGGCGGGGACCTGTTCGTGCTGTGCCTCGCGCGGCTCGTCCAGGGAGGAGCCGTCGGCCGTGGCGTAGGCCGTGCGGTCGAGCAGGTTCTCGCGGGCGGAGACCAGGACCGGGATCAGGGCCTGACCGGCGACGTTGGTCGCGGTGCGGATCATGTCCAGGATCGGGTCGATCGCGAGGAGCAGGCCCACGCCCTCCATCGGCAGGCCGAGGGTGGAGAGGGTGAGGGTCAGCATGACCGTCGCGCCGGTGAGACCGGCGGTGGCGGCGGAGCCGACCACCGAGACGAACGCGATCAGCAGGTAGTCGCCGACGCCCAGCTGGATGTCGAAGATCTGGGCGACGAAGATCGCGGCGATGGCCGGGTAGATCGCGGCGCAGCCGTCCATCTTGGTCGTCGCGCCGAACGGCACGGCGAAGGAGGCGTACTCCTTCGGCACGCCGAGCCGCTCGGTGACCTTCTGGGTCAGCGGCATCGTGCCCACGGACGAGCGGGAGACGAAGGCCAGCTGGATCGCGGGCCAGGCGCCCTTGAAGAACTGGACCGGGTTGGCCTTGGCGACGGTCGCGAGCAGCGTCGGGTAGACGCCGAACAGCACGATCAGGCAGCCGACGTAGATGTCGGCGGTGAACGTCGCGTACTTGCCGATCAGGTCCCAGCCGTAGGTGGCGATGGCGTTGCCGATGAGGCCGACGGTGCCGAGCGGGGCGAGCCGGATGACCCACCACAGTGCCTTCTGCAGCAGTTCGAGCACGGACTCGCTGAGGGTGAGGATCGGCTGGGCCCTCTCGCCGAGCTGGAGGGCGGCGATACCGGCGACGGCGGCCATGAAGACGATCTGCAACACGTTCAGCTGGGTGAACGGCGTGATGACGTCGGTCGGCACGATGCCGGTCAGGAAGTCGATCCAGGAGCCGGTGTCCTCCGGCTTCGCACCGTCCTTGGGGGTGAGGCCGGTGCCGGCGCCCGGGTTGGTGACCAGGCCGATGACCAGGCCGATGCTCACCGCGATCAGCGACGTGGCCATGAACCACAGGAGGGTGCGCGAGGCCAGGCGGGCCGCGTTGTTGACCTTCCGCAGGTTGGTGATGGAGACCAGGATCGCGAAGAAGACGAGCGGGGCGACGGCGAGCTTCAGCAGGCCGATGAACGTGTCGCCGACCTTCTCCAGGGTGGTGACCAGCCAGGACAGGTCCTGGCTGCGGGCGAGCCAGCCGAGCAGCACGCCCAGGACGAGACCGGCGATGATCTGGGCCCAGAAGGGCACCTTGAAGGACTTCGTGTGTGAGGACACGGACGGGCTCCGTTGGGGGGACGCGTAGGGACTGACGTGGGAGACGGCGGGGGTTGCGTTACGTCAGGGACGGCAGATTGCGGACGCGCACCGACAGAGATCCACGTGCAGGCGCGCCACGAGCAAAAGGCTCGGGGCCATGGGGGGCGCGACTGCTGACTTCATGACATCGACCTTAACACCTGAACTTTGAGGACCCCAAAGCCTGGCTTTGACAGGCCAAAACGCGACCCCACCCACACATGACAAAGCGCCCCGTTTCCGAGCAAGTACGGAAACGGGGCGCTGTACGCCGGTGCGGGGCCCTTACGAGGTCTGCCCCTGCGCCCGGGACGACTCGTCGGCGCTGTCCTCCTGGTTGCGGTTGGCCTCCAGGTTGGCCTTCATCCGGTCCACCCGCTGCACGATCTGCACGGAGGCCCGGTCCCGCTCCTTGCGCAGCACGACGAAACTGATCGGCGCGGAGAGCAGCAGGGCGAGCATGACGATCCACAGGCCGTTGCTGGCGCCGAGACCGCGCGGGGCGAGGCCGGAGTAGACGAGGCCCCAGACGACCACGAGGCAGCCTGCGAAGATGCCGAGGCGCATCAGCGTGTAGCGGAGCATCTCAATCCACTCTTCCGGTTCGAACGGCCAGAACGCACCCAAAGGGGCACCGTCCAGTGAAGCACGCCGGGCGGCCGGTCTCGCAGGGGGGTGCGGGACCGCCGGGTTCAGGCCAGCGGCAGCAGCATGATGATGTCGTCCCGGTCGTCGCCGGGCGCCACCCGGATCGCGCCGGGGATGCGGCCGACCTCCTTGTAGCCGCAGGACTCGTAGAAGCGCTCCAGGCCGAGACCCCCACGGCAGGTGAGGCGGATCGCCTCGATGCCGGCGAGCCCCCGGGCGGCGTCGGCGGCCGCCGCCAGCAGATCACGCCCGTACCCCTTGCCCTGATGACGCGGATGCACCATCACCGTGTAGAGCCACAGCCAGTGCGTCATCAGGTGGTGCGTGTTGAGGGTGAGGAACGCGGTCGCCGCGACGCGCCCCTCCTCGTCGTGCCCGACGAGCAGCCTGACCTGCCCCTCCGCCATCGACGCGAAGTGCCGCGTCAGCCAGGGACGGACGTCCTCCGGCGTCACCGGCGGCACGAAGCCGACGGCACCGCCCGCGTTGGAGACGTCGGCCCACAGGTCGAGGATGCCGTCACGCAGGTCGGGCGTGACGGCAGGATCGAAGGTGAAGGTAAGGGGCATGCGCAGATTGTAGCTATTACGCCAGTACCTGCGCCGCCACTTTCAGGTCCGACAGCAGCCCCCGGTACGCCGCCTCCCGGTCGTCCGCCCGCAGCACCGACGACGGATGCACCGTCGGCACCAGCCGCTCCGGCCGGCCGTGGATCTCCTCCTCCAGCACCGTGCCCCGCACCTGCGTGACCCGGAAGGAGGACCCGAGCAGCGCCTTCCCGGCGGTGGCCCCGAGCACGACGATCAGCTCCGGCTCCACGACCGCGAGCTCGGCGGCCAGCCAGGGGCCGCACGCGGTCATCTCACGCAGGCTGGGCGCCTTGTGGATCCGGCGCTTGCGCGGCTCGGCCTGGGTGAACTTGAAGTGCTTGACCGCGTTGGTGACGTAGGCCTCGGAAGGGTCGATGCCCGCCTCCTCCAGGGCCCGGTCCAGAAGCCGCCCGGCGGGCCCGACGAAGGGCTTCCCCTGCCGGTCCTCCTGGTCCCCGGGCTGCTCCCCCACGAGCATGACGCGAGCGTCCTTGTTCCCGTCCCCGAACACGGTCTGGGTGGCGTCCCGGTGCAGGGGGCAACCATGACACTCGGCAGCGGCCCGCCGCAGAGCGGGCAACCCCCCGCGCTCAGGAACGAACGGTTCAGCGGTGTAGGCGTCCTCAGGCGCCTTTGTGCTAACCATGCCCTCCGGGTACCCCACCCAGGGGCGCGGGACCCTGTCGATATGCGGCTCCGCCGCGGGGCGCGACCAGCCCCCACAAACCCGCACCCGAAAACGGTCACACCCGCATCGGCTGCGGCGACTCCCGACGCTCCGGGTCGGGCCCGTCATACTCCCGAATGATCTCGTACCGCGTATTCCGCTCCACCGGCCGGAACCCCGCATCGCGAATGAGATCCAGCAGGTCCTCACGGGTCAGCTTGTTCGGCGTACCGAAGTTGTCCGCGTCATGCGTGATCTTGTACTCGACGACAGACCCGTCCATGTCATCCGCACCGTGCTGCAACGCCAACTGCGCGGTCTGCACCCCGTGCATGACCCAGAAGACCTTCACATGCGGCACGTTGTCGAACAGCAGCCGCGACACGGCGAAGGTCTTCAGCGCCTCCGCGCCCGTCGCCATCTGCGTCCGCGCCTGAAGGCGATTCCGCACCTTGCCGTCCTGCATGTCGACGAAGTCGTGCTGGTACCGCAGCGGAATGAAGACCTGGAAACCCCCGGTCTCGTCCTGCAGCTCACGCAGCCGCAGCACGTGATCCACCCGGTGCCGCGGCTCTTCGATGTGGCCGTACAGCATCGTGCAGGGGGTCTTCAGACCCTTCTCGTGCGCGAGCCGGTGGATCCGGGACCAGTCCTCCCAGTGGGTCCGGTGGTCCACGATGTGCTGCCGGACCTCCCAGTCGAAGATCTCCGCACCGCCGCCGGTCAGCGACTCCAGACCCGCGTCGATCAGCTCGTCCAGGATCTCGGACGCGCTCATCCCGGAGATGGTCTCGAAGTGGTGGATCTCGGTCGCCGTGAAGGCCTTCAGCGAGACGTGCGGCAGGGCGGCCTTCAACTCCCGCAGCGAGCGCGGGTAGTAGCGCCACGGCAGGTTCGGGTGCAGCCCGTTGACGATGTGCAGCTCGGTGAGGTTGTCGCCCTCCATCGCCTTGGCGAGCTTGACGGCCTCCTCGATGCGCATCGTGTACGCGTCCTTCTCCCCCGGCTTGCGCTGGAAGGAGCAGTACGCGCAGGAGGCCGTGCACACGTTGGTCATGTTGAGGTGACGGTTGACGTTGAAGTGCACGACGTCGCCGTTCTTGCGCGTACGCACCTCGTGCGCGAGGCCGCCGAGCCAGGCCAGGTCGTCCGACTCGTACAGCGCGATGCCGTCCTCACGGGTCAGCCGCTCACCGGAACGGACCTTCTCCTCCAGCTCGCGCTTGAGCCCGACATCCATGTGCACACCTTTCTCCGACAGCCCGACCAACCGTACGCCTACACCTCTTCGGGCAGCTCTCCGACCCGGTTCTCCCACTTGGTCGAGAGAACAATGGTCGTACGCGTCCGCGACACACCCTTCGTACCGCTCAGCCGCCGGATGATCTTCTCCAGGCCGTCCACGTTCTCCGCCCGCACCTTGAGCATGTACGAGTCGTCGCCCGCGATGAACCAGCAGTCCTCGATCTCCGAGAGGTCGCGCAGCCGCTGGGCCACGTCCTCGTGGTCCGTGGCGTCGGAGAGCGAGATGCCGATGAGGGCGGTGACGCCGAGGCCGAGCGACGCGGCGTCGACGGTGGCCCGGTAGCCGGTGATGACACCGGCCGCCTCCAGCCGGTTGATGCGGTCGGTGACGCTGGGTCCCGACAGCCCGACGAGGCGTCCCAGCTCCGCGTAGGAGGCCCGGCCGTTCTCCCTCAGGGCCTGGATGAGCTGCCTGTCCACCGCGTCCATTGCGATCGAAGCCTTCCGCTGAAGTTGTCCGAAAAGTCTGTGGTTGTGATGACGTACAGATGCCGTGCAGGGATGTGGCTCACTCGGCGCGGTCTGCTCCGCCGCCGAGCTCACCATGCCAACGGCGGTAGAGCCGGTGCGGCACGCCCGCCGCGTCGAGTACGCGTCCGGCGACGAAGTCCACCAGGTCCTGGATGTGCGTCGCGCCCGCGTAGAAGCCGGGTGAGGCGGGCACGACGGTCGCGCCCGCGTCGTCGAGGGTGACCAGGTGCCGCAGGGTCTGGCCGTTCAGCGGGGTCTCGCGTACGGCCACGACCAGGGGGCGGCGCTCCTTCAGGGTCACGCTCGCCGCCCGCTGCAACAGGTCCTTCGACAGCCCGAGCGCGACTCCGGCCACGCTCGCGGTCGAGGCGGGCACGATCAGCATGCCCTTGGTGGGGTACGACCCCGAGGAGGGCCCGGCGGCCAGGTCGCCGGCGCTCCAGTGCCGTACGGCGCCGATGTCCACGGAGAACGTGCCGGGCTTGCCGTCGGCGCCCCGGGACAGCCATTCCCGCAGGTCGTCCTGCCAGTGGGCGTCCCGGAAGGAGAGCCCGGTCTCGTCGAGCAGGGTGAGGCGGGAGGCCCGGGACACCACGAGGTCGACGCTTTCGCCGGCGGCGAGGAGCGCCCGCAGCACGGCAGCGGCATACGGGGTGCCGGAGGCGCCGGACACCCCTACGATCCAAGGCGTACGCGGTGTCTCGCCTGGCTTGACTGGGTTCACAACACCGAGCCTATCCGGCGTCGCAGGGCGGGAACCGGCCAAGGGGGGCGGGGCGTTCCCCGGAGGGACGAGCGAGCACTGGGGGCCGCCATGTCGAGTGCCGGAGCGGGATCGTCACGGGGCGACCGTGCGAGGGCCGCGGCCAAGCTGATGCTGGCCTGGGTGGCGCTGTTGTGGCTGCTGGAAGTGGTGGACGTGCTGAGCGGGCACGCGCTGGACGGCCTCGGCGTCACGCCGCGCACGCCGTCCGAGCTGGTCGACGTCGTCCCGTCGGCGTTCATCCACTTCGGCTTCGCCCATCTGGCCGCGAACACGGTGCCGCTGCTGGTCCTCGGCTTCCTCGCCGCGCTGGCGGGCCTGCGGCGTTTCCTGCTGGTCTGCGCGCTGATCGTGCTCGTCGACGGCCTGGGTGTCTGGCTCATAGCCCCGGCGCACACCAACACGGCGGGCGCCTCCGGCCTGATCTTCGGCCTCTTCGGCTTCCTCCTGGTCAGCGGCTTCGTCGAGCGCCGCCCCTGGGGCATCCTGGCCGGCCTCCTGATCGCCGCGATCTGGGGCGGCTCGATCCTCTCGGGCCTGGCCCCCACCCAGACGGGCATCAGCTGGCAGGGCCACCTCCTGGGCCTGCTGGCGGGGGTGGCGGCGGCGTTCCTGCTCCGCCGCCCGCGGGCCACGCCGTCGGCACTCACACAGTGAGGCCGCGCACCAGCAGGTCCAGCAGCGCGCACACGAACAGGGCAATGCCGATGAAGCCGTTGACGCTGAAGAACGCGCGGTTCACTCGGGACAGGTCGTGGGGGCGGACGATGGTGTGTTCGTAGAGGAACGCGGCGGCGACGATCAGGAGGCCCAGCCAGAAGAAGGCGCCGGCGTCGGTGGCGAGGGCGTACCAGACGAACAGGGCCGTCGTGAGGGTGTGGCAGACCCGGGCGCCCCAGATCGCCGCCGGAATGCCGAAGCGGGCCGGGACGGACATGACGCCGATCTCACGGTCGGTCTCGACGTCCTGGCAGGCGTAGATCAGGTCGAAGCCGCCGATCCAGATGCCGACGGCGAGACCGAGGAGCACCGCGTCCCAGGACCAGGAGCCCGTGATGGCCAGCCAGCCGCCGACCGGGCCCATCGACTGCGCGAGGCCCAGGATGGCCTGCGGGAAGTTCGTGAACCGCTTGCCGTAGGGGTAGACCACCATCGGGATCACCGCGATGGGGGCCAGGGCCAGGCACAGCGGGTTGAGCAGGGCCGCCGCGCCGAGGAAGACGACGAGGGCGATCAGCGCCCCGGTCCAGGCGTGCCGGACCGACATCGCGCCCGTCACCAGCTCGCGGTGCGCGGTGCGCGGGTTACGGGCGTCGATCTCGCGGTCGATGATCCGGTTGACCGCCATCGCGAAGGTCCGCAGGCCGACCATGCAGATGGTGACCAGCAGCAGCCGGCCCCAGTGGACGTTCTTGTCCCACTGGTACATCGCGGTCAGGGCGGCGATGTAGGCGAAGGGCAGCGCGAAGACCGAGTGCTCGATCATCACCAGCCGGAGGAACGCCTTCGTGCGTCCCGGCTGCGGGATCGCGGCGGAAGCGGAAGTCACAGGCCGTACTCCTTCCAGCGGCGGTCCACCTTCGCCGCCGTCTCCGGATCGGACTCCACCATGTCGGGCCAGCCGCCGTCACGCGTGTAGCCCTCCTCGGGCCACTTCCTCGTCGCGTCGATTCCGGCCTTGCCGCCCCAGAACTGCTGGTAGGAGGCGTGGTCGAGGTGGTCGACCGGCCCCTCGACGATGCTCAGGTCGCGGGCGTAGTCCGTGTTGCCGAGCGCCCGCCAGGCGACCTCGTGCAGGTCGTGGACGTCGCAGTCGGAGTCGACGACCACGATCAGCTTGGTCAGCGACATCATGTGCGCGCCCCAGACGGCATGCATGACCTTCTGCGCGTGCTTCGGGTACTTCTTGTCGATCGAGACGATCGCGCAGTTGTGGAAGCCGCCCGCCTCCGGCAGGTGGTAGTCCACGATGTCCGGCACGATGATCTTCAGCAGTGGCAGGAAGAAGCGTTCCGTCGCACGACCGAGGGGTCCGTCCTCCGTCGGGGGCCTGCCCACGACGATCGACTGGAGCAGGGGCCGCTTCCGCATCGTCACGCAGTCGATCTTGAGGGCGGGGAAGGGTTCCTGCGGCGTGTAGAAGCCGGTGTGGTCGCCGAAGGGTCCCTCGGGCAGCATCTCGCCCGGCTCCAGCCAGCCCTCGATGACGACCTCCGCCTGCGCCGGCACCTGGAGCGGCACGGTCTTGCAGTCGACCATCTCGATCCGCTTGCCCGCGAGGAACCCGGCGAACAGGTACTCGTCGATGTCCCCGGGCAGCGGGGCCGTGGAGGCGTACGTGACGGCGGGCGGGCACCCGAAGGCGATCGCGACCGGCAGCCGCTCCCCGCGCCGGGCCGCCACCTGGTAGTGGTTCCGGCTGTCCTTGTGGATCTGCCAGTGCATGCCGATCGTGCGCCGGTCGTGGCGCTGGAGGCGGTACAGCCCGAGGTTGCGGATGCCCGTCTCCGGGTCCTTGGTGTGGGTGAGCCCCAGGTTGAAGAAGGAGCCGCCGTCCTTCGGCCAGGTGAACAGAGCGGGGAGCTGGTCCAGGTCGACGTCGTCCCCGGTCAGGACGACCTCCTGCACCGGGCCGTCCTTCACCTTCTTCGGCGGTACGTGCGTCATCGCGCCGAGCTTCCCGAAGGCCTCGCGCACGCCGACGAACCCGTGCGGCAGCTCGGGCTTCAGCAGTCCGCCGATCCGCTCCGAGATCTCGCCGTACGACTTCAGGCCCAGCGCCTTCAGCAGGCGCCGGTCCGTGCCGTACACGTTCATCGCGAGCGGCATGCGCGACCCGCGTACGTTCTCGAAGAGCAGGGCGGGACCGCCGGCCTTCTGCACCCGGTCGACGATCTCCCCGACCTCCAGATACGGGTCGACCTCGGCCTTGATGCGCTTGAGGTCGCCCTCGCGCTCCAGAGCCCTGAGCAGGGAGCGAAGATCGTCGTAAGCCATGCGGTCCAGTATCCCCGAGCGGCTACCCTGGCCCTGAACCGCCCACCCGCTTTGCTGAGAGGCCGCGCATGCTCCGGGTACTGATGTTCCTCGTGCCGCTGGCGCTGAGCGTGTACGCGTTCATCGACTGCATCAGCACGAAGGACGACGAGATCCGGCACATGCCCAAGCCGTTGTGGGCGATCCTCGTGCTGCTGTTCCCGCTCGTCGGCTCGATCTCCTGGCTGATCGCCGGCAAGAAGCGGGGTGCCGCGGCGGGGGGCCGTCCGCGGCCCCGGCAGTGGGTGGCGCCCGACGACAACCCCGACTTCCTGAAGTCCCTCGACGAGGAGAAGCGGGACGACGATCCCAGGCGGGACGAGCCCTGAGGGTCGCCGACGTCCAGTGAGGATCCACCAAGGATGGACAGCATGCGGGAACCGTGGCGCCGATTTGAACAGTGGCTTCGGCAGAACGCGCCCGGGGATTATTCCACGCTCCGCCCAGGAGCGTCGGACGTCGCTATCTCCAGGCTGGAGAGCGGAGTTGGTTTCCCGCTCCACGGTGACCTGAAGTCGCTTCTCTCGGAACACGACGGTGTCACGCCGCGCAGATCCAGCATGGCGCCCGGCGCCTTTCTTCTCGGGTACAGCCTTCTGGATACCGAAGGAATCCTGGAATGGCATCAGAACCTTTCCTCCATGGCGCACGAAGCGGTCGAGGAAGGCTACGAGGAAGAAGTGGTCGGGCGCACCGCACACACCCGGTGGGTTCCCTTCGCTCAGGCCCTCACCGGTGATCTGCTGTTCGTCGACCACCGTACGGACCACTACGGAGAGGTCGGCGAGATCTCGTTCGGCGATCCCGAGTACCTGCGGCTCTGGCCGTCCATGACTCTGATGCTGACCGACCTGTGCGAAGCGGTGGAGGCATCGCTGCGGCTGCCGACCGCGCGCCGTCGCCCGTCGGTCCATGAAGGGCGCATGCTGGAGTGGGTCACGGGCTGACCCGCGAAACGAAGCGTCCTGCCGGATCGTGATCCGGCAGGACGCTTCGCTGTGGGACCCGCTGTCAGGAGATGTTGCAGACCGACTTGATGTCGCAGTACTCGAACCCGGTCTGGACGAAGTACGCGTCATTGTCGAGCAGGCGGATCTCGGACGTGAACCGCCCGAGGTCGCCACCGGCATCCGTGTTCTGCCTGGCCGGGACCGCGGCACGACCGCAGATCTCGTTCCATGTCGGATACGGGTAGTTGTTGTCGAGCTCCAGCATCCAGCTGCCGTTCGACTGCTTGTCCGCGTAGAACTGCGCGCAGTACTTGCCCGAGGTCAGCGTCATCCCGCCGCTCTCACGGGATTTCGCGAACGGGTACTCGTCGCAGCTGGTGCCGTCCGCGTTCGGGTGGGGGTTCCACTCCGCGACCGCGAGCATGCACATCTTGTCCCGGTTGTCCTTGGCCTTCGCCTCGTCCGCCAGGCGGTGCAGCGGCTTGTTGTGCTGCTCGCTACCGGGGTGGGAGGCGAGCTTCTCCATGATCACCCAGTAGTACGCGGCAGCGGCCGGGTACTTCTTCGTGTTCAGTTGAAGCGTCGGGGTGTAGTCGGGGAACACGCATCCGGTGTTGCCGCCCACCTTGTTGTCGCAGCGGACATCGAAGGCCCTGTTGCTCCACTTCGGGACGGCCTGGACTCCGGCGCTGGGTGTGGACCAGGTGGTGTCCCAGGTGAAGTCCAGCTTCGCTTCGCCTCCCGTGGTCTTGTTCCAGGTGTAGGTGTTGGTCCGGGTGGCGACGTGTGTGTCACCGCGGGTCCAGGTGGTGCTGCCGGTCCAGGGGCCGGTGCTTTCGGTGCAGTCGGTGGTGGGCCAGCACTCCTCCGCGAACGACGTGAGCGTGGTGGAGGGAAGATCCGTCATGTTGACCAGAGACAGCTCGGTCCACGTGGTGAACTGGTTGGACTTGGGGTCGAGGTTGATCTCCTGGATGACCTTCATCGTCGCGGTGCCGACGGGGACGCCGTCGCGTGTCGCGGTCAGCGGAAGCAGACCGCGCAGACATCCTTGCGTCCTGGTCTGCATGGCCGCGCCATTGACGTTCGAGCACCATCCGACGGGACCCGCGGTCGCTGCCGCAGTGGCGCTCATGGGCGTTTTCGAGGACTTGGCCTTCTTCTCGTCCAACGGGACGTAGGAGCCGCACCAGCTGATCCCGTCGCGACCGGTCGCGCATGTCTGCTTCCCCGGCTCGGCGGCCGCCGAAGCCTTCAGAGTGGCGCCCGCCGGGACTTCCTTGGCGTCCTGAGCGGCCACGAAGTCGACGTCGGGCGCGTTCGGGTCCGCCTCGGGGAAGATGATGTCGTTCAGATCGTCGTAGTCCCCGGGCACGAACGCGATGGCGTCGAAGGCGATGTCCTTGGTGCCGTCGCCACCGTTGAAGTTGTCCAGGCTGACTTCCGGCACGTTGTCGTTGAACCGGTAGGCGCCCAGGTCGACCCATTTGTTGGACTGGTTGGCGTCCTGGGAGATCGCCTTGACGGTGGTGCCGTGTGCGTGCTTGATGCGGTACTCGGCCTTGGAGGTCTGCGCCCCGTGGTCGGGGATGTGCGCGTAGACCTTGGCCTGGCCGCTGTACTCGGTGATCTTCTGGCCGAGCTTCCAGGTGCCGGTGACCTTCATCCGGTCGCCGGGCGCCGGGAAGGATTCGGGAGAGCGGGTGTGGGTGAACCAGAAGTGGTTGCCGTAGGCCGCGCCGATCTGGTGGGTGTCGATCTTCCCCGGGTAGGTGGTGATCGTCTGGCCGGTTTCGGCATCGATGATGTCGCTGGGCTGATAGGTGAGTGTGAACGTGCCGTCGGACTTCACCGCTCCGCAGCCGCGTGAAGCGGATCCTGCCGGCGTGGTGCCGTTGGGCACGTCGTCGACGATCAGGGCGTTCGAGGGCAGGCCGCTGCTGCAGCGCGGCGGGTAGGAGTTGGCGTCCGGCTGTTCCGGGTACGACGTGTTGAAGCGGTGGACCTGGTGGCCGCACTCGGCCAGCCGGTCGCACTCCTTCCACTGGGCCGACTTGTCCCACCAGCAGTGCAGCCAGTGCGCATTGGTGTCGGAGTCGCCCGCGTCGAGCTTGCAGGCGCCCATGCCGGGGTCGTTGGAGTCACTGTCGCTGATCTTGGACGGGTCGCAGTCGTTGGACGCGTCGCAGAACGTGTCGATCGGCGGCTTGACGGTGCTGCGGTAGGCGTTGCTGTTCCACCAGGCGGCCAGGTAGCCCGGCTTGAAGTCGCCGGGAGCGAACATCGCCGAGATCGGGCGGGCGGCCCAGCCGAGGACCTTCTCCTCATAGGGCCAGTCCTGCGGGTGCGCGGCATGGCTGTAATCGTCCTTGGACGGGTCGGCGGCGCTTTGCAGGAAGGGGATCCGGTTGGCCTTCCACAACGGGTTGGCCGGGTTGTTGGTCCAGCCCAGTCCCTTGTGCCCGGCGGAGTCCGCCGTCTCGTAGAAGCCGGAGTTGTAGGCCCACAGGGCGAAGAACCAGTTCTCGATCCACTGCGGATGGCCGTCGTTGACCTTCATGCCGGCCCGGTAGGTCTGGTTCCACTTGTCGGAGAGGATCTGCACGCCGTAGGCGATGTTGGCGGTGTAGTCCAGCGCGACGGCATCCTGGGTGAGCGGGGACAGGGCCGTCTCGCCCTTCTTCTCCTTGCCGGCCAGTCGCATGCCGTCGGTGGCCTGGGTGATGCCGTAACCGCAGTCGGCCTCGGAGAAGTTGATGCGCCACGGGTCGGCCTGGGTACCGTCGGCGGTGTACTGGGTGCCGTAGTAGTTGCCGATGAGGCTGTTGGCGGTGACACCGGGGACGGCGAACCGGGTGGCCTGCCACATGTTGGATTCCTGCGCGGTGACGCCGAGCATCACCTGCGAGGGTATGTGCCAGCGGTCGGTGACGTCGGGGTCCTCGTTGTCGAGGGTGCCGTTGGGGTCGCCGGCCAGCAGGACCGGCGGGAACAGGCCCTGGGGCTGGTAGCCGCCCATGCCGGTGTTCTTCCAGTCCGGCGAGCGGTAGAAGTTCAGCTCGCCGACGACGGCCTGGTCCACGGCCCATTCCACCTGCCGGGGAGTGGGCTGGAACGCCTGCTTCTTGACGTCGTTGCGGGCGACCGCGCAGTAGCGTTCGTCGGTGCCCTCGCTCGGACCGGTCGGCGACGCCGCCAGAGCCTGGGTGCGCAGCGTCTGCGCGGACAGGCCCTCGCCGTCACCGCTGACCGACGGCTTCGCGGAGGAGTCCTTCCCCGTCGGGACGCCCAGAGCCGGGGAGAGCCGGCTTCCGGCCTCCGCCCGCTCGGCGGACAGCCGGGGTGTGGCGTCGAGTTCGATGTGTTTGCCGGTGGCGACCACGTCCAGGGTGATCCGCGCATCGCGGACCTGCTTGCCGTCCTCGGGTGTGATCAGGCTGGTCTTGCCGTCCGCCCACGAGGTGGACACACCCGCGTGGCCCAGGCTCGACATGCGGGCACCCTTGGCGAGATGCCCCGGGTTCTTCACGGGTCCCGGCAGCGTGCCCGTGTTCTTGACCTTGCCCGTGAGGAACACCGTGCCGCCGGGGGTGGCGGACAGGTCCCAGTCGCTCAGCCGTCCTTCGGCCACCGTCCTCGGGGTGGTCTTCCTGCCCTTGACCTGGGCCGCGTCCAGGCGCTTGGCCCAGGACTTCGCCTTGGTCTTCTTCGAGTCGGTTCCCCGGTCGATGAAGGTCACGCCGCCGCCGCCGTCGGCCGCGATCTGGAAGGGCACATGCTTCGTCGCGGCGAGGACGGTTTCCTTCCGCCCGTTGATGCGGACGAGCCTGTTGCCGTGGCCGGCCACGATGCCGTGCGGGGTCGGGACAGCAGAGGTGACCTGACCGGGGAAGGCGACCGGCTTGGACTGTTTGCCGGTGGCCGCGTCGACAGTGATCAGACGGGTCTTCTGCTCCTCGTCCCCGTCGTGGCTCAGCTGGGTGAACACCGCGTCGTCCCCGGTGCCGCAGCCCGGGGAGAAGTAGGCCAGCGACGCGGTGAACGGCAGCTTGGTGACCTTGCCGCTGCCCAGGTCGACGACGGCGGTGAACGCGCCGCGCACCATCAGCTCGGGCCTGTTGGTGAACGTCCGGGGTGCGTAGGCGATGGCCGCGTACTTCCCGGACCCGGTCACGCACGCGTTACCGATCCAGGAGTCCGCGTCGAATCCGTCCTCACGCAAGGTGGCTACAGCGGTGAACTTGTAGCCGTCTTTCTCCTTGCCTGTCAGGACATGGAAACCGGTGCCGTCGCCGGACGTGGACAGGGCCACATCCTTGGAAGAAGAGTGGTTGTCACCCAGGACGGCGGCGCGGTCCTTCTTACCGACCTCGTGGGGCCTGCTCGTAGTTTTCGGCAGGCTCTTTCCGCCTTGCACGGCGTTGTCGGGGACCTCCGGTCCCTGAGCCTGAGCGGAGATGGACAGCGACGAGGCGAGAAGCGCAGTCGCTGCCGCTATCACCACCGCGCGTTGTCTTTGTCTTATACGCACAGTAGAGGTGTTCTCTCTTCTATTTTCGGTCGACGAGGGGGGTGAACTCATCCACGTAGATCTTCGGAACCTGCGGCACCGGGCCCATGTCTGCCGAGCCGATCACCGCATCGTCCCGTCCGCTCTTTCCGGGAGGGACATCCTGAAGCCAGAACCGGTTGTGCGCGGTCCAGCCCTTACCGTCCGCGATGCTGATCTGGACCGAGTACGTCGCTTTCCGCTCGTTGGTGTTGGCCACCTGGATCTCGGTACGCACACCGCTCTTTTCCGGCGTGGCACGTACGGTCAGGTCTCCGTACTCCAGGACACGCGTGCGGCCTTCGGAGTGCACCGAAGGCACAGGCGAGGGACGCGCTTGCGGACTGCTCTGCTCGGCGCTCGGAGTCGCCGGCCGCTGCGAGGCGGGGGCCTTGTCGGCGGCGTCGTTCGTGCACCCGGCGGCCAGCACACACGCCGCCATCAGCCACAGTGCTGCACCGGCGGCCTTCACTGGGTGGAAGCGGCCATCTGCTGGCGCGCGGCAGCGATTTCCTTGCCGTGCTGCTCCTTGATGAGGGTCAGGCGGCTCTTGTTGTCGGCGATCTGCTGCTCCTGGATCGCGGACTCCACGCCAGACCAGATCTTCACCAGGTCCGTCTGCTTCTTGCAGTCGATGTCGTCGACCGCCAGAGCGATGGACTCCTGCGTGGGCTCCTGGTCGTTGGTGACGCCCTGGTCCATCGCCTTGTACGGATCGGCAAGTCCCTTGTGTCCCTTGCCGTCCATGCACGCGGACCACGCGGCGATGGCCTTGACGACCTTGTCGTCCTTCATCGACTGCACCAGGCTGTCCCCGGCGAGCTGCGCCACGGTGATCGGGTCGGCCTCCTGCACGCCGAGCTGTTGCTTGGACCAGCCGATGCAGCCGCCCGTCTTCACCTTCTTGCCGTTGTACTCCGCCCGGGCGGGCTTCGTCCGGCCGGGGCCGGAGAACGCCGCTCCCGTCTTGACTCCCTCGGGGGCCTGGGGCAGTTCGGGCTTGGTGTGGCCGGTCAGGACCTCCACCTCGACACCGGACAGATCACGCATGGGCTGCTGGGTGTGCTCCCGCAGCGCCGGAGGGAGCTCGTAGCCGTACTTCTCGGCCTCGGCCCGGTCGGTGATGCCGTAACGGCGTTCGATGTTGGCGTCGTTGTCGCTGGGAGGCGGGTTGGCGCCCGCCTTCGGCAGGGTCAGGTCGATGCCGTAGTCCTTCATGCAGGACTGCTGGAGATCGTTGGCGGCCTGCTCGACGGTGACCTGGTCCTCGTAGGAGGCCATGTACGTCTCCAGCGGAAGGGTCAGATCCTTGACCAGACCACTGGTGGGGACCTTCTTGGGCCAGTGCTCCTTGTTCACGATCGGTCTGCCGTCAGCCGCGTTCTGCGCGGTGTCGGGAGTCGTGCCGGAGGAACAGGCACTGATCAGAAGAGCTGAAGCGGCCAGGGCTACTGCGGTGGCTGTCTGCTTGATGTGCTTCACGGGGGGCTTCCTTCTCAGGCGAAGTGCGAAGACGCGTTGTTGTTCTTCAGGGCGGAGATCAGGTCGGTGATGTTGCAGTCTCCGTAAGGGCCGTTCTTCGCGAAGTACTGAGACGTGCCGCCGTAGCCGGAGTTGAAGTACACGCGGTAGTTGTCGTCCCGGGCGCAGTTCTGCACGGACGCCGAATTGTTCTTCATGTACTGGCCGTTGCCATTACCGCCGTTGCCGAACACGTACCGGTAGGTCGACAGTGACGAACCCTGGTACTGGCTCGTACCCCAGTGGTCGGACACGTTGCCGTAGAACGTCGTGTACGCCGACTTGATGTAGCCGCCCTGGATGGCAATGTCCTTCGAGTTGTAGAACAGCCACAAGTCGCCGTACGAGCAGTTGATCCACGGAACGTCACAGTTGTCCGTGACGGTGAACTCCGCCGCATTCGCCGGACCGGCGGTCGCCATCACCGCCGCCACCGCCGCGAATGAGGTGGCACAGGCGGCCATCTTCGTCTTGAAGGGGATACCCCTCATCACATCTCCTCGATCGGTCACACATGCGAGGAGGATCTTCACACCAAGTAGATGTCATGACCATGAACGTTGCCTGATCGAGACCTGCTGAGCCCGGTGAAACGACTTGCTCTCGGGCAACGCATGGTCGTCAATGGTCTTCGGACAGTTACCGCTGTCACTCGGAACTCGCCGACTCCCAGGGGGACTTCATGGAAACAGGGCAGCCACCGGGGCAGTGGGACGTCCCACCCCCGCCCGCCACCCCGCCACGTGCCATGACGGACATCGAACTGCGCGTCAGCAAGCGGCTGTTATGGGTCGGCGCAGCGGCCTACCCCCTGCGGAACATCGCGCGGGTGTACACGTTCACCCTCCGCCCGAAGCGCAAGGAGGCGGTCTTCCGCTTCCTCGCACGCACCGGGATCATCCTGGCCGTGGCCATCGGCCTGTCGATCATCGGCGGCCTGATCTCCCTCGCGAACGAGGCCGGCGACAGCGGGATGTCCCCGTACGAAGGTGGTAGTTCGTCCAGCGGCGGTGGACTGATCATCTTCGTATGGATCTGCTCCGGTGCGGCGCTGATCTACTTCTTCGTCGACATGCTCTCCGTGGTCACGGCGCCGTCCCACTACGTCCTCGCCATCGAGACGGCCGGCCCGTCCACCGCCATGGTCACCAGCCGGACCCCGGAACACCTCGACCAGCTCGTGGGCTACGTGGCGGGCGCACTGGAGAACCCCGACACCGAGTTCCAGGTGACGGTGGAGCAGCTCACCATCAACTCGCCCACCAACTACCACTTCGGCGACAACGTGAACATGTACGGCGGCAGCGGGAACGTGGGGATCGCGGCATGAGCGGCAACAACTACTACTACGGCGACAACGTCAACATGCACGGCGGCAGCGGCAACACGGGCATCGTGAAGAACGGCGCGACCGGCGACTCGATGGATCCCACCCTGCGGCTGGCCATCGCCGAACTGCTTCAGGGCGTCCGGGAGTTGCGCGACCAGCTTCCGCAGCCCAGCGCGCAGCTCATCGACGACTCCCTGCCGGTGCTGTCGGCTGACGCCGCGCCTCCCGAGGAACGGCACCGTGCGCTGATGGCTGTCGCCGCGATCGCCGCGGCCGTCGGGGCCGTGGGCCAGCCGGTGGCGGAGGCGGCCAACCGGATCCTGCAGATGCTGGGCGGGCAGTAGTTCAGCGCCCTCAGCGCACGCCGGAGAGGAAAGCGGACCAGGCGGACCGGGTGACGAGCAGGACCGGTCCGTCAGGGCTTTTGCTGTCGCGGACGGGGACGGTGTCGGGGAAAACGGGGGCTATTTCCACGCAGTTGCCGGCGTCGTTGCCGCTGTAGCTGCTCTTGATCCAGGGGACTGCGCCGAGGTCGCGACTGTTCATGGTCCCGCCCATACCCTTCCATCGCCTCCCTGATCAAGGCGGCAGATTCCGGGGCAGACGGAGCGTCAGCCCTGAGCACATCATAGGCCTGGCTCTGTTGTGCGTAGGCGTGTGGATCATTGTTGAAGTAGCCGTGACTCAGCGACTCCGAGTAGACCCACTGCTCCCCGTTGGGCAACGTGATCAGCGACATGGCGCTGTTGGGGCGGACCAGGTCGAAGCGGCTGTCCGGGGCCACCTGGATGCGGATGTTGGGGCGCTGCCCGAGGCTCAGCAGGTGCGCGCACTGATCACGCATCACGACGGCATCACCCACAGGACGCAGACAGCTCTCGTCCAGCACGGCGACGTACATCGGGCCGTCCTCTGCCAGGAAGCGTTGCTGTCGACTCAGGCGAGCCCGCACCCGCTCTTCGAGTAGTTCGCCACTGGCCTTCTGGGAGAGCAACGCCCGTGCATAATCCGCTGTCTGCAACAAGCCCGGCATGACCATGCCCTGGTACTCGTACAGCTTGACTGCTTGGGCGTCCATCTCGGCCCGCCGCCGAAACCAATCCGGATGCTCCACCTGCGGATACCAGTCGATCCGCCCCCACAACCGCAGCAACACCCCACCCGTGCCAAGAAGTTCGTCGCACTTCTTGGCGAAACTCTCCTGGGGAACCCTCGTGCCCGCCTCCACCCGCGCCACGTGCGAGCGGTCGCACGGGATCTGCCTCGCCAAACCCTCCTGCGTGAGCAGCGCCGCCTCGCGGAAATGCCGCAGCACCTCTCCGAACACGGCCGCCGTGCTCGCCCCTGACTCCGCCCCGCCGTTCCGTCGGCTCACGGCATCCCCCTCCGTGACAGTGCACCGGTGTCACACGCCAAGCATTGAACCGGACTGTTCCCCTGCGCAACGCTCGGTACACCCAGAGTTACGGAGGTGCACGGAATGGAACCGGGAACGCTCGTCTACGACCCTGCGACGCGCAAGGTCGGCGAGTACCAGGACAGGACCGGCCCGTATGTGATGCTGCGCCCGGTCGGCGGCGGCCGGGAGTGGCAGGCGGACCCGGAGCGGATCCGGGTGGCGACACCGGAGGAACGGCTCAGCGCGGGCGTACGCGCGGCCAACGACCGTTCCAGGGACGGGCTGTCGGCCGATCCGAGCCGGCCACCCGTGCCCGTGCCGGGATGCGCGACGTGTGAGGAACTCGCCGTCCGCCGGGACAAGGCGCGGGCCGCGTTCGACGGGAGTGCCGTGACGGACGCGAACGTGCTCCTGCGCCAGCACCAGCGGCAGGAGCACGGCGGGGAACCGGCGGGGCGGCGGCTCTTCCGGTACGTGCCGTACTCGATCGTGCAGGACGCGTCGGCGCTGCCGGAGTACCAGGCGTACTGCGTCTCGGGAGAGGAGGAGGACTGCGGGGCAAGTTCGGGGCCGTGCCAGGCCCCGGCCGAGGTGGAGGAGTGGCAGCGCAGGCACACCCAGGAGACCCGGCACCTGCGCTACCGCCGCAGCTTCGCCGACTACGCGGTGCTGGAGAGGCAGGGCTGACGAGGGCGATCGAGAGCAACTGTCGGGGCCGCCCGCTTCTTTGCCAGTGTCGTGCTTCCACGGCCTGCGTCAAGGGCGCTTCGCGTCGCCTTCGGCGATCGGCCTGCGGCCGCCCCTTGACCCAGCCCGTTCCAGCACGGGAGAGAAGCGAGCGAGCGGCCCGGAAAGGCGGTGGCCAGGCAAGCCGTCCCCTCCGGCCGACTGCGAGGCCGCTCGGCGATGAGGGACGCGCTCCCGCCTCGCCAGCACGCCGGGTGGGATTGGCGGCGATCGGTGCGTGGGT
>NZ_MUKA01000450.1 GCF_002150735.1 Streptomyces africanus
GGTCACCCTCGGACTGCACGGCACCATGGCCACGTACCGGGTGACCGGGCTGGTGAGCGGACCGGGCACGGCCGGAACGCTGTTCCTCGCGAACAGCGACGCGGCGCGTCACGCCCCGCAGCGGGACAAGGTCGACGCCATCGGCATCCTCACCCGCCCCGGCGCCGACACCGGCCAGGTGCGGGCCGCGCTCGCCGAGGCCTTCGCGGACGCCCCGGTCGCGGTGCTGTCCGGCGACGAACGAGGCCGTGCCGAGTTCCCCGACGTCGTGACCGACAGCAAGAACCTGGTGTCCATGTCGGCCGTGTTCGGCGGCATGTCCGTGATGGTCACGATCTTCGTGGTCGCCAGCACCCTCGGTCTGTCCCTGCAGCAGCGGCAGCGGCAGATGGCGCTGCTGCGCGCGATCGGCTCCACGCCCGGCCAGGTCCGGCGCATGGTGCTGGCCGAGACGTTCACCATCGCCGTGTTCGCCACCGCCCTGGCCTGCGTGCCCGGGCCGCGGGTGGGGCACTGGCTGCTCGGCCGGTTCGCGGACGCGGGTGTGGTGCCCGGCATGCTGATCCACCGCGCCGGCTGGGTCCCGATGATCGTGGGCGCCGGGGCGGGGCTCGTGACCGCGCTCGGGGCCGCCTGGATCGCGGCCCGCGCCGCCGCCCGGACCCGCCCGACCGAGGCGCTGGCCGAGGCGTCCCTGCAGCGTCGCCGGCTCAACTGGATCCGGCTCCTGTTCGCCGTCCTCTGCCTGGCGGGCGGCGTCACCCTCGCGATCGTCACGGTGAACGTCGACGGCACGGTGGCGGGCAGCACCGCCACGCCGGCCGCGATGCTGTGGACCGCCGGCTTCGGCCTGCTGGGCCCCACCCTGAGCAGGCTGATGACGGCCCTGCTGCGCTGGCCGCTGCGCGCGGTCACCGGCTTCTCCGGGCAACTGGCCATGCTCAACGCCAAGGCCCGGCCGGCCCGGCTGGCCGGAGCGGTCATGCCGGTCATGCTCGCCACCGGTCTGGCCACCGCCCTCATCTACCTGCAGACGACCCAGAACCAGGGCGCCCAGCAGGCGTTCGAGGACAACCTCCGAGCCGACCTCGTGATCACCTCGGTGTCCGGCGGGCTGCCCTCGTCCCTGGCCGACGGCATCGGCAAGGAGCCCGGCGTGGCGGCCGCCTCCGCCTATGTGCCGAGCTCCGGCTTCCTGGAGCCGTCCAAGGCCGAGATGGCGGAGTACGACGGCAAGGGCCGCAGGCCGAAGGGCGAGCGGGTGCAGATCACCGGCGTGTCCCCGGCCGGCATCGAACGCACCACGGCGATCCGTGCGGTGAGCGGCAGTCTCGCCGATCTGCGCGGGGACACCGTGGCCCTGCCCGAGTCCGCCGCCGGCGGACACTCCATCGGTGAGCGGATCCCCATGCGCATGGGCGACGGCACCGTGGTCGAGCCCCGCATGGTGGCGACGGTCGGGGACCAGCGCGGGTACGGCGCGGCCCTGATGCCCGCTGCCGTGGTGGCCGCGCACACCACCGACGGCGTGGTGCCGCAGATCCTGGTCGCGGCGGACCCCGGCACCGACACCGCGCGGCTCACAGCCGAACTCACCGGCCCCGGCGCGCCGTTGCCCGGGCTGCGCGCGGCCGGCCGGGCGGACCTGGTCACCGCCTCCGCCGAGCAGAACGACACCCAGACCTGGGTGGCGTACCTCCTGGTCGCCATGGTCGTCGGATACGCGGTCATCGCCCTGGTGAACTCCCTGGTGATGGCGACCGGCGAGCGGCGCCGCGAGTTCACCCTGCAGCGTCTGGTCGGCGCGACCCGGGGCCAGGTGATGCGGATGATGACGGTGGAGGCGCTGCTGACCGCGCTGGCCGGTCTCGGGCTGGGCATGCTGGTCGCGGTCCTGACCCTGGTCCCGCTGAGCAAGGCCGTACTCGCCCGGGCGCTGCCCGCCGGTCCACCGTCGATTCTGCTGGCCGTCCTCGTGTCCGCGCTCGCCCTGACGGTCGGTACGACACTGCTGACCGCCCGAATGGCGCTGCGCACCCGGCCCTCGGCGGCCATCGGCAGCCGGGAATGATCTGACGCCGCCCGCATTACCCGCGGTCACCTGTGTGTTTCGCCCACCACTTAAGAACGTGGTGGGCGAAGCCTTGTGAAACCTACGCTCGCTCTTATCGCGTTGAAGCCCATCGGAAACCATCGTCGTGGAATTGGAGCTTTTCGATGCTGAATAGAGTCGTGATCGTGGGGGGCGGTACAGCCGGCTGGATGACGGCGTCGTACCTCAAGGCGGCTTTCGGAGACCGTATCGACATCACCCTCGTCGAATCCGGAAAAGTCGGCACCATAGGCGTCGGTGAGGCAACGTTCAGCGACATCCGGCACTTCTTCGAGTTTCTCGGACTGAAGGAATCGGACTGGATGCCGGCGTGCAACGCCACGTACAAGCTCGCGGTCCGCTTCGAGAACTGGCGCAAGCCGGGTCACCACTTCTACCACCCGTTCGAGCAGATGCGGTCGGTCGACGGCTTCCCGCTGACGGACTGGTGGCTCAAGAACGGCCGCACCGACCGGTTCGACTCGGACTGCTTCGTGATGGCCAACATCTGCGACGCCGAGCGCAGCCCCCGTCACCTCGGCGGTGCCATGCTGTCGCAGCCGTACGAGGAAGGCACCGAAGAGCCCCAGGGCCTGACGATGTCGGAGCACCAGGGCAAGACCCAGTTCCCGTACGCGTACCACTTCGAGGCCGCGCTGCTGGCGAAGTTCCTCACCGCGTACACGGTGGACCGCGGCGCGAAGCACATCATCGACGACGTCAAGGACGTCAAGCTCGACGAGCGCGGCTGGATCAGCAGCGTGGTGACGGCCGAGCACGGCGAGCTGACGGGCGACCTGTTCATCGACTGCACCGGCTTTCGCGGGATGCTGCTCAACAAGGCCCTGGAGGAGCCCTTCATCTCCTTCCAGAAGAACCTGCCCAACGACAGCGCGGTCGCCCTGCAGGTGCCGCAGGACATGGAGGCGCGGGGCATCAGGCCCTGCACGACCTCCACCGCGCAGGAGGCGGGCTGGATCTGGACCATCCCGCTCTACGGCCGCATCGGCACGGGGTACGTCTACGCCAGTGACTACCTGTCCGCCGAGGAGGCCGAGCGCACCCTGCGCGAGTTCGTCGGCCCGAGCGCGGCCGACGCCGAGGCCAACCACATCAAGATGCGCATCGGCCGCAGCAACCGCTCCTGGGTCAACAACTGCGTGGGTATCGGCCTGACCAGCGGCTTCGTCGAACCGCTGGAGTCGACCGGCATCTTCTTCATCCACCACGCGGCCGAGCAGCTGGTCAAGAACTTCCCCGGGGCGGACTGGAACCCGGTGCACCGGGACAGCTACAACAGCGCCGTCGCCCATGTGATGGACGGCGTCCGCGAGTTCCTGGCCCTGCACTACGCCGCCGCCGGGCGCAACGACACGCAGTACTGGAAGGACACCAAGACGCGGGAGCTGCCCGACGGTCTGGCCGAGCGGATCGAGCACTGGAAGTACCAGCTGCCGGACAGCGAGTCGGTCTTCCCGTACTACCACGGGCTGCCGCCGTACTCCTACCAGTGCGTCCTGCTCGGGATGGGCGGCATCGAGCTCAAGCCGTCCCCGGCGCTCGCGCTCGCCGACGACAGCGCGGCGCTGAAGGAGTTCCAGTCGGTGCACGACCAGGCCGAGGCGCTCATCGGCCGGCTGCCGACGCAGTACGAGTACTTCACGCACATGCGCCGC